>CAZSUH010000140.1:0-6511 GCA_964609905.1 uncultured Verrucomicrobiota bacterium
AGGCGAAACTTCAGCAAATCGCCAGCCTTGTGAGAAAGGCGATGTCGTATGTCGGAACCCCTATAGTCACAACCAACCGCCCTCGCTGAGGCCCCGACCCTTTCCGCTTTTGAAAACTCCACGACAGCGCCGCCGATTGTTGTTGAACCGGATGGGGGGAATGGCCAAAATAGGGCGCAATCAAGGGAGACTGTCATGTCCGATCCGGAAACGAATGAATTCCGCGCGCAGCGGATTGCGAATATGAAACAGTTGGAGGAACGGGGTTACAAGCCGTTCGGGTGTGCGTTTGAGCGCACGCGCATGTCCGAGGTGGTCGCGGGCTTTGCGGAAGGGCAGCCCGCCCGGATTGCCGGTCGTCTGCTGCAGGTACGCAACATGGGCAAGAGCGCCTTCTGCACCATGACCGACGGGAGCGGCCGCTTCCAGATTTACGTGCAGAAAAACGGAATAGGCGACGCCGCCTACGAGGCGTTCTGCTTTCTGGACGTGGGCGACCACATCGGCGTGGAAGGGGACCTGTTCCTCACCCGCACGGGGGAAAAAACGGTCAAGGTCAAGACGTGGAGCCTGCTCAGCAAGGCGTTGCTGCCGCTTCCCGAAAAGTGGCACGGACTGCGCGACACCGAGCAGCGCTACCGGCAGCGCTACCTGGACCTGATCGCGAATCCGGAGACGCGCGAGGTGTTCAACCGCCGCATCGCCATGATCCGCGAAATCCGCGCCTGCCTGCACGACGAGGGTTTTCAGGAGGTGGAGACCCCTATGATGCAATCCCAGGCGGGGGGCGCGGCGGCCCGGCCGTTCGTGACGCATTACAACGCCCTGGCCACGGATATGGTCATGCGCATCGCGCCCGAACTCTACCTGAAGCGCCTGCTGGTCGGCGGCTTCGACAAGGTTTTCGAGCTCAACCGCAACTTCCGCAACGAAGGTCTGGACCGGACCCACAATCCCGAGTTCACGATGCTCGAGATCTACGAGGCCTACGCCGACCTGCGCCGCATGAAGAGCCTCATCGAAACCTTGATCACCCGCGTGGCCATGAAGGTGTTCGGCAGCCTCAAGGCGGGGGAAGGGGAGAACGCGATCGACTTCACCCTGCCCTGGCGCGCGGCGCCGTACCGCGACCTGGTGCGGGAACGGATGGGGGCGGACTGGTTCGAACTGCCCGTTGAAACGGCGCGGGATAAAGCCCGCGTCGCCGGGTTGGACGTGCCGCCGGACTGGGACCACCTGCTCGTCACGCACGAGGTCTATGAGAAGCTGATCGAGAAGTCGCTCCTGCAGCCCACGTTTGTGACCCGGCTTCCCGCGGCGCTGGTGCCGCTGGCCAAGCCCTGCGAGGACGATCCCACGTTGGTGGACGTGTTCGAACTGGTGATCCGCGGCCAGGAGGTGGCCCCCGCCTACACGGAGATGAACGATCCGTTGCGCCAGCGCGAGGCGTTTTCGCGCCAGGCGGGGCAAGACGTCCAGAAAATCGACGAGGATTTCCTTACCGCCCTGGAGCACGGCATGCCGCCGGCGGGCGGCATGGGGGTGGGCATTGACCGGCTGGCGATGATCCTGAACGGGGTGGACGCCATCCGCGACGTGGTCCTGTTCCCGCAACTGCGCCCCCGAAAGGATGCATGAGCGCCCTTCCGTTCTCCCTGTTTCTCGCCATCAAGTATCTGAAGCCGAAGCGCTCCTATTTTTCGGTGGTGACCTGTTTGTCGCTGCTGGGGGTGCTGCTGGGCGTGGCGCTGTTGATCATCGTCCTGTCCGTGATGACCGGTTTCGACGACATGTGGCAGGAGAAAATCCTGGGCTTCAACGCGCACGTGACGGTGGAAGGCGGCGGCGGGGTGATCCGGGATCCCGATTTCCTGCTCGGTCCGGTCGAATCCGTTCCGGGCGTGAAAGCCGCGGCGCCGTATATCCAGGGGCCGGTCATGATCCGGCATCAGGGAGCGGTCTTTACGCCGTTGCTCCGGGGCGTCGAACCGGCGCGTGAAAAACGGGTCAGCCGTATTCCGGGCGCGATGGTTGAAGGGGCGTTCCCGGCAAAACGGGGAGAGGTGGCGGTGGGACGGGACCTGGCCGATGCGATGGCCATTCGGGTGGGCGATGTGCTGCTGGTCAATTCCCCGGCCGGTTTTCTGAGCGGCGACGAGATCCGCCTTCCCGAGGAACTGACGGTCTGCGGCATCTTCAGCGTGGGGATGTACGATTACGACATGCATTTCCTGATCGGCACCCTCCCGACCGCGCGCGACGTGCACGGCTTGGACGAAGGCGTGCATGCGATCAACGTCATGACCGAAGACCCGGAGCAGGCCCGGCGGGTGGCGGATGCGATCCAGGCGGTGGTCGGCCCGGCTTATCCGGTGACGACCTGGATGGAGCAGAACCAGCAGTTGTTCGGCGCGCTGCGGGTCGAGAAGAACATCATGTTCTTTCTCCTGATCTTCATCGCGATCGTGGCGGCGTTCGGCATCACCAACACGCTCATCACGCTGGCGGTTCAGAAGACGCGGGAAATCGGGCTGCTCAAGGCGATCGGATTTCCCACGCACCGGGTGATGAATCTCTTTTTTGTGCTCGGTTTCGCGCAGGGCGTGGCGGGCACGGCGGCGGGCGTGGGATTCGGATTGCTCATCCTGCGCTACCGGAACGACCTGCTGCGCTGGATTTCCGACACCTTCCAGATGGAGCTGCTGCCGCGGGAGCTGTACCACCTGAGCGAAATTCCGGCCCGCACCACTTTTGGCGATGTGGCCGTGGTGGGGTTGTCCGTGATTGTGATCTGCACCCTGGCGGGACTGATCCCGGCCTGGCGCGCCGCCCGGCTGGATCCCGTCGAAGCGCTGAGGAACGAATGAGCGAGCACGCCGCACCCATGATTCAAGCGGAACAGGTCGGCATGGCCTATACGCTGGCCGGGAAAACCCTCTCGGTGCTGGAGGGCGTCTCCCTGCGCATCGCCGCCGGGGAGCGTGTGGCCATTATCGGGCCCAGCGGCGCCGGGAAAAGCACGCTCCTCCACATTTTGGGCGGCCTGCAAAAGCCGACACGGGGTCGCGTGGCGATCCAGGGCGAGGACGTGTACCGCCAGGCGCCGGCGGCGCGGACGGAGATGCGCGCGCGCCGCATCGGCTTCGTCTTCCAGGCCTATCACCTGCTGCCGGAACTGGATGTTCTTGAAAATGTCGTGCTGCCCGCCATGGCCCTGGGCCGGGCCGGCCGCGCGGTCCGGGCGCGCGGCATGAATTTGTTGAAGGCCGTGGGCTTGGAAGACCGGTGGAACCACACGCCCTACGAGCTTTCCGGCGGCGAGCAACAGCGCGTGGCCCTGGCTCGCGCGTTGATGAACGATCCGGAAATCCTGCTGGCCGACGAACCGACCGGCAGTCTGGACAGCAAGACCGGCGCGCAAGTGTTGGACTACCTTTTCGCGTTCACGCGGGAACGGTCGAGGACGCTGGTGGTGGTGACGCATAACGCCGATGTGGCGGGCGCCTGCATGCGGACGATCCGGATGCGCGATGGCCGGATCGAGACCTGAAAAACGGTCAGAAGCGGGGCGCGCCGAACAGCAGGCGCATCAACCCATCCCCCTCGATCTGTCCCAATGAACCGCGCCGGCACGCTTCCTCGTCGAACGTCGGCGTGCCGTCAGGCGACCAGCCGGGTTTCCGGATCGACACGGGCACGGGGGTGCGTGTGTGTTTGCCGGAGGCGATGGGGACGGGGTGGTCAGGCAGAACGGCATACGCCAGATCGGGCGGCGCCAGGCGGAGCACCCGGCCGATCAACCGGCGGTCGAACTCCTCGATGGTTTTGATTTTGAGCTTCCGATCCCGCGCGTGACTGACCTCATCGATCGCCTCCACATGCACGAACACGAAATCATGCGTGCGGATGGCGTCCAGCGTCGCGTCGGCCTTGCCCTCGTAGTGGGTGTCGATATACCCGGTGGCGCCCGGGACCCTGATGACGTCCATGCCGAGGCAGCGGCCCAGCCCGTTGATCACGTCGACGGCGGAGATCACTGCGGCCGAGATGCCGAATCGTTCGGTGAGTTTGCGTATGGAGCCTGCCTTGCCGCCGCTCCAGGGCCAGATGGCATTGGCGGTGCGGTTCTTGAGCAGCGGTTCGGCGGCGGCCATCAGGTCGCGCAGGACGTTGGCGGTGTGGGCGCCCTCCGGAGTCGCGGCCCGGGGCAGATGCTGGTGGACGGGGTTGCCGTGGTTGTCGTCCGGCTTGTCGCAGCGGACGGCGCCGCTGAATTCGGGTCCGGAAAGGATGAGCAGGCTGCGATAGCTGACGCCCGCATAAAAACGAATCTGGGATGCGCCCAATGAGCGGTTGAGCATCGCCACAGCGGATTCGGCGTCGGCCTGGGAGATATGGCCGCCCGAGAAATCGGCGAGGATGCCCTCTTTGTCGACGGAGACCAGGTTCATTCGAAAACAGACATCATGCGGGCCGAGGGGGATGCCCTGGCTGGCGGCTTCGAGAGGCCCGCGGCCGCAGCATTCGGTCTTCAGGTCGCATCCGAGCACGGACATGTTGGCCACGTCGCTGGACGTGGGGAAGCCCTCGGGAAGTGTGAGCATGGTGCCGCTGCGCCCGTTGCGCGCGATGCTGTCCATATGAGGTTTGATGGCGGCCTGAAGCGGGGTTTTCCCGCCCAGTTCCGCGATGGGCTCATCGGCCATGCCGTCGCCGAGAAACAGAATGGTTTTAGGGGAAGCGATCATGAGCACCCCCAGTATGGCAAAGACAAACGCCTCGTGTCAACGTCCGCCGGATGAGACGCGTGGCACGGCTTCGGCTGACGCGGCGCGAATGGATTCCGGAGCGCCG
Source organism: uncultured Verrucomicrobiota bacterium (assembly GCA_964609905.1). Lineage (GTDB taxonomy): Bacteria > Verrucomicrobiota > Kiritimatiellia > CAIKKV01 > CAIKKV01 > CAZSUH01. Next base: position 4,855 of record CAZSUH010000140.1, read on the forward strand.
GCCCCGTTTGTCTATCGGATCAGGATCAACGCGCCCACCGTGGCCCGCGTCATGGAAGCCTGGGCTGTTCCGCCATACGCGCCCATGTTGATGACACGGCCGTTTGGACGGGGCTCAAGCCCCACGGGATCGGCCGGATCGCCGGTATCGATGCAGGGGCTTGCCTGTGAGTCTATGACCCAGGTTTCCGTTTCCGGATTCCAGCGACCTTGCCGACTCTGGAGGTGAAGATCCGTTTGGCTCGCAAACAGCGGATCGTTCGTGATTACGTTTGAGAGGGCGGCTTCGCCGGTGACCGTGGGTTCGTTGGTCCCCGTCAGGGCGCAATAATCGACCAGCAGCGTGCCGCCGGTCCTGTAAATTTCGTGACCGGTATAAGCCGCTGCGACGCCGTTGTTCCACAGGATGGAGTTCTTCAGGATCAGCGTGCCGCCGCTCAGCGCGATGGCGCCACCGTGGCCAAACAGGTTTGTGTTGGCCGTGAAGGTGCAGTTCACCACCCGCGCCGTTACGGCCGCCGCCATATTCAGCCACATCCCCGCGCCCTGGCCGGGGCCTCCCATGCCGTCACACTGCTGGGCCAGGTTGCCCCGGAAGATGCAGTTGCTGAAGGTGGCCGAGGTGTTCGCGGCGTTGTCCACGCAAACTCCCGCTCCGCCCATGCCCGTGTTGGCCGGGCCGACGTGATTCAGGAACTCCGTGCGCAAGGCCCGCAGGCGGCCATTGTTGAAATAGAGGCCCAACCCTTTGGATTGGCGATAATTGATGACCGAGTTGTTCGAGATCACGCAGTCCACCAGGTCCAGGTTGGCGCCGGACGAATAAATCCCGAAACCGTACTTGTAATAATCGGTCGGCCTGTTCTGCGCCACCACGCAGTTGGTCATCAGGATTGTCCCGCCGCCGAAATAGGCGCCCGCGCCGCTTCCATTGCTCCGGTTGTTGAGTAGCTTGCAGTTGATGAGCGTCAGATCGCCCGTGTTGTTTTTGTCGATTCCGCAACCCGTCCCCGATTTCACGCCGTTGGCAAATACCAGGCTATCCAGCAGAACTGCATTTGTGCCCGTGTTGAGTGTCAGGCACGCGTGCGCGTTGTTCGCGTTAAAAACCGTCCAGTTCGTTACCGTCCCCCGTGCGTCGGTCAACGCGCGTTCCGCGGGGGCCGACTCCGTGCCCTCGAAACCGCCAATCAGCGTTGCCCCCTGGGTCAGCGTCAGGGGAGAGCCTTCCAGATAGGCACCGCCGGTGAACCAGATCTGGGTCCGGGTCGCGTCGAGTGCCGTGAAGCCCAGGGCCATGGAGGGGAAGGCGTGATTCCAGTCGGTGCCGTCTCCGGCGCCGGTTGCCCTGTTGTCGACGTGGATCACGTTCGGTCCTCCGCCAGGCGCCTTTGTTCCCGAATCGAAGCCGTTCGCCGCTGTCCAGGAACTGCCGTCGTTGTTCACGACATACCACCGATACCAGTAGGGGGTCTCCTCCAGCAAGGGCGGGGTCCAGGCGGAAAACACGACGCCGTTCGCCTTGCTGCCCAGGCTCGTGACCATGTCCCATCCGTTCGTTGTATCCGTCATGATTTTCGTTGACCCGAAACACAGGAAAACCTCCGCGGAAACGAATTCCTCGTTGATCAATTCGCCGCTGATCAGCGTGTGGGTGT
>CAZSUH010000141.1:0-6478 GCA_964609905.1 uncultured Verrucomicrobiota bacterium
AGTTCACCGGCGCGGTTCCCTGCGGCATCAAGTCGTTCGGCGACGACGATGCGCCTTACTGGCCGACCGCGACCAGCGCCATTTACAAGGAAGTCTGCGTGATGCCGGCGTCGCTGTTTCTGTGGATAATGGCAGATTTGGAGTAACATGCGGAAGGAAATGAAATCACTATGACAAGAACAAGAATGTGCCTGTTTGCGCTGTCCGGAGTCCTTCTTGCTTGCGCCCCGCTGCATGCCGCGGACGTTGCCAAGCAGCCGGACGCGGCCGACCTCCTGAAACAGATGCGAGCCTTCCAAAAAGCCGGCGCTTCCGCCAAGGCCCTGGAAACCGCCAACCAGATCGTCGCCATGGCCGACGCCACAACGGATCAGAAGTTTGCGGCCTACGGCCAATTGCTCTCCGCCTGCCACGGCGGATGGAGCACGGAGACGCCCCAATGGGATGCCACGTATATGGCGCTCAAATCCGAGGCCGAATGCGAGGCCATGAAGGTCAATGCCCTGAAGTGTCTGGCGCGCATGCACGCGCTCAAGCCGGAGGATGCCGACACCCGTCTCGCCTATGGCGCGTTTCTCGCTTACCTCGGCAACAACCAGGACGCGATCAAGGTGCTCGAGCCCGCGCTGAAAGTGGACACGCTCTCCGGCCGCACCCGGGCGATGATCTACATGCGTTTGGCGGACGCCGCGCTCGGCATGAGCGACCGGGAGCAGTGCCGCCGGTATCTGGAGGAACTCGGCGCCCTCAACCTGAACACGGCGCAGCGCTACGGCGAATCCCCCGCGGAGACCTGCCGCGAAGCCCTCGCCTGGATGCGCGGAATCGACCTCGACGCGCTCAAGCTCCCGATGGACACCGGCGCGAAGGTTTTCCCGACTCCGCAGAACGCTCAATACGCGAGGCGCTTTGTCGCCCCCGTCAGCGTCCGGGTTTCCGGGCTTCCCGCCGACGATGCCCGCGTGCTCCTGCTCCGGACGAAATTCGAGCGCTTCGGAATCCCGTTCGACGACAAGGCGAAGTTCATCATCTCCGTCAACGAGGGCAAGCTGAAAGCGCCCGAGAAGGAGGAAGGCTATGCCCTGAGCGTGACGAAGGAAGGCGCCACGCTCCAGGGCCGCGATACGATCGGAACCACGTGGGCCATCGTCAGCCTGATTCAACTCGTGGACCAGCCGAAGCGGCGCGTGCGCCTCTGCTCGATTTCGGATTGGCCCGAAACGCCCCAGCGCGGACATCTGTCCTCCGGCCCGGACTCCGTCGAAATCGCGCTCTTCTCCAAGCTCAGCGCGGTTGCGCGGCAGGGGGCCGCCACGGCGTTCCATGGGTTGACGCCGCTCCGCCTGTTCATCAGCCTGGAACCGGTCCGCGTCTACAAGCCGTTCGGCATCCGGTATTATCTCGGCGACCGTTCGCTGCACATGTACCCGAAATATCCGCTCACCAGCGAACGCACGTTCCAGTTGAATCGGGACTGGATGATGACCGTGGCGGCGGCCGGCGGGAATTGCCTGTTCCTGTATGACGACGGGCGCTACCCGCTGCATCCGCGGGATATCGAGATCAACCGATGCGGCGCCAACCAGGATGCGAAGTTCGTCACGCGCCTCTTCCGGGAAGTCCGCGCGAAATACCCGGAGTTCCGGCTGATCTACTGCCCGCCGTTCTACTGGGGCCCCTACTACAGCACGACGTTCAAAGCCCTCCAGTCGGAACCCGGCGGCGACGAGCGTGACGCCTACAACCGGTCCATCGCGAAGGATATGGACCCAGCCATCGACCTGTTCTGGACCGGCGAGCGCATGATCGCCTACGACATCGAGAAGCGCGACACCGACTGGGCCAGGCAGGCCTTCGGCCGCAAACCCTTCATCTGGCAGAACCGCCCGCTCCCGCACCAGTACCACTGGGGGGCCATCGTGGATGCCGTCCCGTGGTCGCAGTGGCAGTACGACGGGTTTGGCGACGACGTCACGGGGTTCATGGCGAACCAGGCCACGCCGAACCAGGCGGTGCAGCTTGCCGCCATGAACGAGGCGCTCTGGCACCGCCGGGCGTATGACCGGCGCGACACGGTGAAGCGGGCCACCGAACTCTTTTTCGGCAAGGGCATGTTCGAGATACTCGAGCCCGGCTCCAAGGCGTTTTACTGGATGGACAACTTCATGCGCGAGGGCCAGTTCACGCCCTACATCCTCAAGCACCTCGACGAGTACGAAAAGGCGGTGCGGACGGCGCGCAAAGCCTACGACAAGGCCATGGCGAAAGACGCGTTCCGCCTGAAACTCTACGGCGGGGTTGGCGGCTACAGCTACCAGTCCTGCCTCAATGTCGCCGAGAACCACCTGAAGACCGCCAAGGCCGTCAAGCCCGACTACTTCCAGACGCGCTACGCGGGCAACATCGCGGCCAACCGCGCGCTGGCGGCGAAGGAATCCTCGCTCGACGAGGCGAAAGGGGACATCTTCAGGACGCCGGCCGACATGGACGGCGGCCAGTGGATGGGGGCCGAGAGGACCAACACGGTGTTCGGCATTCTGCTCCGCGGCGTGCTCCTCCAGCCGCGCCCCAACTTCGCCGGGATCGAGTTCGAGCCGGCCCGGCCGGGGCCGTACGAGCTGATTCTCGCGGGCGAACATGAACTCCACAAGGACCGCCCCGGCACGTGGAGGATTCTCGTCAACGGCAAGCTCCTGTACGAGGGGGCCACCGGTTTCAAGGAGAAGGAACGCGCCGTGGTGAAGCACCTGATTCCCGCGAACATGCTGAAGAGGAAGAACCTTGTGCGCATCGAGAGCACGATGGCGGGCGGCACGCCCTGGAACGGGCCGTGGATTCTCCTCAACTACGCGATCTTCCGGCCCGCGAACTGAGAGGATCCCGGTTCCGGGAAGAGCGTGGAGCGATGGAGAAGGGCGGAAATAGAGAACGAGGGAGTGTGACCGCATGCAACCGGGGAAATTAATCGAACGGTATTTAACGGGGAATGTGCCTTCCTATCTGAAACGGCCGCGAGTCCGGATTCAGCCGCTGTTGGCGCGGGAAGGAAAACCGTCCGTGGATGTCGAGAAACTGGCGGAACGCGTCAGTGACTGCGCCGTGCTCAACGACACGATCGCCATTCGTTCGCCGGGCCACTGGGCGGAAACGGTTGAAAATCTGTCGGACGATGTGGACGTGATTCTCCCGGTGAGCAGTCCCTGTTATCCCACGGAAATATGGAATTCCTGTCCCGGCCCCCTGATCAAGCGCCAATTGCCTGTTGTCTTCTGGCCCTTGATCGACTTTGACGAGCCCGATTTCTGGAAATGGTCGGCGTGCGATTACTTGAAAGCGCTCGGCGTCGAGGTGCATCTGGTCAAAAACAACCGGCTCGGATCCGCGCTGCTGAAGGCGCTGGCCATGAGAAAATTCCTTAAAAGCAGCCGCCTGGTGGTGTTCGGCGAACAGAATTTTCCATGGAATGCCCATGCCGGGGGCCATCTGATCCGATCGTCGCTCGGCACGGAAATCGTGGTCAAGCCCATCGGCGCCATACGCGAACGCTATCCCACCTTCGACGAAGCATCGCTGGCCCGGCTGTGGGCCCGGCGAAAAGCCCGGTATGAGGAGATATCCGTCAGGCCGGACGAATTGAAAACGGCGTTGCGCGCCTACCTGGCGATCGCCTCCATTCTCGAGGAAGAAAAGGCCATGGGGTTCGGGGTCAATTGCTACGGCGATCTGATCGTCAACGGCGGGCGCGACGTGCCCTGCCTGGCCCAGTGCCTGGCGCGGGAGGATGGGTATATCGCCTCCTGCGACGGCGATTACTGCGCGATGATGAGCATGGTGCTGACGACGTATTTCCTGGATCGGCCGTGCATGATGTCCAACCTGTATCCCTTATCCTATGTGGGCGCGTTAAAGGAGCATTTCGGGGATCCGTTATCCGCATCCGCGGGGATCGCGGAAAAACATCGGGGCAACCTTGCGCGATTGGCGCACTGCGGGTTCACGGGCATTGTGCCGCCTGAAATGACGCCATCCGGCAAGGCGAAACTGAAAGACTATGGCGGCACCTACGAGATCAAGCGCGACGGACGCGGCTGCGGCGTGGACAGCGAGCTTGTGGCGGGAGCGCCGTTCACCTGCATCGAACTGCATTTTGACGGGAAAAACGTGTTGTTGGGCCGCGGCCAGGTGCTGGAAACGACGCGGCATGAAAGGATGCCGCATTGCGAGGCCAGCGCCCTTCTGCAAATCGACAGGCTTCCGGCGTTTGTCGAACACATATCGCGCGAGCATGTCGTCCTTCTGTATGGGGATCATGTCGAGGAACTCACCCTCTTGTGCGACATTCTCAAGCTGAACGTGACCACGATTTCCCCGAATCGCGGAGCGTGTGAGCCATGAGTAAGATTCGGATCGGAGTGTTGGGCGCGACACGCGGATTGGATTTTGCGTTCGGCGCGTTGGCCAATCACCCCGACGCATGTGTGACGGCGATTTGCGAATCGTACGCGCCCTTGCTGGAGCGGGTGAAAGGTGAAATCGTCAAACGCGGGCTGAAGATCGAATGCGGCGCATCGGCGGAATCCTTGTTGCGGGGGGACATCGATGCGGTGATCATTGCCAATTTCGCCAACGAGCACGCGCCCTATGCGGTTCAAGCACTGCGCGCCGGAAAACATGTGATGAGCGAAGTCCTGCCGGCCCAGACCCCGGCGGAAGGCGTTGCGCTTTGCGAAGCCGTGGAGCAGAGCGGCAAGCGGTACTGTTACGCCGAGAATTATTGTTATTTCAACCAGCATTTTGAAATGCGTCTTCGGTATGACCGCGGCGACATCGGCGACCTGGTCAGCGCCGAATGCGATTTCATCAACGACTGTTCCTTCAAGTGGCATCTGTTGACGCGGGGCGATCGCGATCACTGGCGCAATTACGTGCCGTCCACCTTTTATTGCACCCATAGTATCGGGCCCATGCTGTTCATCTCCAGCCTGCGTCCGAAGAATGTGGCTGGCATGGAAACACCCCGGCTTCCCTACATGGCCGCGCATGGAGCCCGAAGCGGAAGCGCGGCCATGGAAATCATGAAACTCGAAAACGGGGCCATGGCCAGGAGCCTGCATGGAAACCTGAAACACCCCTATCTTCCGCGCTGCCGGATGATCGGGACCAAGGGCAGCATGGAAACCGATTCGGCTCAACCGAATCAATTACACGTGCATCTTGAAGGAAAGGAGGAAACCGTTTTCGATCATGAAGCCTATTGCCCGGCGACATTCATCCGGAACTCCCGCACCGCGGCCTTGGCCCATTATGTTGAAAACGGCAGTTTCTACGCGGTTGAATTTTTCGTCGGGTCTATAATCGGCGATGCGGCGGCTGGTCGATATGCGATCGATGTGTATCAGGCGATGGACATGAGCCTTCCCGGTCTTCTGGCCTATCGCTCCATCCTGCAAGGCGGCGTCCCGCTGGCCGTGCCGGATTTCAGGGATCCGAACGCGCGCGAACCGTACCGCCACGACCATGCCTGCACCGATCCGCGCGTGGCGAGCGGCGCCGCGCTCCTTCCCTCTTGTTCGACCGGAGCCGTCTCCGTTCCGGATGCTGTGTATGCGCGGGAGGCGCGGCGCTATGAAGAACGTCTGAAAACCTCTTTCCGCCCGGGATCGAACTGAGGTCATGCCAACATTACCTGAAGGATGTCCAAAAATGGCGGATTGGGAAGCAACGGCAATGGGCGCCTCAAGGGCGGCCGTTCATTCAATGGAGGAACGATGAAGCGAGAGAAGGTCGGATATGGGATCATCGGTCTGGGAACCGTTTCGGGACGGCACATCCGGTGTGTGAAAGTTCTGCCGGGGGCGCGCCTGGCGGCCGTTTCGGACATTCACGTCGAGCGGGCCCGGGAACTGTGCGGGCGGCTGTCCGGCTCCCCCCGTCCTTACCAGGACTACCGCGACCTCCTGGCGGATCCCGCGGTGGACGTGGTGGTCATTTGCCTGCCCACGCACCTGCATGCGGAGGCGACCGTCGCCGCCGCCCGGGCCGGCAAGCACGTCTTCTGCGAGAAGGCGATGGCGCCGACCCTGCGCGATGGACAGCGCATGATCGAGGCGACCGCTGCGGCCGGCGTCAAACTGACCATCGGGCAGAGCACCCGATTCCACCCGATCCACCAACACCTCCGGCGGCTGGTCGAAAGCAATGTCATCGGTGAAATCGTGGCGTGCGAATGCCACAACACCAACCGGACGCGGACGTCGGACACGATTCCGGTCAACTACCACTGGCGGTATGAGCGGGGGGCGCGAGGACACGGCATGGTGGTCAACCAGGCGTGCCATGCCATCGATACGCTGCGCTATCTGACCGCCCAGAGCCCGGTGCGGATCGGCGCCGTGGTCGGTAATCGCTATTCCGGCAATGTGGATCCCGAGGATCAGTATGTGATCCAGGCGGTTTGCGACGGCCGGGCGTTGATGAC
>CAZSUH010000142.1:0-6456 GCA_964609905.1 uncultured Verrucomicrobiota bacterium
TTCTTGGCAAAGCCGCCCATGTCGTTGGCCGCAAAGCCTTCATACACCCATTTCGGCCAATCGGTTGTGTCCGCCAGGTAGTTCAGCGACTCGTGCTGGCCGGTCCGGTTCTGGAAGATGGTCGGCTTCCGTTTGAGCAGATTCCTGAACCACGCCACGGCCTCGGGCGTATGCTTGCGGGACAGCACCCCGGAGCCCGACCAGAACACGTCGATCGCGGGATCGATCGCGCCGATCTCGCTCAGATAGGACTCCCGATCTTCGGGAAAGGAGGCGGGCGCGTCCGGGCCAAAGTAGAAGGGAGGACAGAAGATCAGCTTGAAGCCCGGCACCTGCGCCTTGACGTCCCTATAGATCCGGCCAAGAAAAGCCGCGTCCATTTTCCCCATTTTCATGCCGGAAGCCTGCCGGTCCAGCTCATACGGTCCGTTCGGATACAGCCACGAATAGCGGCCGTCGTCCCACATGTAATAGGTATGCGCGCCCCGTTTCGCGGCCGAGAGGGCGCGCGCCAGGTACCACTGGTACCCCTGCTCCGTGGAAATCGGCACATTGCACATCCGCTCGAGCGGATAATAATCGAGGCCGAAATCGGCGAAGGGCCTGGCGCAGGCGGCGATCAGGGCGTCCTGCAGCGCCGGGAACCGCATGTTTTGATAGGCATTGGGGAAGAACCACGCGCCGGGTCCGCCCGTGCACAGGTTCTGCTTGGTGAACAGCGCATATTCAATTTCGTTCGCGAACCAGCCGGTGTGCCCGCGCCGGAGCCCGTCAGGCCAGTCCCTGATTTCGCAAATACGAGCGGCCTTCTTCCCCGGGTCGACCACCTGGATCAGGCTGACAATTCCCCAGATCGTGCCCTGCTTGTCCGCGCCGGCGATCTGGGCGCCCTCTTTCGTCACCCGGAGGGCGTAGCCTTGCGGCTTGTCGGGCGCTTTCACCGCGCCGGAATCGACGGCGATCGTGAAGGGCGCGGCCTTGCCGACCTCGATGCCGAACCGCGCCAGTTTTTCCTTCAGCAGGCGCATCTCCGGCGAATCGTCCTTGAGCCCCGTCACGCTCACGATTTTCAGCGGCACAAAACCCTCCGAATAGGTCGCCTCCTGCGGCGTCGGGAACGCCTTGGCGCCCGTCTCGAACGGCAGCTTCAGCGCATCCAGCGGGTAGCCCGTCAGCAACTCGGCGGCGGCTTGAGCCTGCGTAATGAAGGTCTTCTGCGTCGTGCGGCGGGGCACTTTATCCGGCGGCACGAGCGCAAGCAGATCCCGGCAAACCTGCGCGGCCTTCGCCAGGTCGCCTCGCATGCACGCGATGTTCGCGAGCCCCATGTGGGCGAGGATCGTCTCCATCTGGGGCGCCTTCGGCATGGCGACGACCTGCTCGAAAAGCTTGCCGGCCTCATCCAGCCGGCCCGCATTCACCTGCAATTCCGCCAGCATGCACGCGAATTCGGCGAACGTGGCCGAATTCGTCCTGATCGAATCCTCCTTCAGGAGCGCCTCCGCCGCGGCGGCCGCATCTTTTCTCATCTTCGCGGCGGCTGCGGGCTTGAGGTCTTTGGTGTATTGCTCGGTGAACGAGTTGACGACGCTTCCCGCGCGCGCGATTTTGGCCCACGCTTCGATCTGAGCCGGATCCGCGGCGGACGCGAACGATCCGCCAACCAAGAGCCCCACTGCCGCTAAGAGGACGGCCGTTTTCTGCATCGTGTTGTCTCCATCCTTGTCGTATTGATCCGCTATGGCATCAACAGGTTCGGCAGGAACGTGGCGATTTCCGGAAAGATGAAGAGGAGGATGCCCACCAGCACCAGCGCCAGAAGGAAGGGATAGACGCCCCGGAAAATCGTGCCGAACGGCACCTTCGTGATGTTTTTCACGACAAACACGTTGATCGCCACCGGGGGAATGACCACCCCGATCATGACCGTGACGCCGACAATCATGCCGAACCAGAGCGGATCGAAACCGAGTTTGAGCACCGCCGGATAGAAAATGGGCGTGGCCAGCACCATGAAGGCCAGATCGTCGATGAACGATCCCCCCACGAGATAGATCACGCTGATCAGGAGCATGATCACATGCCGGTTGAGCGGCAGGGAGGTCACCCAGTCGGCAGCGATCATCGGAATGCGGGTGACCGCCAGGAAGTGGCCGAGCACGGTCGAACCGGCGAGCAGGATCAGCACCATGCAGGCCGTGCGGAGCGACTCGTCCACCGATTTGAAGAATGTCTTCAGTTTCATATCCCGCTGAACCAGCGCCAGGCCCAGCACGGCCACGGTGCCGACGCTGCCGGCCTCCGTCGGCGTAAACAGCCCCCGCATCAGGCCGCCGATCACGAGCAGGAAAATCGCGACCACGTAGGTGCATTCCGGAAGGGAACGGGCCCGCTCCTTCCAGGAGGACCGTTCCCCGTGAGGGCCGAGATTCGGGTTGATCCGGCACCAAATGGCGATCACCAGGGTAAAGCACGTGGCGATCATCAGGCCGGGGACCAGGCCGGCCAGGAAAAGGCGCCCGATGGACTGCTGGGTAATGACGCCGAACACGATCAGCGTCACGCTCGGCGGCATGAGGATGCCCAGCGAACCGACGGTGGCCACCACGCCGGTCGAGAGCCGCCGGTCGTAGCGATACCGGTCCATCTCGGGCACCGCCACGCTGGCGAACGTGGCCGCAGTGGCCGGTGACGAGCCGCAGATGGCCTTGAACACCGTCGCGCCGACGACGGTGGCCATCGCCAGTCCCCCCGGAATGTGCCCCATGAACCGGTAGGCCGCATCGTACAGCCGCCGGGCGATTCCGGCATTGAAGGCGACCTGCCCCATCAGGACGAACAGCGGGATCACCGTGTACCCGTAGGACGAGAACACGTCGAAAAAATCCTTGGCCGCCATGTTCATGCCCGCCGCCGGATTGACGATGACGCTGAAGCCGATGACGCCCACAATCGCCATCGCGAAACCAAGTTCGATACCGGTCGGGAAAAGCGCCAGCAACACCAACAGGCCGACGATGCCGATCAGGACGTCACTCATACGTCCCCCCCCACACCGTGGCGAGATCGCTCAACAGGACAATCGCCTGGATCGCAGCGGCCGCGGCCAGTCCGAAGGCAACCGGGTAGAAGCGCAATTCCAGCGTGAGCGAGACCTCGCCCGAGGCGCGAAGGTCCAGGCCATACCGGACCAGGTTATACCCCAGCGCCAGGAACAGGGCGGCCGATGCGAGGCGTGTCACGGTCTGCACGCTCCGCCGTCCGAGCGGCGACAATCGGTTGAGCAGGGAGTCCACATGCACGTGGCCGCGGACGCAGGAGGTGAACGGCATGGCCAGCCCAATCGCCAGCGCGCCGGCGAATCCGACCAGTTCGTAAACGCCGGGAATGGGCCGATACAAGGCCCGCAGCGTCACATCGATAATGGTCAGGAACATAAGGAAAAGAAGGTTGACTCCGGCGATGCCGTGAAGCAGCCGGCTCACAGTCCGAACCTGTTCGATGAGGGGCTTGGCCGTCATTTCGTCTTGGACAGGAACTCCTGGCAGAACGCCAGCGCCTCGGCTCCGGGTAGCCCCTTTTTCGCCATGTTCTCGACATAGGCAGTCAGGATCGGCTTGACCGCTTCAGCCCAGGCGGCGTTTTCCTCGTCGGAAAGGGGGTTGACGGGATTGCCCCGCGCCACGATGAACGCCCGGCCGGCAGCGTCCATGTCGTCCCAGGTCTGGCCGGTCTTGGAAATCCACTCCTCGTTGACCTTTTCGATCGTCGCCCGGATGTCCGGCGGCAAGGCGTTCCACTTGTCCTTGTTCATGCACACGAAAAAGGCGGTCGAATAGGCGGCGCCGTAGCACAAGGTGGTGCTTCTCACAACCTCCCCCCACTTCCAGCCTTCCAGGGACTCCAGCGGAGCCATGGAGCCGTCCACCACCCCGCGGCTTAGAGCGTCATAGGTTTCGCCCATCGGCATCGCCACTGGGGTGCCCCCGAGAGCGGTGACGATTTTAGCGGCAAGCCCCGTGCATCGAATCTTCATGCCCTTGAGGCCGGCCAGCGAAGTCACGGGCTTTTTCGTGTGCAGGAATCCCGGTCCATGCGCATGGAGATACTGGATCGCCACCCGGTCGAACTCCTTCGGTTTAAACTTCTTGTAGAACGCGTTGATGAGTGCGGTGGCGGAGGCGCCATCGCGGTAGCCCAGCGGCAGGTCGATCACCTCGGAAAGCGGAAAACGCCCCCGCGTGTAGCCCAGCACGGACATGCCGATGTCCGAAAGCCCTTTTTCAACGCCGTCGAAACACTTGTCGGCCGGAGTCAGCGTGCCGCCCGGGAACACGGTGATGTTCACCCGGCCCTCCGTGCGCTTTCCAATCTCCTTGGCCCATGCGATCGCGAGCAACGTGTTCGGATGGGTGGCCGGAAAGAATAGGGAATAGGTCAGCTCGATCGGCTTGGCCTCGGGGGGCTTGGTTTCGGGGGCCGGAGCCGCTCGAAGCGTTCCCGCGAGGGCCAGCAAGCCCACGCCAACAAACGCGATTATTCCAATCCTGTGCATGCCTCGTCTCCTTCCGGTTGCGGTGCGCGCTCCACGCGATTTCCCATTGAACCGTTTCGCCTTACTACCGAAAGAGGCGCGGAAATGCAAGCGGGAAACAGGCCGCACGCGGCGCGGGGCTCGTTCCTCACGCGAGTACGGTCTTGCACTCCCCACCCCGTTTTGGCATCGTCTTGGTCATGACGAATCCGGCCACTCCCTGTTACCTGATCGACGAGCGGAAACTGTTGCGCAACCTGAAAACCATCCGCCGGGTGCGCGACCGGTCCGGCGCCAAATCGCTCCTGGCCCTGAAATGCTTCTCCACCTGGTCGGTCTTCGGCCTCATGCGCCAATACATGGACGGCACCACCAGCAGCTCGCTTCCGGAAGCCCGCCTGGGCTATGAGAAATTCGGCAAAGAGGTGCATGCCTACAGCGTCGGATTCACCCGGCCGGAGGTCCGGGCGGTCAGCGCCTTTGCCGACACGGTGATTTTCAACTCCCTCTCCCAGTTAACCCGATTCGCCCGCGAGACACGCGGCCGGAAACTGGGGGTGCGGGTGAATCCCCGGATCAGCTATTCTCATTATGACCTCGCCGACCCGGCCCGGCGCTATTCCCGTCTGGGCGTGACGGACCGGACCGCGCTTCTGGCGGCGGCACCCCGGCTCAGCGGAGCCATGTTCCATTTCAACTGCGAGAACGACGACTTCCCGAGCTTCGCGGCGGCGCTCGACACGATCGGGCGGAAATTCGGACCCTTCCTGAAAAAAATGGAGTGGGTCAGCCTGGGCGGCGGGATTGCGTTCACCAAGCCCGGTTATCCGGTGGAGTCCTTCTGCCGCACCCTGAAAGCGTTCCGCGACCGGTTCGGCGTCCAGGTCTACCTGGAACCCGGCGAAGCCGCCATCACCGGTTGCGCCGAACTCGTGACCACCGTGCTGGATGTGGTGCATAACGAAATCGACGTGGCGATCCTGGACGCCTCCATGGAAGCTCACATGCTGGACCATCTGATCTACAGGACCAGCCCGAAAATCGCCTCGCCGGGCCCCGGCCGTTACCCCGTCATGCTGGCCGGCCGGTCCTGCCTCGCGGGGGATGTATTCGGTCAGTACTCGCTCAAAACACGGCTGAAAACCGGATCCGTGGTCCGGCTGGCCGATGCCGCCGGTTACACCATGGTGAAAAAAAACTGGTTCAACGGCCTGCCCATGCCGTCCATCTGCGTCAAACGGCTGAGCGGAACACTTGAAACGGTCCGGCGTTTCAGTTACAAGGACTATCGCAACAGTCTTTCATAAGGAAGGAGTCCCCATGAAGAAAAACGTGCTGATTATCGGGGCGGGCGGCGTGGCCCATGTGGCCGCCCACAAGGCCGCCATGAACAACGATCGGCTGGGCGACATCTGCCTCGCTTCGCGCACCCCGGCCAAGTGCGACGAGATCATCGCCAGCATCCGGCGGAAGAACCACCTCAAGGATTCGTCGAAAAAGCTGTATGCGCGGCCGCTCGATGCGCTCAACATCCCCGCCACGGCGGCCCTGATCCGGGAAACCGGCTCCGAGATCGTGATCAACCTCGGCAGCGCGTTCATCAACATGTCCGTGCTGGAGGCCTGCCTGCAGACCGGCGCCGTGTACATGGACACGGCCATCCACGAGGAACCGGACAAGGTCTGCGAAACGCCCCCTTGGTATGCCAACTACGAATGGAAACGGAAAGACCGCTGCCGCGAGGCGGGGCTGACCGCCATCCTCGGCGTGGGGTTCGACCCCGGCGTGGTCAACGCCTATTGCGCCCTGGCCCGGAAGCGCTATTTCGACACCATCGACACCATCGACATCATGGACGTCAACGCCGGCAGCCACGGCAAGTATTTCGCCACCAACTTCGACCCGGAGATCAACTTCCGCGA
>CAZSUH010000143.1:0-6445 GCA_964609905.1 uncultured Verrucomicrobiota bacterium
GGATTGAATGTTGACGTTGTTCAGCGATTGTCCGGGCATGACGGCGTTCCTTTCGGCCGGGCTGCCGTGAACACGGGCGCCACCGGCCACGCAATGAAGGTTCGGCGGAGAGTGTGGACCAAGTGCGCGCATTTTTCCAGATTCTTTCGCCCGGGTGCGTTTTCCACCCCGGAGCTGACGTCCACGGCCGATGCCCGCGCCGCCGCCGCCGCCGCCGCCGCGTTCTCCGGCGTCAGCCCGCCCGCCAGCGCGAACGGGCGCAACGCAGCGACGGGCGCGGCCTCCGCCCAGTTCCAGGCCGCGCCGTTTCCGCCGGGCAGGGGGCCCCGCCCGCATTCGATCAGCACGCCGCAGGCGTCGGGCAGGTTCCGGGCCGCCTGAAGCAGCGCCAGGCCGGTTCCGTTCACCGTTTTGATCACGTGAAAGCCGCGATTCAACAGGAACGCGAGCGTCTCCGCGGTTTCGAGGCCGTGGAGTTGCACGATGCGCACGCCGGCCCGGTCCGCGGTTTGCGCGAGGGCATCGGCGGACGCGTCGGCGAAAACGCCGACCACCGGGAAGCCGGCCGGCAGGGCGTCCACGAGCTCCCGGGCGCGGGCGGGTTCGATATGCCGGGGGCTGGCGGGGTGAAACACGACGCCGAGGGCGTCCGCTCCCGCCGCGGCCGCGGCCGCGGCTTCGTCGGGCCGGGTGAGCCCGCAGATTTTGATTTCGAGGCGTGGCGTCATGGCGTTCCTTTCCCGCCGCGCAGTCGGCGGAGCGCGGCGGCGGGATCGGAATCGCGGACGAGCGCCTCGCCGACCAGGAAGTGGCGGATGCCCGCCGCCCGTTGGCGGTCGATGTCCGCGCGGGTGGAGACGCCGCTGAGCGAGAGCACGAGCCGCCCCGGAGCGGGCGGGGGCATGAGCCGGGCCGCGCGGTCGGGATCCACTTGGAACGTGCCCAGGTCGCGGTTGTTGATGCCGATCAGGGAGGCGCCGATGGCGCAGGCGCGGGCGACCTCTTCGGCGGAGGCCGCTTCCACGAGCACGTCCAGGCCGAGCCGGACGGCCAGGGCATGGAGGCGGACGAGGTCGGGCTGGGAGAGGATTTTGACGATGAGCAGCACCGCATCGGCGCCGGCGGCGGCGCTTTCGACGATCTGGTAGTCGCGGAACAGGAAATCCTTGCGCAGCACAGGCAGGCGGCAGGCGGCGCGGGCCGCGGCCAGGTCGTCGAGCGAGCCCTTGAAGAAGCGGGGTTCGGTGAGCACGGAGAGGCAGGCGGCGCCGCCCGTTTCATAGGCCCGGGCGGTTGCCGCGGGATCGAGGCCGAGGGCCATGTCGCCCTTGGAGGGGGAGGCGCGCTTGATTTCGGCGATGATGGCGACGCCGTCCGCGCGGAGAAGCCGGGCGGCGAACGGGCGGCGCCCGGCGCGGGCGGCCTCGGCCCGCGGGCGGAGCGCGGCGAGGGGCGCGGCGGCCTGGTCGGCGTCCGCATCGCGCCGGCGCTGGGCGAGAATGGTGTCGAGAACGGTACTCATTGGATTGTTTCTTTATATAGAAACAACCGAGGGAAGTCAACTGTCTTTATCGTGATCGTGATCGTAATCCTGGATCCTTCTCCTTCTTCCCCCTTTGGGCGGACACAAGGTCCGCCCCTACAGCCAGAGGAAATCGGCGCCCCACGCCGGGACCGAAGCCATCGTTCTGGGTCTGGCTGCGAGCCCTGCGAGCTAGCCAGCAGCCAGTTGGCTCCATCATTCAGGAGGTTCAAGTTGCTGCTTGTCCGATCCAGAAACCACGAATGAACACCAATCAACACGAATCCCTGCGCGTGACGATCTTCCCGCATGATTGTTTTTGCGGGGCCGCCCCGCACCCCCGTCCTGTGGCGCGCTTCGCGCTTCCCCATCTCTTTATTCGTGTCGATTAGTGTGAATTCGTGATTGCCTTCGTTTTGTTAGCCAACGTTTCACTCATCCAGAGCCAGGGCAAAGGCGATGGCGTCGCGAATCTCGCGCAGGCGCGCCGGTGAAAGCGAGGCGAGAAGCGCGCCGAGTTTGGCTTTGGAGACGGTTTGCAGGTGATCGCAGTTGACGGCGCAGGCTTTGGGCAGCCCGTCCGCCTGATCCAAGGCCACTTCGCTGGGAATATCGCGAATGGTGGAGGTCAGGGGCGCCACGGTGAGTTCCCCCAGATAGGGAATGACCGAATCGCGCGTTAACACAACGACGGGCCGGGCCTTGTCCGGCTTGTCGAACTTGTACCAGCGGACTTCCCCGCGTTTCATGCGTCGCCCCATTTTTGTTCTTTTTCCCAGGCGGCGAATTCGGCCGGCTCCGTCGGCTTGCGGAGATAGCCAAGCCGGTGTTTTTCTTCGAGTTGGCGCGTCTTGACGCGGGCAAGGGCCTGCCGGAGCGCCTCGCGCGTAAACGCCGAGCGCGTGGTTCGCAAGTTTTTCGCGGCTTTGTCCACGGTCCGGACCAGTTGTTCGTCCAGTGTCATTTGAACGGTTTTCACGACGCACCTCGATGTTGTAATGTATAGCTATGATACCACACATGAACGGGAAATCAAGAGAAGATAAGAGGGGCTCGAAGCGGGCGGAAGAGCAGGGGTGCCGGAATGTCTCCGAATTCACAGTTGACTATACAAAATGACCGATCATAATGTCCCCTGAAGCCGCGCATTCAGGAGGGGACACGGGTCAGAAGACCCGTGCCACGGTGAACAGGCGTTCGCCTTTGCGCCTTTGCGTTAAACTCCGAAACACAGCTCAAGATAAAAAAAGATGGTTCCGAACGTTCTGGGTCTGGCTGCGAGCCCTGCGAGCTAGCCGGCAGCCAGTTGGCTCCAATCATTCAGGAGGTTCAAGTTGCTGCTTGTCCGATCCAGAAACCACGAATGAACACCAATCAACACGAATCCCTGCGCGTGACGATCTTCCCGCATGATTGTTTTTGCGGGGCCGCCCCGCACCCCCGTCCTGTGGCGCGCTTCGCGCTTCCCCATCTCTTTATTCGTGTCGATTAGTGTGAATTCGTGGTTGCCTTCGTTTTGTTAGCCAACCAGCTGAAAAACCTGGCAGGGTCAAAAATAGGCGTAAATTGCCCATCATGATAACCAGATTGCTGAAAAAGCCGTGTGAAGTCGGCCGAATCACGGCGGATACCGACACCACGAAGGGACACGAATAAAGAGAAGAGGGGCGCGAAGCTTGCCCGGAAGCGTCGGCTTCGTCTGCTTCCGTGCGCGCGGAAGACCGGGGGTGCGGGGCCTCCCCGCAAAAAAAACTAGTTTGCGGAGGTAACGAGTCAGGATTCGTGTGTATTCGTGTCCATTCGTGGTTCGGCTTTGCATCTCCGCGTGAAGCGATTAACTCCGAAATGCCACCGAATTCATAGTTGACTATACAAAATGACCGGTCATAATGTACTGCATGTATCTGAAAAGGCAAGCTGAAGGCGAATTACGGCAAGCTCTGGACAGCGGCAAGATCGTCATCCTGTTGGGAGCCCGCCAAGTGGGAAAGACCACGCTCGTGGAACGATTGCTTCAGGGAGAAAAGGCCGCCTTTCTGAATTTCGATCTGGAAATCGACAAAACCCGTTTTCTTGCCGCCGCCACGCTCTCGCCAACGGAGGCGCTTCGCAGTCTCGGTTCGCCTTCCATTCTGGTGATCGACGAAGCGCAACGCCTGCCCGAGCTGGCTCGAACGATCAAAGGGTGGTACGATGCCAAAGTTGGCGCGCGGTTTCTTCTGCTGGGCTCCTCTTCGCTCGATTTGCTTGACCAGTCGGCCGAGAGTCTGACCGGACGGAACCGCAAGGTAACGCTTCCGCCCCTGCTTTTTTCGGAGACGCTGGGTTCGCAACCGTGGGCGGCGCCCGAATTCACGCCCGCCGTGTTGCGCGAGCGGTTTGCCGCGCCCTTGCGGGCTTTTCTGATGCAACGGCTGGCCTTCGGCGGTTATCCGGAAGTGGTTCTGGCGTCGGATCCCCGCCGGCTTCTCCGGGAATTGAGCGCCGACTATCTGTGGAAGGACATTCTGCAAACCGGGCTGGTGAAAGCTCCGGACCTGATCAAGCGGCTGTTGATGCTGCTCGCGCACCAGGCCGGTTCGGAAGTGAACGTGAACGAGCTGGCCGGGCAACTTCAGATGGGCCGGCCGACGGTCGAACGCTATCTGGAGCTGCTGGAGCAGACGTTCGTCATTTTCCGGCTTCCGGCGTTTGGCACGAATCCGCGCAAGGAGATTTCCAAAAGCCAGAAGGTTTATTTTTGGGACACGGGAATTCGGAACGCCTTGCTCAACGCCTTTTCGGAGGATTCGTTGCGGCCCGACATCGGCGCCTTGTGGGAGAACTGGGCGGTTGCCGAAGCGGCCAAGCGGAACGTGTTGAGGGGCTCGCCGGCCAGGCTGTTTTTTTGGCGGTCGCGAACGCAGGCGGAAGTGGATTTGGTGGCGCAAACGGAGACCGGCTTGCGCGCGTTCGAAATCAAGTGGAATCCGCGCCGCACGGGCGGCCGGGCTTTCCGCGCCGCTTACGGCGTGGGAGTCGAAACCATTGGCCCGGACGATCCCTTTGTCGCGGAACGGTTCGAGGCGTGAGCAGGGAAAGAGAAGAGCGGGAAGATTCACCACGAAGAACCACGAAGGCCAGGAATCCGAACTGTAGGGGCGGCCCTTGTGGCCGCCCGCAACACGCCGTCATGCACCGGGCATACGCTGGTATGGCGCTGGGCTCACGGGCGGCCACAAGGGCCGCCCCTACAGCCAGAGGGAAAAAGCGCAAAAAAGCCGAAATAACGCTTGACGGGAACCGCCGGAGATGCGATCATCTTTCAAGAGTTGGGGAGGGTTGCAGGGATCCGGCCAGGTTGGAAAAAATAAAAATTTGACAGGGGGCCATCGTTTGGAGTAAGGCATTTAGTGGATTGGGATAGGACCTGTTTGTAAATGGGTCGGATAGAAGATTGTTCACGCAAGGCAAAGCGAGCGATAAACGAGGAGGGCGGAACATGAAGAAGGCGTTAACGATTCTCGCAACCGCGGCCATGGCCGCCTCTATGGCAATGGCGGATGTTCCTTCGCAAAATGTGGTGGGGTATTACGAAGTTCCGCTTAGCAACGGTTACTCGTTGATTGGGGTTAGTTGGCAGGGAATGGATGGGACCGGAGTAAGCATTCAAGATATGTTCTCGGAAGAATCCTTATATCCAGGTGCAGGGATCTGGGAAATAAACACTTGTGATACGTTGGCCTACTGGAACAATGACAGTCAAGCGTATGTGGGTTTTTATTATGTTGATCTTGATGGCACAGGTGCTAAGTGGCATGACGAAAACTTTCTTGTAGCTGATAAAAGATTTGAGCCGGGAAATGCTTTCTGGTTTTATCGACCGTCGGATTCCGGACTCCCGAGTGTATTTGTCTATGGTGCGGTTGCCACCAATGCCGCAATCAACTTAGGAGCCAAGCAGGGGTATTCTTTAATCAGCAAGGCATTCCCCGTTGAGGATCTTGTGGGTGCAGGTATTACAGGTTATGCAGGTACTGGAATTTGGGATATTGACACTTGCGATACTATGGCGGTATGGAATAATGCAACTAAAGCGTATGTAGGTTTTTATTATGTTGATCTTGATGGCTCAGGCGCTAAATGGCATGATGAAAACTTCCTTCCTGTCACAAGAAACTTGACTCTTGGAGAGGCGGCTTGGTATTATCACCAACCGGAAACGACGATTAACTGGACCGAGATCAAACCAGTTATAATGGATAATTAACAGAGGAGAATGTAAAGATGAAAAAGATGATTATTCTTGCACTAACAATGACGGCCGCATTTGTCATGGCCGCGCCAATCACTGTGACGTATCAAACAGCTGGACTACAAGCCGGACTTTACGACGAATTTAGTGTTGCTTTGGCCTCAGGCTCCTATGCAGAGTTGATCATTCGGCAAGACTCCATCTACTCGGCTGCAGAATATGATGATTGGACTGTTCTTGCAACACTGGGTTATGCAGAAGGTCCTTTTAACCTAAACAATGTTGATGTTGGTACAACAGCAGGTGGGCTAACTGGGTACGGGGATGGGAAAATCGGTCTGAAGTTCTACAACGACAGCTATGACACCTCCTACTATATTGCACTTCGGTTCTACAACAGTGCTGATAAAGGTAGTGCAACCTATTACGGCGTGATGACTCCCTATAAACTCACCAAGGCTGGTTCGACAGACGGTGCACCGACGACAGAATTGGCGAATTTCATTACCTCCACAAGCAATACGACACAGAACAGGTTTTACACGGACATATCCGTTCCTGCGATACCGGAGCCGACGACGATGGCGTTGTTTGGGTTGGGCGGGTTGGCGATGGTGATTCGGCGGAAGATGAGGAAGGAAGCCTAAGAAGGCTGTTGGCGATTGAGAGAAACCCCGGGAAGAAATTCC
>CAZSUH010000144.1:0-6348 GCA_964609905.1 uncultured Verrucomicrobiota bacterium
CACGCCAACCGCCTGGCAGGCGTCGAGCAGCGCCAGAAACGCCGCCTTGTCGCTGCGCCCGTAGACGAAGGTGGGGCTGTGTGTCAGCGTCATGCCGCAATCCGCCCAGCGCTTGGCCTCCTCCGGCCCGTATTTGCCCGCGGGTTGATAGTTCCAGAATCCGATCGGAAATTTGCCGTTCATCATGCGCTCCTCCACTCCAGAATGTTCGCTCCTGTCTCCGTATCGCGTGAAAACTACATTTAACTTAATTCCGCCAACAAAGCCTGGAGTTCCTCCGCCGGCCGGCGGGCGCGAATGACCGCCATCCGCCGGGCCTGGGATTCCAGCATCGCCCCGCGCACCTTCGGATTGCCGATCGCCTCGGCCATCAGTTCCCCGAGTTGGGGCGGCGTCAGACCGTCGTAGAGAATCCCCGCGCCGCCCAGCGCCTCCGGCATGCCGCCCGTGCGCCGGGCGATGACGGGCACCCCGGCCGCCATCGCTTCGACGAGCGGCAGGCAGTACCCCTCGTGCGCGCTGGCGCTGACAAACAGCGTGGCCCGCGCATACAGCGCAGCCAGGCCGGCCGGCGAGGCAAATCCCTCGAAACAGACATTCGCCAGGTCCAGGCTGTGCGCCAGCAACCGCAACATCGCCGCATACCGCGGACAACTCCGCTCCGAACCCGTCACGATCAGCCGGCTTTGCGGATTCACCGCCCGATGATACCAGTGGAAGGCCAGAATCAGATCTTCCACGCGCTTGTTCGGCGCCAGCCGGCCCACGCACAATATGTTCGCCAGCGGCCCGCCCACCCGGGCCAACACCTCCGGATCCGGCGCGGGCCGACCGGCTTGTTCCGTAAACAGCAACGGCAGCACCCGGTTCTTCGGAACCGACCAGCCCGCCAGTTCCCCCGCATTGAAAGACGAGTCGGACCACACCGCCCCGGCCGACTCGGCAACCACCCGCAGCGTCTCCCGCGCCGTCTGCAACCGGGCCGCCAGCGCGTCGTCAAACCCCTTGAAAAACGAGGAAGGCGTTATATTGTGATAGCGCAACACGCGCCGCGCGGGCGTGGACAGGAACGCGCGCGCCGCGTCAGGCGCCAGCGCATCGTGCAACACGGCCACATCCCCCGGCCGGCCGACGTATTCCGAAAGCGGCCGGACCTGTCCGGCGGCACGCGGCTCGATGTGGGCGGGCGGCGCAAATATATCCGATTCCAACCCGAGCCCCCGGAAGATCCCCTGCATCAGCCGGGCATCCTGCGAGATGGCGTCGCCTTCCGCGAAGCCGGCCAGCAGTTGATCCGCGCGCGTGTTCATGGCCGCGTCTCCTGTCCGGCCGCCCGCGACGCTTCCAGGGCGGCGATCCGTTCCCGGAGCGCGGCATTGGCGCGGCGCTGTTCTTCAAGCGCGGACTCCAGCGCCATCAGCAACTGGCGGTTCACCGCGTTTTGCTGTACAGCCATCCGCTCATGCTGGTAGCGCAACAGCCGCCAGAGCGCCTGTTTCAGGCGTTTCAGAAGGCCGGCGACAGCGCCGGTTCCCGAGGGAACGTCAAAACGATCCGTGCGCACCACGCCATACGCCTGCAACAGCGCCAGCCGGCGGTCCAGCTCGCCGGATTCCCCGTCCGCGTCGCGCAACTCCAGGGGAGCCGAATGCGCCGCGGCTTGAACCACAACCGCCGGATCGCGGCCGGCGACCGCACGGTCCAGGCGCGGCAGCAGCTCCGCCGTGCGGTCCTCACCCGCCAACCAGATCGTCGTCATCCGCATCGCTCCTTTCCGACCGAACCGGCATCCACTGGCGGCCCAGCCACCAGGCGCCCAGAACCAGGATCACGACCAGTCCCACCGCCAGGGCGGTGTGGCCAGGCGACGGTTTGCGCATCAGCTTGCCCCAAGCGGCATACATCAACGTGGAGGGAACCATGCCGAGAAACGTGGCCGCCATGAACGGAAGCAGGCGCATGTTGATGGCCCCCGCCAGCAGATTGGTCAACCCGTTGTTCGACAGGGGAAATGCGCGCAGTCCGAAGATCAGCGGGACCGCTTTCCGGTTTTCCATGCGGTCCGGAAGCTGGAACCGTTTCCGCATCCGCTCGCCAATCGTCTTGAACAAGCGGCGGGAGAGCGCGAAGTGGACCATCGCGCCCAGCGTGCCCATGGCGGTCCCGATCAGCGTGCCGGCCACAATCCCATAAAGGGTGCCCGCCACGAAACCCACCGGCCACCGGGGAAGAAACAGAAAGGGTAGCGCCAGCGAGAGGCCCAAAAGAGCCAGGGGCCCCCAGACGCCCAATCGCTCCACCCACGCCTTGATGGATTCCTCGGACAGGTACTGCCGCACAGCCGGATGCCGCCCGACCAGGACCGCGACGATCGCAAAACCCAGGAACAGCAGCAATCCGCCCGTGCCCGATTTGAGCTTCACTCGCATTCCGGCTTCACCTCGAACCGCATGTGGCGGCTTCGCATCCAGCGCACCGCGGCCACATCCGCGATCGTCCGCGCCAGCCGACCCAGGTTCGTGTATTTGCTCGCGCCCCCCGCCCGCGCCCGGTGCCGGACGGGCGCCTGCTCGATCCGGGCGCCCCGCATCTTCGCCAGGGCCGGCAGAAAGCGGTGCATCCCCGACAGATCCATCGGCAACTCGCGCACCACCCAGGACTTGAACGCTTTCAGGGAACAGCCCGTGTCGCGGATGCCATCGTTCAGGATGGCGCGGCGGACGGCGTTCGCCAGGCCACTGCCGGCCCGCTTCGCCCAGGTGTCCTGCCGGTTGATCCGATATCCGCAACAGACATCGCACTCGTCCAGCCGCGCAATCAGGACGGGAATGTCGGCCGGATCGTTCTGGCCGTCCGCGTCCAGGGTCACCACGATTTCCCCCCGCGCGTGACGAAACCCCGCGCCCATGGCCGCCGTCTGACCGGATTGGGGCGTGAGCGTCAGCACCCGCAGTCCGGGAAGCGCGGGAATCAGCCCCGCGAGAATCCGGCGGGTGCGGTCGGTGGACCCGTCGTTGACGGCGATCAGTTCGAAGGGGATGGCCAGCCCCGCCAGCACGCCGTGCAGTTCGCGCATCACGCCCTCGATGCAGGCCTCCTCGTTATACACGGGAAGCACCACCGACAGGCGGACGCGACCGGCGTTGCCGCTCTTCGCCACTTCCGGATTCATGACGGCGGATTATACCAGATTGGACCGGAGGCACAACCCAAAGGAACGAGGGCGCGCCGACGCGCGCGATGCAAAATGTGTTTGCTGTGTTTGCTTGGCAGGCGACGGTTAAATAGGGCATAATGAATGATTCATGAGCATGTCCTTCAAATTGATCAAGGCTTGGGGCATTCCGATCCGGATTCACATCTCCCTGATCGTGCTGCTGGCCCTTGTGGCGTCGGCGGCCAAAATCGAGGGCGGTTGGGCGGCGGCGCTCTGGAATGTCGCCCTTCTGGCCGCCATCTTCGCCAGCATCACCCTGCACGAGCTTGCCCACTCGCTCGTGGCCATGCGCAAAAACTGCCGCGTCCGGGAAATCACCTTGATGTTCATCGGCGGCGCCGCTCAAATGGAGGAGATTCCGCGTGTTCCGAGGGATGAAATCCAGGTTGCCCTGGCCGGCCCCGCCTTCAGTCTGTTGCTCGCCGCCGCGTGCTGGTTCGGCGGCCCCCATGTGCCCCTGCCGGCCAATCTTCATCCGCTCTGGGGAAATCAGGCGCTTAACCTCGCGCAACTGATCGGCCAGTTGAACCTGAGCCTGGCCCTCTTCAACCTGATCCCCGCGTTTCCCATGGACGGCGGCCGGGTCCTGCGCGCCCTGATGGCCCGGAAAATCGGGCGCATCCCGGCCACCTTCATCGCCTCGCGCCTGGGCCGGGTGGCCGCCATCGTCATGGGAATCGTGGGATTCCGGATCGGCTGGTGGGGCCTGTTGCTCATCGCCATCTTCCTGTTCCGCGCGGCGGGTCGCGAGTTCGACGCCGTGCTGCGGCAGGAGATGCGCGAAACCATGGACAACCTGCACGGCTGGACTACCGGCACTGCGCCGTTCAGTCGTCCGCCGGCCGAGACCATTGACGCCCAGGTGAAAATCAGTCCGCCTCCCTATGCCGGCGGCAAGCCCACGGTCTCGGATTTATATCGCGACACGCCCTGAAAGCGCTTCCCCATGGAGGCGCCTTCGATCGCCCCGAAAACGGCGTTACAATCCGGTCTTCACCGCCTTCGCCGCGCATTGGCGCAGTTGCGCATAAAGCGCACCATGCTTGTCATCGGGCTGATAGGCGCACCGGGTGACATCAACGTCGAAAAGCGACCCGACCCAAACCAGCCCCTGAAGATACTGGCCGATACGGCTAAGGTGGATGGAATCGCCGGACATCTCGCCGTTTTTCGTCTCGAGGGCACCGACGGCATCCTTGGTAAAATCGGCTAGAACATCCGTCGTCTTCCGGTAATTCTGCACGGCGCGCCCGACGGGAATGATTTTGAAACCGTTGTCCGCGGCGAGTTTTTTGTAGTTGGCAGTGAGCCGCTCGTACATCCCAGTCTGGTCGAAGCCCCAGGTTCCGGGCCCTTTCGTCTGGGGATCGCAGATGCGCGTGTCGAAATTGTTGTAGCTCCACGTCTGATGCACACGGATTTCCGCCTGAGGCGCGTATTTGCGGATCGCGGCAATCAGCTTGTCCGCGTGCGGCTGAAACGACTTTTCATCCCAGCTCTGGTGACTGCCCTGCTGGATGGTGACGATGTTCCATTTATCCGCTTTCAACATGGGGATGATGTTGCTCGAGTAGCGGCGGACTTTCGCGGTCTTATCGTATTTCTCCGTGAGCATCGCGCCGAACGGAAGATTCGTGATGCTCCTCTTGCCGCAATAATTCCAGGATATGCCGTAGGGCGTGTTCGTGGTGGCGAGGTTCTCCGCATGCAGGTCCAGGGTGCAGCCGCCGATGGACATCTGCGCGAGGTCGAGTTTCTTGCCGAGATCGGCGGCGATCTTCGGCGCGTGGACCAGGACGCTCTGCGAGAAACTGTTGCCGATCATCAGGACCTTCAGCGGCGCCGGTTCGATCTCCTGCGCGAACGCGCACGCCGACAGTCCCAATGCGAGCGCCGCGCATGGAGCCTTTTTCATCGCTTTCATGTGTCTTTTCATATGTCCTTTCGTGTCCTTTCCTCAGCCGGTTATTTTGTCATCGCTTCCCTTGCCACGGCCAGCAGCGCCACGCAGGCCACATCGCTCCGCAACGCGCCGCCCGCCAGACCCGCTTTTCGAAAGCCCCGGGCCGTCAGCAGGTCCAATTCGAAATCGTTCCAACCGCCTTCCGGTCCCACCGCCAGGAGGACGCCCTTCCCCCGGCGCACCAGCCCGCCCAGCCGGTCCGGCACGCCCGGATGCGCCGCCAGCCGCGTCGTCCCGGAAGACCACGACTCCAGTTCGTCCTCGACGAACGGACGGAACCGCCGATGCACGGACACGATGGGCAGCCGGGTCCAGCCCGACTGTTCGCACCCCTCCAGCAGGCGGGCACGGACAAAGGCCGGCTCCAGCACATGGGTGTCGAAATACGCCTTCTCCACCCGCTCGGCCATGATCAGCCCGATCCGACGCACGCCGAACGAGGCCAGCACGGGCCAGAGCCGTTTCATGGCCTTGGGTCGCGGCGGGGCCAGCAACAGGTCAAGCGGCGGAGGCTCCGGCGGCAACGCCTCGTCAAAGGCGCACACCAGTTCCACGGCATGGGCGGACACGGCCTTCACCGTGCCCGTGCCAAGCGGGCCATTGATCACACCGAGCCGGAGCGTGTCGCCCGGAACCGCGCGCAACACGGAACGGATATGGGCGGCGCGGCGATCCCGCAGCGAGACCGAACCGTCAACTCCCTGTTCTGACGGCTCGATCAGAATGCGGTTCATGCCATCTTCTTGAGAAGGGCCTTCTTGGCGACCATCTTGGGTAACGGATTCTGCCGGTGGGACTCTTCCAGCACGAACACCTGGCGGCGCACCTGGTCAAGGCGCACTTCCAACTTGCCCTTGTTGACCAGCGCGTTATACACGTTATCGTAAAACCCCTTGGATATGGTTTGGAACACGTCCGGAATATCGAGCTTCCACTCCGCTTCCACCCACGGCAGCGACTCGCTGTTGTACATGCGCCGGTCCGACCAACCCGTCATGAGCTTTTGCTTGGGCGCCTTCGCGGGATCGAAATAGCGCCACTTGAGGGTCTGGAAATTGCCGCAGAGCCCGCCCTGGGTGCCGTTGACGCTGAATATGTCGCCCAGCGGATAGGCCAGGTAGCTGCTCACGAACACCTCGATGGTGGGCGCGTTCCTGCCGTGCAGCAC
>CAZSUH010000145.1:0-6048 GCA_964609905.1 uncultured Verrucomicrobiota bacterium
TGGAGGGGATACTAGCAGGATGGGGCGGGAGGCACAAGCGCCGTGCGGCGCCGCTATTTCACCCATTGGTGGTCGACCAGGCGGTAAACCGCCTTGGTGCCGTAATCGATTTTCCGGTCGAACACGCCGTCGGCGTTCTCATCCGTCAACGTGAAGGCGACGGAGCCGTCCGCTCCACGGATGTGAAGAAAGTACGCGGCCGCGAGGGTGCCGGTGGAGCGGAAGGCGTAATCGAAAACGGGCTGGTTGCCGGCAAACACGGTGATCGTATTCCCGGATTTCAAATAGAGGGTCTCGTCTTCTTTTGTGAGGCGGACCGACTCATTGGTTCCGTCCGTGCCCACCTGGACGCGATACGGGCCGGCCGCGGCTTCACGGGGGTTCTCCGGAACGCCGGAGGCGGTCGCAACCGCGCGGTTCCGGAACGTGGCGCACCCGCAGCAGGCGATGAACAAGCCGGCCAGAAGCCATCGAGTTTTCATGTACTTTCCTTTTACGTTGCCCGCGGTTCCCGCCGGATCCAGGCGGCCAGTTCCCGGATTCCCGCGACCACGAGGTAGGCGGTCAGGGCCAGGAGGACGATGTCGGCCCCCAGCAGGCTGGCGCTGCCGGTGGGTTTGCCATCGGGCGCGACGCCGGGCATGAATTTGCGGATCAGCAGCACGAGGCTGGTGACGGTGGTGGCCAGCATGAAAGCCGCCGGAGCCACGACGAACCAGGCGCGGCGTCCGTTGCGGAGCAGCCAGATGGCGCCGAGGCCGAGCACGAAGCCGGCCAGGAGCTGGTTGGCGGAGGCGAAGATTTTCCAGAGTTGCAGGATGCTTCCTGAAAAAGCCAACCAGAGCATCAGCGCGACCGCCAGGCCGGAATTGACCCAGTAGCGGCCCGTCCGGCCGAAGTATTCCTGCCGGAGTTCCTCGATGAGATAGCGGTTCAGCCGCACGGCGGTGTCGAGGGTGGTGATGACGAAGCCTTCGAGCAGGAGCATGCCGGCGAGGGCGCCGGCGGCGATTGGGAGGCCGAAGGCGGCGTTGCCGGCGCGGCCGACGGCGAAGGCGAACCCGAGAACGGGATTGTTATCCTTGCCGACGGGGAAGACATCCTCCATGTAGAAGGCCTGTGTGGTTCCGATCATCAGCGTGCAGACCACGACCACGGCCAGGATCGATTCCAGCAGCATGCCCCAGTAGCCGAGTATCCGGGTTGCCGACTCGGTTTTAAGCTGTTTGCAGGTGGTTCCGCCCGCGCAGAGGCTGTGGAAACCGCTCACCGCGCCGCAGGCGATGGTGATGAACAGACCCGGCCAGAGGGCGCCGAGCTTGGCGGTGCCGGTGGCGGCGTCGAAAGCGGGCATCGCGATTTCGGGCGGCGGCATGCCGGCCCTCAGGGAGGCGGTGACCAGCGATGCGAGCAGGAACGCGATGCCGGCGTAGAGAATGTGGACATTGATGAAATCGCGGCTTTGCAGGAACAGCCAGACCGGCGCGCCGGCGGCCACGAGCGTGTAGGCGGCCAGGATGAGTTTCCAGCAGGTCGCTCCGGTAAACGACAGGGTGCCCCACTGGATCGTGGCGGGAAAACTCACCGGGTGATGCACACCGACGAGGATGCTGAGGATGCAGATCGCGATGGCGGTGAGCGAACATTTCCAGACGGCCACCTGCCGCTTGATATACATCCAGCCCACCAGGGGGGCCAGCAGGGTGATCACGATCACGCTCATCGAGGCCACGCCGCCGATCACGACCTTCTGGGTGCTGCCGTCATTCACCACGCGGAACAGGGTTTGGGCGGGATCGAGTTTCAAGCGGCCGAAATCCAGCATGCTGACGAGGGCACTGGCCGAGGTGTTGAGAAAGACGGCGGTCACGAGGCCCAGCATGATGATGATGAAGATCATGAACGCCAGGAAGGGGCCTCGGCCCAGCAGCCGCCGGGCGATGGTGGCCATCGACTGGCCCTTGTTGCGGATCGACATGAAGGCGGCCAGGTAGTCGTGAACGCCGCCGACCAGGAGGCCACCCACCACGATCCAGATCAGCGCCGGCCACCAGCCAAAGCAAAGCGCCAGCACGGGTCCCACGATCGGCCCGGCTCCCGCGATGGAGGCGAAATGGTGCGCGAACACGATCGGCGTCGGCGTGGGCACGTAGTCGCGCCCGTCGTTCAACTGAATGGCCGGGGTGGGGCGGGCGGCATCTTCCCCCCATTGACGGGCCAGAAATCGTGAATACAGACGGCCGAACAGGACGATTGCAACAAGGCTGACGGCCAATACCAACAATCCGGTCATACGCACCTCTTCGCTTTCGTGTTTAGCCGCACGATCATCAAAAAATCAGTTAATCCCGTCTGCCCGGGACCGTCAAGCGAAAATAACCCTGTTTCACATCTCCTTGCCAAGGCAGCAACGCAGCGGTACGGTATTCATATCAGGAGGAAACCGATGCGTACAGGACGGTGCGTCCTATTGGCGATCATGCTGGCCGGAACGGCGGCGGCGGATTTTAACGGCTCGTATTTCTGGTCGGGCGATCCGGCCGATGTGGCGTCCATGTCCCAGGCCGTCGTTCAGGCGGCCGGCCATGTCAACGTGCTGATCCGTCCCCTTGTCCGAAAGAAATTGGCGGCCGTTGTCGTGCCTTACAAGTCGATTGAAATCGCTGTGACCAACGGCATCGTCACGTTCAACCGCAATGCCAGCGATCAGCCGATCACAGCCGAAATCGGCGGGAAAGCGGTTCCGTATGCCCGGACGGACGGGAAGCTGTCCGATGTGACGTTTGTGATGGAAGGGGAAAGGCTCCGGCAGACCTATTCGAATAACGAGGGGTCTCGAGAGAACCTTTTTTCGATCTCCCCGGACGGGCGGATCCTGACCATGGCCGTCACGATCAAGCCCGCGATTATCAAGGCGGCGATTTCCCTCACCTTGACGTATGTGAAAAACCCGGGGTAGGTTCGTTTACAAGCCGGACACGGAGATCGGATCGAGCCGTTCGGGTTTGGCGGAGAGGAATGCCCGCAGGCGATTCACCGCGGTGTCCCAATCCGGAGCCGATTGAACCCCCTTGAACAAGGTGTGGCCGAAGGCGAAATTGCAGGCAAAATAGGGGGCCCACACCTTCAGGCGGCGCAAGGCCTTGTCGGGGCCGAAGTCATCGGCCAGGTAGCCGCAGAGGCGTTCCGCGATCTCCGCCGGATCGACCGCAAGGTTTGGCTTGTGCCACCGGCCAAACAGCCAGGGTTGCGCGATCGCGAGCCGGCCGACCATCAGGCCGGCCACGCGGGCAAACTGGGCCGCGCGGGCGTTGACAAAGTCCCGCCCGCCGATGTCGCCGCTGGCGATCAGGGGAAGCCGGGTTCCGGCGGCAATGTCGCCATAGAGGTCGTGTCGCGCGACCCGCCTGAATTTTTCCTCGTGAAACCGGGGGTGGAGAATCAGGGCATCCACGCCTTCGCTTTCCAGCACGCGGAGCCGCTCCATCAGATGGTCCCGCCAGTTGTGCCGCTGACGGCCCAGGCGGACTTTGACGGTCAGGGGGCCGGCGAAACAGCGGCGCAGGATCTGGAGAATCGCGGCCAGGCGTTCGGTGTCGTCAAAGAGCGCGGCCCCGCCGCGTTGCTGGAGGATCGTGGGAGCGCCGCACGAGCAATTCAGGTCCAGGCCGTCGGGAGACAGCTCGGACAGGCGGGCGACGATCTCCGGAAGACGGTGCGAGTCGGTCACAAGCAATTGATAGATGACCTTGCCTTCCTGGGGGCGTCGTTTGAGCCAGGGGGAATTCTTGAAGTTTTCGTGGAGAATCATTTTGGCGGACAGCATTTCCGTAAAAACGGCGCCATAGCCCCCGAAGTCGGCCATTAAACGCCGCAGGGCGCTATGGGTGAGGTTGGACATCGGCGCCAGGAACAGGGGCGGATCGAAACGAATCCCTTTCAGAATAAGCGGTTTGAGGCAAACGGTGTCGGGAGGGACGGTTTTCGTAATCGGTCAGTTTCCGGGGGTTGATAAGCGGCTTTAAAATGGCTGGCGGCCTACGGGTCGTTTTTACAAGGACGCCGCAGGCGTAAAGCCGTGATGCGGAGAGGCCGCGTTGGACACCGTGACGGGACCGTCCGGCTTGGCGGTCGGCGCTATCCGCCCCTGCCCTCGGGGCGGGAGCGCCTTTCGCCCGCGCGCCCCCGCGCGGGCTCACCCGCCGCCGGCCAGTCCCGTCACGGGCGGCCTCTGGGCATCCCGGCCTTCACGCCTGCGGCGCGTATCCAGGGGGCCAAGAAAAAAGCAAAAATAAAGTGTTAAAACCGCTTGACAGACTTTGCCGCATGTTCTAGTATATTAACTAGACAGTCGGATTCTTCAGAACCCCCGAGGAGATGGCCATGGGCTACACGACCAAGATTCAGTGCATCCGGCGCAAAAGCGGCGCGAGCGACCAGTACTACATTAACTTTCCGATGGTCCTGGCGCAGGCCATGGGCTTCGAGGCCGGGGAAATAGTCGAGTGGGTCGTGGAAGACAACGGCACGCTCGTGGTGAAGCGCGAGCGCGCCCGCCGTCGCAAGGCCCGGCGGTCCGAGGGATGAAGGGTGGTCGTCCACTTCGGTCGGACCCGAGTTTCTGCCGCGCCTGCCTGGTCAAACAGCAGCGGATCGACCGGCTCGAGGAGGAGGTCCAGCGGTTGAAGGCCAAGCTGTGGCGACAGGAGCGAACGGCTAAAGAGGAACCCTTTGGTCTGTCCACCCCGTCGGCGAAACGGCTGATCAAAGCCTCGACCCCCGCGGAGCAGCGCGCCAAACGGGGCGGCGCCAAGCCTGGACACGAGGGCCACGGACGCCAGGCCGTGAGTGAGACCGACGCGGCCAGCGTGGAGCGCCTTGCGGCTCCGGAGGTCTGCCCCGACTGCGGCACGCCGCTCGACTTCCGAGGCGAGCGGGATCGCACGATCGTCGATTGCGAACCCGTCCGAGCGGTCAAGCGGCTGGTGCGGATCCCGGCGGGACATTGTCCGAAATGCCGCCGGACCGTCCGCCCTCGGGTGCAGGGCGTGCTGCCTCACGCGACCTGTTCGAACCGCCTGCTGGCCCAGGCGGCCCTCTGGCACTACAAGGACGGCCTGACCTTGGGTCACATCGCCCGTCAGTTCGATCTTGCCAAAGGGATGCTCATCGGCCGCATGCACGCGCTGGCCGACCTGCTGGAGCCCGCCGTGGACCGATTGATCCGGGACTGGCGCCTCGCCCCGGTCAAGCATGCCGACGAGACCGGCTGGCGTTGCGATGGCCGCAACGGCTACACGCACGGGTTCTTCACGCCGGACATCAGCCTTTTTCGCTGTCGGCACACCCGCTCGGGCGAGGTGGCCGCCGAGGTGTTCGGGGAGGCCCCGCACATCGGGACGCTGGTCGCCGACCGCTATCCCGTCTACAATCAGTTCCTGGGCTTTCTGCAGTACTGCCTCGAACACCTCAAACGCGAGATCCAAAAACTGACCAAGGACGATCCGGACCATGCGGAATGCAAGCGGTTCGAGGCCGAACTGGTTCCGCTTCTGGCGGAGGCAATGGGCCTGCGCAACGACCCGATGGATGAGGCGGCCTTCCTCGTGCAGGCCGCCGTGATCCAGGCGAAAATCGAAGCCTGCATCGCCGCCAAGGCCCGGCATCCGGGCATCCAGCGCATTCAGAACATCTTCCGAGAGAATGCGCATCGGCTCTACCACTGGGCGAAAGACCGGACCATCCCCGCCGAAAACAACCTGGCCGAACGCGCCCTGCGCCCTCTGGTCATCGCGCGCAAGATCAGCTTCGGCTCGCAGTCCGAAAAGGGGTTGCGCACACGCGAGATCCTCATGACGATCCTGGGGACGCTCGCGAAACGCACCGACCATGCGGTCGATGCCTTCGCTCGCGTGCTCGATGCCGTGGCCGAGAATCCGGCCCTTGACCTTGAGGACTTCCTCTTCGGCCCCCAGGGTATCGCACCTCCTCGCGCCCCTGATCCTGTGACTGTGCGGCTTGCCTGAAACGCGATAGGACGGAGCCCGC
>CAZSUH010000146.1:0-6021 GCA_964609905.1 uncultured Verrucomicrobiota bacterium
GACATCATCCGCCAGGCGGCGCCGACCTCGGCCACCATCCTGATCCAGGGCGAGAGCGGCACGGGCAAGGAGTTGGTGGCCCGCGCCATTCATCGGCTGAGCGCCCGGTCCAAGGGCCCCTTCGTGGCGGTGCATTGCGCGGCCCTGGCGCCCACCCTGCTGGAAAGCGAATTGTTCGGCCATGAAAAAGGCGCGTTCACCGGCGCGACCGAACGGCGGATCGGGCGGTTCGAGCTGGCCGACGGCGGCACGCTCTTTCTCGACGAGGTGTCGGAAATCGATCCGGCCATCCAGACCAAGCTGTTGCGCGTGCTCGAGCAGCGCCAGTTCGAACGAGTGGGCGGCCGCGAGTCGGTGGAGGTGGACATCCGGCTCATTACGGCCACGAACCGGGATTTGAAAAAGGCGATGGGGGAGGGGAAGTTCCGGGAGGACCTGTTCTTCCGACTCGACGTGGTTTCCATCACGCTGCCGCCGCTGCGGCAGCGGATGGAGGATATTCCGCTGTTGTGCGCCGGCCTGTTGCGCGAGTTCGCTGAAAAAGACAACCGGCCGGCGCGCGAGCTCACCGCCGACGCGCTTCAACTCCTGATGCAATATGACTGGCCGGGCAACGTGCGTGAGCTCCGCAACATGATCGAGCGCATGGTCGTGCTGGCCCGGGGGGAGAAGTTGACGGTGCGGGACGTCCCGCCCTCGGTCCGGGCCGCGGTCGAACGGCGCGGGCTGCCTCCCGGTATTGCCCTCCCGCTCGGCGCCCCCGGAAACGCAACCCGACCGCTGGACGAGACCGAGAAAATCGTGATTCTGAACGCGTTGCGCAAGTGCGGCGGCAACAAATCGAAGGCCGCCCAGGATTTGGGCATCAGCCGCCGCACTCTGCACCGCAAACTGAACCAATACCGGGCCGAAAGCCGCGCCGCGGGCGGAGAAATGGCCGGAGGATCCACCGCATGAATATGGGACTGACGCGACTGGCGATGTGGGGCGCGACGGCGCTGGGTTGTACGCTGGGGCTTCTTGCCGCGGCGGCCGAACCGGAAACGGAACCGTTTCCCGAACGGCCTTTCAATCCTGGAGCCGATGAACGCATGGGGCAGGCGTATCTGCTGATCACCCAGGCGTCCCAAGCCCGGGAAGGGGGAGACGCGGCCCGCGCGCGGGAGACCTTCGAGGATGCGCTTGGTTTGCTGGAAAGCATCGAAACCGATTATCCCGGCTGGTACACCCAGGCGGTGCGGCATCGGATCCTGTTTTGCGAAAGCGAGATCGCCCTGATGCAGAATGGAAAAACGGGTCTGGACGACAATGCGACGCCCGCCCGTCCGGCAACGCCCGAGGATGCCCTCGACTTTCCGCTTTCGGCTGGCGCGGCATCCGCCTCGATGCGCGCGCTCAAAGCCGGGATCGAGGAGCGGGATGCGCGCGTGGAGGAGTTGCGCGCCGAAATCCGGGACCTGAAAACGAAGCTCCGCGAGCGGGCCGGAAAGAACGATGCCGAGGAGGCTCCTGTCGTTTATCCCGCCGTGCTGAAAGAAGAAGCCCGGCGGCTGATCGAAATCGGGGCGACGTCCAACGCCGTCGCGTTGCTCAGGGAAACGCTCCTTCTGCTTCCCGGCGATGCGGCCGCGGCGCATCTGCTGTCGATCGCCTATTGCCGGGAAGGGGAGTATGAATCCGCCATTCGGCTGGCGGAGCTGCTGGTCAAGCGGAAGGGAAAAAGTTCGGGGCCGATCTGGTTGACGCTCGGTGTCGCTCAGCTCGGGCTCGGGAACCTGGGCCGGGCCCGCGCCGCTTTCGAACACGCCTTGGACCGCGATCCGACCCTGACGGATGCCCATTTCAATCTGGCGCAACTCCTGGTCCGACTGGAAACGCCGGACGGCGAAGGCGCGCGCCGGCACTATGAATTGGCCATCCAATCCGGAGCGGCGCGCGACGCGAAACTGGAAATGAACATCCGTCAGGCGTTATTGATCGACCGGGTCAAGTTGCTGAAATGAGGCGCTCTTCCAGGCAGGGCGCCGCCTTGGTGATCGCCTTGATCACGGTGGTCCTGGTCTGCGCTCTGGCCGCGACGGGCGGCGCTCGGGCCTATGGGTTGCGCGCCGCCCGGTTGCGGGACGAACGCCGGGAGCGACTGCGTGCGGCGGTCTGGAATGCGACTTGGACGCAACTGGCCGAGGCGGCGGCGACGCCGGGCCGTGCCCCGGCCGCCGTCCTCCGGGAAGCGCCGGACGGCGTGAAAACCTCGGTTACTGTCCAACCCGTGGGCGACGCGCGGCGCGGCGAGCCGGTGCGTTATGCCGTCGCCGTCTGCGCCGAAATCGGGCCGGCCCGGCGCGAGAGCTGGGCGCTGGCGCAACGGGAACAGGACGGCGCCTTCCGGATTCCCGTGTGGGTGGAACGCTGAACATGGATATACGACCGCCAACGATGGAATGGACCGACTGCTGCGTCGGGATGGATGAGACTCCGTCCGGTCCGATTTTCGTGAAAGCCGTTCGCCGGGGTCGTCAGGTGGTCACGGAACCGGCCGACTCCCTGTCGGGGTTGGAAGACGTCGCGCGGGTTGGCGGATTGACGGAAAAAGAGGCGTGGGTCCGGCGCGTGGCCACGCCTCTGGCCTCGGCTTCCAAGACGCGAAAGGTGTTGCCTGCCTTGCTGGATGTGCAACTTCCGTTCGGCATTGAGGAATGCGCGATCGCCTGCGTGAGTCTGGAACGAACTTCCGGTCAGGTGGGATGGACCGCCGTGGCCGCGCTGACGCGCATCGCGGAGGCGCAGTCGCGCCTGTCGCAATGGGCGGAAGCGGGGCGGGAGCCTCAGACGCTGGATCAGGAAGGGCTGGCTTTGTGGACACAGGCCGGCCTCGAATGCCCCCCGACGGAGCCGACGGAAGCACGCGCCGTGGTCTACCTCGGCGAGGCGCGTGCCGTGCTGGCGTTTGGGCGGGGGGACTTGCTGGCGGCGACGCATGGCCTTCGTCAATTTGAACCGGACCCCGCCTGGCGGCTGGCCCGCCTGGCGCTGGAGGCAGGGGAGGAGAAGATTCGCTGGATCTGGGCGGGCCCGCTGGCGGCCCGCGGGGACGCGTTGGATGCCATCCGGAAACAGTTGAGTCGGAACGGCCCGATCCGGGAATTCGTTCTGTCCGATCCGCGCGCCATCCTGGCGCGCGCCTATGCCGTTCGCGCTCTGACGCCCGGCCCGTTGCGTTGCGATCTGCGGATCGGGAGTCTGGCCCAACCGGACGTGGTTCGGCGGCGCGCCCGTCGGATGGTCTTGAGCGCCGGCGTCTGGCTGACCGCCGGCCTGATTGTGCTTGCCGCGGCGCTCGTTTGGAACGGCCTGCTGAAAAGCCGCGAGGAACGCGCTCGCCGGGCGGTGGCGTCTCGCGCGCGAACGGTAGTCGCGCAATTGGGCGGCGGTTTTGCGGTCAACCCGGGGTACGAACTGCGTTCCGTGTCCAATGCCCTGGCTGCGGCGGAAACCCGGTATGCTCCCTTTGTGCGCATGCGGGAGCCCTCCCGCACCTGGCGCCTGGGCCGGTTGTTCATGGCGGCGCGGGAGCAGAACGCGGCGTTCCACCGACTGGAATGGTCGGATTCTGTTTTCCGAATTGAGGGACGCATGGAGGACGCCGCGGCGTGCGAGGCCTTCGCCCGCCGGGTGGAAGAGGAAACGGGTTTAAAACCGGCATGCCGGATCGACAACCGGAAGGATGCGCATGGCGTTCGATTTGTCATGGAAGCGGATTCGGGCCGTTAAGCCCGACGGGCTTGCGCTGCTGCGCCTGGCCGCGTTAACGGCATGGGCGCTGGCCGCGCTGGCGGTGGGACGGGCGGCGCTGCGGAGCCGCGAGACTCCCGCGCGCGTCCGCGCCCGGGCGAACGAACTGGTCGCGCTGTCGGCCATGGGCGAGCAGGTGTCGGGCTGGGAGGCGGCTGAGCGCGCGGTCGTCCGCGAGGTCAATGAACGCCGTCCGTTCGACCTGGCGGGTCAGGCCGCGCTGCTGGCCGGAGCGGGTGAAACCAACGTGGTGCGGGAGGTTTTCCGCGGTCCCGTGGCGGGCGGTTGGGAGACGGCGCGCGTTCAGGTTCGCGTGGACAGCCTGTCCCTGGCCGCGCTTAGTCCGCTCCTCGAGGGTGCCGATGCCGCCGATCCGCCCTGGCGTCTGCGGTCGATCGTCGTCGAACCGCAGTCGCCCCGCCCGGGCAAAGGACGGGTGTCGCTGGAATTCGAAACGCTGACGCGCAAGTCCGCTTCCGGAACCGTTCCGTGAAGCCTTCAAGACCGGCCCGCGCCCGCTTTCTGAAGCAGTTCCCGGGCGTGTTGAAGCACTACGCTGGTTAGCCCTTTGCCGCCGAGCATGCGGGCCACTTCCTCCGCCCGCGCCGTCTCTTCCAGCCGGTCGATGGTGGACCGGGTGCGGTCTGCCGAGACGGTTTTACGAACGGCATAATGGCGCCTCCCGTGCGCCGCCACCTGGGGCATGTGCGTGATGGCGATCACCTGGTGCGACTTTGCGAGCGCGGCCAGTTTGCGGCCCACCGCCGTGGCGGTTTCGCCGCCGATATTGGCATCGATTTCGTCGAACACGAGTACGGGGATGCGGTCATGATCGGCCAGCACGGTTTTGACGGCCAGCATGACGCGGGAAATTTCGCCGCTGGAGGCGATGGTGCGGAGCGGGCGGGACGGTTCGCCGGGGTTGGGCGCAAAGCCGAAATCCACGGCGTCCATGCCGGAAGGGGTGGGCTCCAGTTCCGCCAGATTGACATCGAAACCGGACCGTGCAAAGCCGAGGTCGCGGAGTTGGGCGGTGATGGCGGTCCCGAGTCTGGCGGCCGCATCCTTCCGTTTCGCCCGCAGCTTGAGTCCCGCCTGACGGAGCTTGGCCGTCATGGCCGTTTCCTGGCTGGTCAACTCCGCGATGCGTTCGTGGCGTGTCCGCAGATCGTGCAACCGGCTTTGGGCGGTTTCGAGCTGGGCCAGGAGCCCCGCGGAATCGGTTCCGTATTTGCGTTTCAGCCGGTGGTAGAGGGCCATGCGGTCCTCCACCCATTGGAGGCGGGCGGGATCGGCGTCCACGGACTGGGCGTAGGCGGCGATGGAGGCGGCCAGTTCCTTCACCTGGCCGGCGGCGACGCGAGCCTCCTCCCGCCACGCCGCGGCCTGGGGAACGTGGACGGCGAGGCGTTCGAGCTGCTGCTGCACGGCGACCAGGGACTGGAAGGCGGAGGTTTCGCCCTCGGCCAGCGCGTCCAGCAACCCGGTGGCGGACTCCAGGACCTGCTGGGCATTGGCCGCGACCGCGTGTTCACTGGCCAGTTGCTCGTCCTCGCCCGGTTCCAGTTTGGCCTCGCCCAATTCTCGGACCTGGAACTCGAGGAAATCGAGTTCCCGTGCGAAGGCCTGTTCGTCGCCCTCCAGGGCCTGGCGTTTCACCTCCAGTTCCCGCCGTTCGCGGAAGAGGCGCGCATACGGCTCGCTGAGGGGAGCGAGGCCGCCGAACGCGTCCAGGAGGCGGAGCTGGTAATCGGGGCTGAGGAGGGATTGGTGGTCGTGGGGCCCGTGCATATCCACGAGCAGTTCCCCGAGCCGTTTCACGGCCTGGAGGGTGACGGCGCTGTCATTCACGAGCTGGCGGCCGGCGCCGGAAGCGGAGAGCGTACGGCGCAGGACGAGTTGCCCGTGGTCGGTGGGATCAAGACCGAGTTCCGCGAGCAGCGCATCCACGGGCGCGGGATCGGGCAGAACGAAAGCGGCCTCCACGACGCACTGATCGGCGCCGGCGCGGATAAGCGTTTTGTCGGCGCGGTCCCCGACGAGCAGGCCGAGCGCGCCCATGATGATGGATTTGCCGGCGCCGGTTTCGCCGGTCAGCACGGAGAAGCCGTTTTCGAACTCGACGGTCAACTCCTCGACCAGCGCCAGGTTGCGGATCCTCAAGTGCTGAAGCATGGAGGGGATACTAGCAGGATGGGGCGGGAGGCACAAGCGCCGTGCGGCGCCGCT
>CAZSUH010000147.1:0-6004 GCA_964609905.1 uncultured Verrucomicrobiota bacterium
CTATTCGCCCACCGGCCAGCCCGAATGGGAGGAGTTCGCCCAGGCGCTGATCGCGGCCCGCGATGAACGCGTGGACCGCCTGTTTTCAGACCCTCCCGCCATATTGACCTGCCTCCGGTTCGGCCGCGATCTGCGCGACCGCCAGCTCGCATCGTTCGGACGCGCCTCCAAAACCTACGCCCTGCTCGGCCAGGTCACGGCCGGTTATTTTCCCGTTCGTTCCTCCGGCGCGGTCCGCGGTCCTACCCCGGAACGACTGGCCTTGACCTTTCAGGCCGCCGAGACGCGGGATGCTTCCGGCGCCCTCCGGTTGATGCTCAACGTGATCGGCGTTGACCCGCGGGGTCTCCCGCTTGAAGATGCGCTCGCGTCAGAAACCGGCTGGGGTAGCGCCGTCTATCGCGCCCGGGAAATCGCCTCCCGCGATCTGGAAAACCTGGAACGACTGGCCGTTCAGGCCCGCGAAGCGGGCCGCCCCGAAGAGGGGCTGGCGGCGATGAAAAAAATTCCCGGCGTGCTCGACCGACTCGCCGAATCGCTCGAACGCGGAGACCGGCAGCAGGCCCGCCGCACGCAGCATGCCGAGGCTCGGCGCGGCAGCGTGCGGCCGGTGCACAAGGCCTTGGACGACGCCGCGTCGGCATCGCCCGCGAATCACTTTTCGGATGAACGGACCGGCGGAATCGTCGTATGCGGCCCGCGGGGGCGGGCGCACGTGTTTAATCCGGAAGGACGGCACATCACCAGTTTCTGTCTGACGCCGGAGGCCGTGGCCTACCGGGTGCGCACGTCGCGCTGGAAACCGTTGAGCCCGGAAAATTGGACCGGTTTTCGCGCGCGCATCTTGAAGCTGGCCGAGGGGGCCACTCCGGAAAAGGGCTGATCAGGGCGCCGGTTTGGCCTGCAACTCCCGGAGGGCGCGCACCACTTGGCGACCGTGGTTTTTTTCCCTGATCTTCTCGATCACCGCCGCCACGTTGCCCTGGGGATCGATCAGCACCGTCTTGCGGGTGGAAAACAGCCCCCCCAAACCGAGCGCGCCATAGGCCGAGCTGACACGTTTGCCCGTGTCGCTGGCCAGAGCGAACGGCAATTGCCGCTCCTGGTGAAATCGCGCGACGACCGCCGGCGGATCCATGCTCACCCCCAGCACCGCCGCGTTCATGTTCCGCAGCTCGGCATAGGCCTCGCGAAGGCTGGACATTTGTTCAATGTCGCGGGGGGCGAAGGCCTTGGGATAAAATACCAGAACCAGCCACCGCCCCTTGAACGCGTGAAGCGATGCGT
The DNA here is from genome assembly GCA_964609905.1 of uncultured Verrucomicrobiota bacterium. GTDB lineage: Bacteria > Verrucomicrobiota > Kiritimatiellia > CAIKKV01 > CAIKKV01 > CAZSUH01. The sequence goes on from CAZSUH010000147.1 coordinate 1,288, forward strand.
CGCCCCCCACTCCCGCCAGCGTAAATCCGGGCGCCTTGCTTCCCATCGCCGGACCAGCCGGCGGCGGTGGCGCGGGCTTGTCCGCGCCGAAGACCAGCAACGGAAAGACCAGATGGGTCGCCAGCAGAAGAGAGGTGATTCGCATATCGCTCCGATCGGTTACGGACAGGATACCCTTACCGGATGCGGGGTTCAATCCTATTTAAGCCCGCTCGTGCTTCGCGCTGCGGGCCATGAACAGGTCAAGCACGTCTTCCGGCTTGCGGCCCTCGTATAAAATGGCATGCACTTCGTTCACGACAGGCATGTTCACGTCCACTTCCATGGCCAGCTTCCGAGCCGTGACGCAGGTGGTCACGCCTTCCGCCACCTGCTTCATGCCGGCCGTCACCGCGGCCAGGCTCTCGCCCTTCCCGATTCGCTCGCCCACGCCGCGGTTCCGGCTCAGGCGGCTCGTGCAGGTCACAATCAGATCGCCGATGCCGCTGAGCCCGGCGAAGGTGGCCGGATTCGCACCGCACGCCGCGCCCAGGCGCGAGATTTCCGCCAGCCCCCGTGTGATCAGGGCCGCCCGCGAATTATCCCCGAATCCCAGTCCGTCGCACATCCCCACCGCGAGGGCGATCACGTTTTTCAACGCGCCGCCCAGCTCCACACCCGCCACGTCGTCCGACGTGTAGAGGCGGAACCGGTTGCTCATGAACGCCTCCTGCGCCCGCACGGCCAGCGCATGGTCCCGACAGGCGGCAACCACGGCCGTGGGCGCTCGGCGCGCCACCTCTTCGGCGTGGCTCGGTCCGGACAGCGCCACCACGGGCCCCGCGCCGAGCACGTCTTCCGCCATCACACTGATCCGTTTTCCCGTCTTCGGATCAAACCCCTTGGCCACGCTGACGAACAGGGTCCCAGCGGGGAACAGACCGCGGAACTTGTCCAGCACCCCGCGGGTGAACTGGGTCGGCACCGCCAGAACCGCCAGCTCGGCGCCGGCCGCGGCCTCGGCCGGATCGGCGGTAAGCCGGAGTTCGGGCGGGAGAGCAATGCCGGGCAGGTACAGGGGATTCGCGCGGGTCTCGCGCATTCGCGCGATATAATCGGGGAACGGCCCCCAGAGCGCCACATCATGCCCGTTTCCCAGCAGCACCGTGGCCAAGGCCGTGCCCCAGCCGCCATCGCCGATCACCACCGCTTTCATGACGGTTTTTCCCCCGCGCGACTCCAGGAAATCCGGTTTTCCGCGCCCGCCCGTAGACGGGCGATGTTGCCCTTGTGCCGCACCACCACCAGCAGCCCGAGAATGGTCAGCACACCCGGCAACACGGCGCCCTTGTCGGCAAAATAGAGCGGCCAGCAGGCCGCGATCACGGCCAGGGCCGAACCGATGGAAGCAACCGACACATAGCGCGTGAACACGAGCAGGAGAATCCACGCCGCCAGGCCCACGCCCACACCGGCAGGCGCCACGCCCAACAGCCCGCCCGCGCTGGTGGCCACACCCTTGCCTCCTTTAAATCCCAGGTAAACCGGCCAGTTGTGTCCCGCGATCGCGAGGATCATGTAGGCCAGCCCCGGCAGTGAAGACGTGGCGGCCGATTCCGGAGCCGCGCCCGCCCGCGTCAGCAGAAGCGGGAACAGGAACGCCGGCACAAACCCCTTCAGCACGTCCAGGACAAACGTGAAGATGCCCCACCCTTTGCCGACGCACCGGAACACGTTCGTGGCGCCGATGTTCCGGCTGCCCACCGTACGGATGTCCACGCCTGCCGCGCGGCCGATCAGGTACCCGCTGGGCACGGCCCCGATCAGATAAGCCGCCGCGCCCAACCCGACTCTCCACCCCCACAGCGTCATCATGCCAGCCTCGCTTTCAGGCGTCCTCAGGCCGTTTTCGACGTCACCCGCTTCTGCCAGAGCAGTTGCACGATCATCAACACTTGATTGGCGGTCCAGTAGAGCACCAGGGCCGAGGGCATGTTGTAAAAAATGAAGAGCATCATGAGCGGCATCAGCAGCATCATCTTCTGCTGGTTCGGGTCGCCGCCGCTCGGCGTCAGGTGGCTCTGCCAGATCGAGGTGGCGGTCATGATGATGGGCAGGATGTTCAGGCCCATCCCCGGAAAGAACGGAATGATGCCGGGAAACAGCCCCTCGGGCTCGCTCAGGTCAGGCACCCACAGAAAGCCCGCATACCGAAGCTCCACCGCGCTGCGCAACACGTTGAACAGGGCGATGAACACCGGAATCTGGATCAGCATGGGCAGGCAGCCGCCCAGGGGATTGACCTTGTGCTCCTTGTAAAGCTTCATGGTCTCCTCCTGAAGTTTTTGCGGCTTGTCTTTGTATTTCGCGCGCAGTTCCGCGATCATAGGCTGCACCTCCTGCATCTTCTTCATGCTCTCGGTGCTCTTGTGCGTCACCGGCCAGAACACCAGGCGGATGAGGATGGTCAGCAGAATGATCGCCACGCCGTAGTTCGGAATCGCCGCGTAGAGCCATTTCAGGCCGACCAGCAACAGCCAGCAGATCGGACGCAGCTTCCCGAACTCCATGATCTCCACAATCCGGTTGCCCATGGGCTCGATGCGGGAATATTCCTTGGGCCCCACATAATAGGACAACGTCCGCGTCATCATCTGGCCCGGTCCCACATCCACCGGATCCATCGTCATGCCGGCGGAAACGCCGTCCAACACGGCGATCGTGGCCCAGGAGCGGGGCTCATTCGCCTTTTCCAGCGGGGAAACCAGGCGCGTCGCATCCACCACAATGCCCGCCGCCCCGTCTTTCATCGTCAGGATCTGCGTGAAAAACTTGTCCTTCACCGCCACCCAGTCGGTGCGATCCTCCACGGAATGGCGAACCGACAACGGAAGCGGCTTGGTCAGGGCCGGCTTGCTCATGCCGCATCCCCCGCCGCGCCGCTCCAGGGGCAGAAAGAGATCGGGCAGCGCTTCGGTTTTGGAGAAAAAGCCGCTCCGCCCCCAATGGCGCACATCCGCGCCGCCCGTGGTGGAGAGCGAATCAACGCCCAGATACGGCCCCCCCTGTTGCCGGTTGCTCGTGGTGGGATGCTCGGTCAACGGTCCCATCCGGACGTCGTAGGCGGGCAACGCGACCGCCACGGGGCCGGCGTTGATAAACCGGTCTTCCACGTCCACCCGGTAATCGTCCTCCCGCAACAAAACCGTCCGCTCCAGCCGCAATCCGTGCGCCACGCCGGCCGTGAGCCGCGCGGAACGGGCATCCGGGCCAACCTCGATCGTGAACGGTTGAACGGCGGTCAGCGCGGCGAATGCCGCCGCGCCCGGGCTCTTCACGTCGCTGTTTTCCAGCGCCAGGGCGGGGGCGGCGGCGAAACTCAGGAGCAACGGTTTGTCGGCTTTCGGGGACTCGGGAAACTGAAGCATCTCGACAAACGCGATGCCGCCGCCGAGGCGGCTTATGCCAAGGCGAATCAGCCGGTTGGACAGCACCATCACGTTGGAGGGATCCAGCCGAGCCTGGGCCAGCCCGGCATCCGGTTCGACCGGGGAGACAGGCGCCTCCTCCGAAATCACGGGGGGGGGCGTTGCCGCCGGACCGATGTCCGCCACGGGCGCTGACTCCAGGTCCGGCGCGGGACGAAATTCAGTCTCCCGGCCGGGAGGCAAGGCGGCTACGGCGTTGGAGGCCGCGGCCTGATCCGGCAGCAGACCGGGTGCGGGAGCGGGCAGGCGCGGCTCCACGCGGGGCGCGATCACCGCCTGATAAAACGGCCCCCAGCCCAGCAACAGGGCAAACAGGATGCCGATGAAAACAAAATCCATCCGAGTCCACTTTTTATCGCTCACATCGCACTCCGGCGTTTGGGGTTCAAGCTGTCGGGAACCGGATCATACCCGCCGGCATGGAACGGATGACAGCGACACAGACGGCGCAGGCCCAGCCAACTGCCCGTCCACGCGCCGTGGCTCCGAACAGCTTCGATATAATAGGAGGAGCAGGAGGGTTCGAACCGGCAACTCCGCCCCAGAAGGGGTGACAGGGCCGCCTGGTACAGGCGCACCAGGCCGATCAGCATCCGGCTCATGCCTTTTCCTCCCGCGCCAGAATGCCGGCCCGCGCTCCCAGGCTCAACAACTCGCGCACCACCGCTTCGTAACGAACAGACAGAATATCGGATCTGGCGGAGAGAATGATATCCACCGTGCCCCGGAACCGGCCCCGGTTCAACCGCCACGCTTCCCGCATCAGCCGTTTGGCGCGGTTGCGCTGCACGGCCCCACCCACCCTCCGGCTGGCTACCACACCCAACCGCAAGGCGCCGTCGGGTTGACGGCGGACCCACAAGGTCATCAACCGGCCCCGACAACACAAACCCGCCTCATAGGTCTCGACGAAACAGGCGGAATGGGTTAGCCGTTGAGCCCGGCACAGCCCCCGCGCGCCTGCCTGTTTCGTTCCGGTCAACGGGCCGGAGGACGGGGAGTCTTGGGGGGAAGCCGCGGCCATGACGACAATCGTCAGATGGTCAGCTTGGCGCGGCCCTTCTGGCGGCGGGCGGCCAGAACTTTGCGTCCATTGGCGGTTTTCATGCGGGCGCGAAAACCGATTTTGCGCTTCCGCTTCGTCTTGTGCGGTTGATAAATCTGCTTCATTGCTTGCTTCCTCTTCCTGACATAAGGGGAAATAGAGTATCACGAATGCGAAAAGAGTCAACTCCTTATGTCCGGTTTGG
>CAZSUH010000148.1:0-5982 GCA_964609905.1 uncultured Verrucomicrobiota bacterium
CGATCCACGTGGCGGTCGTCGGCATCAAGACCCCGGAACAGATCCGCGAAGCCGTCGGCGCCATCGGCAAAACGATCGAGCGCGCCGACTACTTCGCCATCCGCACGGCCCTGGCCGCGGGGAACACCCCAAAAATCCGGGACGCCACCGGCAAAACCAAATGACCTGGCATCTCTATGTGGTTCGCACGATCACGGGCGCCCTGTATGCCGGGATTGCCACGGATGTCGGGCGCCGCTATCGCGAGCACCTGCAGGGCGGGCGGAAGGCGGCGCGCTTCCTGCGGGCATATCCACCGAAAGAACTCGTCTTCAAGCGCCGCATCGGATCGCGCCCCCTGGCGCTCAAGGTGGAATACCGGTTCAAGCAACTGCCCAAGCGCGACAAGGAGTCGGTTGTCCAATCAGGCAAGCTGCGCTTCGACCGGGAGACGGGAAAAATCGCCCCGAAACATCTGTAACGACTTTTTTGCTGTTATTTCGCCGAAAAGTCGTTACATTATGAAAATTGGGACGCGAAAGGCGGTTACAATGCCCGGGAAACCCTATCAGTCAAAGCTCCTGCCCTACGAGCAGGAACTGTTCGCCTGGCTCAATGCCGGCAAGAGTTACCGGCGGATTGCGCTCGAACTGAACCGGAAACACCGCCTGAAGGTGACCCATAATGCGGTGTTCTCGTTTGCCCGATCGCGACGCGCGAGGCACGGCCGACCGCTCTTTTTTGAAAGGCTTTCGCCGGATATCCGCGACCAGTTGGTGAAACAGATTGCCGCGGTGTGGACGCACGATTCCACGGCTATCGAGGGCAACACCCTGACGCTGGGCGAAACCGTCAAGGTGCTGGAATTGGGACTGACCATCAATGGAAAACCGCTTCGCGATCATCAGGAGGTGTATGGCCATGCCCGGGCGATCGACCTTATCTACCGGATGATTCGCCAGCCGCAGATGACCGAAGAAGACCTGTTTGCGCTGCACCGCGCGGTGATGGACAAGTCGGCCATGGATGTGCAAAATCCGGTGGGCGCCTGGAAGCAGGATTTCAACGGCACCACGGGCGTGATGAACGGGAAAAGCGTCTACATGGAATACGCCTCGCCTTTGGATGTGCCGGCGTTGATGACCCGTTGGCTGAAGGACTTCAACAAGAGGCTGGATGCGGCGAACACGCCTCCGAAAGCGGTTGCCTGTTATGTGCGGGCTCACACGAGTTTTGTCCGGATCCATCCGTTTTTTGACGGCAACGGACGCGTGGCGCGGCTGGTCGCCAATCTTCCGGTGCTCCGGGGCGGCTTTCCGCCGATCGTGGTGCCCCGGCAGCGCCGCGCCGCATACATTGATCTTCTTTGGGCCTACCAGAATGCGGTGGGTAAAATCCAACGCCGCTCTCCCCTGGCGCCGTCGCATCCCGCCATCGACCGTTTCCAGAAGCTCCTGACTGACGAATGGCGACACACCGTGTCGCTGGTGGAAACAGCCCGCAAGCGCGAAGCGGACCGGGCAAGAAAAGCTTCCCCTTGACTCTGAACATTCATAAGGAACACCTCTATGCTTTATGAGCGATATGACGAAGGCAAGCTGGCCGCCGCGTTGATTCCCGGAGAAAACTGGCATCCATTCCCGACCGCGACGGACCGGGCCGGCTGGAGGGGCATCCGGAAAGACGTCCGCCGGGCGATCGTCGCCCGCGGCGGGGAGGCGGCAAAAGCCGAGTGGCCCGCGCTCCCCGCGTCGCTGTATCTGGATTTCGCGCGCACCGGAAACCGGACGCCCTATGAGGGGCCTTACTTCAGTCGTCGGAGCTTGCTGGGCCAGCTTGTGCTGGCCGAATGCCTGGAAGGGAAAAACCGGCTTCTGGACGCCGTGATGGATCGGGTCTGGGCGATCTGCGAGGAGTCCAGTTGGTGCCTACCGGCTCATGAGACAGCAGGCGCCGGGCTTTCGGACACCGCGAAGCCAACCGTAGATCTTTTCGCCGCCGAGACCGGCGCCCTTCTGGCCTGGACCCACTACCTGCTCGGTCCCCAGCTCGATGGTCGTTCCCCCTTGGTCTGCCCCCGCATCCGGCGTGAGGTGGGGTCGCGAATTCTGACGCCCTGCCTGGAAAGGGATGACTTCTGGTGGATGGGCTTCCGGTCGCAGCGCGTGAACAACTGGACCCCCTGGATCAACTCGAACTGGCTGACCTGCGCCCTCTTGCTCGAGCCCGAGCCCCAGCAGCGCGTCAAGCACGTGGCCAAAAGTCTCCGCAGCCTCGACGTCTTTGTCGATGGGTATCCGCGCGACGGGGGATGCGACGAAGGCCCCTCCTACTGGACCCGGGCGGGAGCGTCGCTCTTCGACTGCCTGGATTTGCTCCATTCCGCCACGGGCGGCGCCCTGGATGTCTTCCAGGTGCCGCTGGTGCGTGAAATCGGCCGGTTCATCTGCCGCGCCCACATCCACGAGAACTGGTTCGTCAACTTCGCCGATGCGCCCGCGGTGATGGGCGCTCCAGCCGGCCTGGTCTTCCAGTACGGGCAGCGGATCGGCGACGCGGCCATGCAGCGGTTCGGCGCGAAGTTCCGGCCGCCCAAGGGAAGGCTCGACGGCCTGGCGCAGGACAGCCTGGGACGCGCGCTGCGGTCCCTCTTCTCGATCGAAGACCTGCTGGGTGTCCGCCCCGCGGCTCCCTTGCTCGCCGACGTTTGGCTTCCCGATACGCAGTTGATGGTCGCGCGAAGTCGCGGCGGCACCGAGAAGGGCTTCACGCTCGCCGCCAAGGGCGGTCACAATGCCGAAAGCCACAACCACAACGACGTGGGCAACTTCATTCTCTACGCGGACGGGCAGCCGGTCCTCATCGACGTGGGAGTCGAGACCTACACGCGGAAGACATTCAGCGCGGAACGCTATGCCATCTGGACCATGCAGTCGCAGTATCACAACCTGCCGACCATCAACGGCGTGATGCAGAAGGACGGCCGCGACTTCAAGGCGAAGGACGTGCGCTATGCGGCGGACGACCGGACGGCCACGCTGTCGTTGGACATCGCCGCCGCCTACCCGCCGGAGGCCGGCCTCAAGTCCTGGGTGCGGACGCTCGCCCTGGAGCGCGCCGGCGGCGTTGTCGTCGAGGATCGGTATGAGCTGACGTCGAAGCCGAAGACGGTCACGCTCAGCCTGATGACGCCTTGCCGCGTCACGGTTCGCGGGGGCGTCCTTGTCTTTGGCCGGCGGAAGCTGCCGAACGGAAGAACGAGCGGCAGCGCGCGCCTGCTTTATAACGCGGCCGTGTTGAAAGCCGGCGTGGAGGAGGTTCGGGTGTCCGACCCGCGGCTCGCTTCCATTTGGGGTCCGAAGCTCTTCCGGGTTCTGCTGAAGGCGCGCGCGCCTGAGCGATCCGGGTTGCTTGCGTTGAGGATCGCGCCTCCCCGTGATCCAGGCAGGCGCCGGGTGGAATTTGTATAAACGTATTCGGCACGAGGTGGCGCTGGGCGCGAATCGACTTGACTCACCGTCAGGATGACGCTATACCATGTTGCATTATGACAGGCTACCTTCCCCGCGAAATCACGGTGCGCCTGGAGCGGGCTCTGCGGCAATTGCCGGTGGTCGTGCTCTCCGGGCTGCGGCAAACCGGCAAAAGCACGCTGCTCCAGAAAGAAGCGGGCCTTGCCCGCGGCCACACCTACCGGACGCTCGATGACTTCGCCACGCTAACGGCAGCACGGGCGAATCCCGAATCGTTGCTGGAAGGACCCGCCATCCTTGACGAAGTGCAGCGTTGTCCGGAACTGCTTGTGGCGCTGAAGCGGAACGTGGACGAAGAGCGCCGCCCAGGCCGGTTCATCCTTTCGGGGTCGGCCAATCTGGCGCTTCTCGGTCACGTCACCGAAACGCTGGCGGGACGGGCCGGCTATTTTACGCTGCATCCGATGACGCGGCGGGAACAACGGGGAACGACGGCCCATGAACCTTTTCTCGTGAAGTTTCTCCGTCATCCGCTCCTGCCGTCGGACAAAACAGACCCGGTCACGGAGAAAGAGGTGTTGCGGGGCGGTCTGCCTCCCGCGTGCCTCGAACCGGCGGAGGGTGTGGCCGAATGGTTCCGCGGCTACGTGCAGACGTATGTCGAACGCGACGTGCGGCAACTGTCCCAGATCGCCGATCTGGTCGCTTTTCGCACACTGGCGCAACTGGCCGCCCTGCGCACCGGGCAGGTGCTGGCGATCAGCACGCTGGCTCGCGATGCGAAACTCAATGCCGTGACGGCGGGGCGCTATCTGGATTTGCTGGAAGCGTCGTTCCTGATCCGCCGGCTGCCGCCGTTTCTGAAGAACCGCAGTTCGCGTTTGGTGAAATCGCCCAAATTATACTTTACCGACAGCGGTTTGGCGGCGCACATGGCGGGCATCGACACGCTCGAACCGGGCCGCGACGATCTGTTGCGAGGCGCCCTGTTCGAGACGTATGCGGCCCAAAATATCGCCGCCCTCCTGGAAGCCCATGTGCCGGAGGCGCAGATGGGTTACTGGCACGAGCAAGGACGGCACGAAGTGGATTTCGTGATTGAGACAGGCCGCAAGGTTTTCGGCATCGAGGTCAAATCGGCCACCCGATGGAACGATCACGATTGGTCCGGTTTACGGGCTTTTCTGGAGCGGACTCCCGCCTGCGTAGCCGCCGTGCTGGCCTATAACGGGAAGGAGGCCGTGAAGTTGAACGAGCGCCTGTTTGCCATCCCGCTGGGTCAATTGCTGGCGTAGACGCAAAAAGCCAAGCCCTGAAACGCTCCCTCGATTCTCAATCTGAAATCCTTTGTCGGACACCGCGCCACCTCGCAAACCTTCCTCCCTCCACCTTCCACCTTCGCTTCCCTTCCCCACCCGCTTCCCCGCCAATGTGAAAAGCGAAAACCCAGCCGCCTTAAAAGTACGCCCGGGCGTACTTCGCAACCCATTGCCTTGCAAGATGTTGCGCAATATTGATTTTACGCCGCGCTCGTTTTATGGCCGGTTTCACCTGACTCCACGAGGCGCAAGGGAACCTTCAGGGCGTTCTGCAGCAGCTCGGCCAGGTCATCCAGGCCGGACACAATTTCGGGCGGCATCCCCTCCACTTGCGTGCCTTCCTCCCGCAGGGCTTGCAGCTTTTTCAGGAATTTGCGCAAGCCGTCCTCCGGCGTATGGCGCATGCGGGCGGCAAAGTCCGTGCGCTCCGATTTCGTCAACTTGCCGGACAAGGCTTTCTTTTTGAGCGTCTTCAGGTCCGTGCGGATTTCGGGCGTGAGTTCAGGCTTTGCCAGTTGCTTATCGACCCAGGCCGCCGCGTCGATATCGTACAGGTCGGGGATGAAGGTGCCGGGTTCGGGATCGAACCACTCGGGGTGGTTTTCGGCCACCCAGTCGCGGACGCGGAGATAGAGAAAGAGGGTGGAATGGCCGAGTTGCAGACGCGCCTTGGCGTAGCTGTCCAGGTCGGCATGACCCAGTTGGGCGTAGAGCTTCCCGTCGCGCACCATGGCCAGGAGCTTGCCCACGTTGAGGAAGGAAACCCGCTGCGCCTGCAGCGCCATCTTGATATACTCGGTAATCTGCTCCGGGCTGATCACCGGCGTCACCGGAATGATTGGATCGACATTGGTTGGCATGACCTTCTCCTCCTGTTCCCGGAATGATAGCAAATCCCGTTTGCCCGTCTAGGGAAGAAAAAGGGGACGCCTAACAAAACGCCCCGAAACCCGCTATTTGTTATTTGTAGGACCGCCCCCGGGATTTCAAAGCCTCCGCTGTAGACGCGGGCGATGACCGCGGGCATGTTTACTGTGTACCCGTTTTGGAGTGCGGCGGCCAGTCCTGAGCCTGTCGAATGGCCAGGAGCCTCACTTCCCCCGCTCGCTACGGCGTAGCGCTTCGAGAAGACGGGCTCATCAAAAAGCCGCAAACCGGCTCCGTTCCCGATTTATGCCCAATGTGAAATGAGAAGACCTGACCCCTAAACC
>CAZSUH010000149.1:0-5972 GCA_964609905.1 uncultured Verrucomicrobiota bacterium
TCAAGCCCAACCGGTTCCACGCAAACAACGGATCGGTTTCATAAAGTATCATAGGCACCATCATGCAACGCAACCAATCCCCGCGCCCAGTCTTTTGTGGGGGAAAATCGACTTTTTTTATCGATCCCAAGCCGAGCACCCTCAAATGCCTAACGTTTTTATGCCCCGTTGGGAGAAGTCGTTTCTCAGCCTCCAAAATCACTCAATAGGCATGCGCTTGCGCGAACAGCGCAATCGGCTCATTTCCGGGTTTGCCGTCTTGACTCCTCTCGTGGGAAGAGGCTACATTCAACGTTCAACGCAGAAGCGGAAAAGGAGGCCTCATGCAAGTCAGGCAGATCAGCATTTTCATCGAGAATCGGAGCGGCCGGCTGGCCGCCATCACAGCGCTGCTGGGCAAGGAAGGCATCAACATCCGCGCCCTGTCCCTGGCGGACACCAGCGATTTCGGCATTCTGCGCCTGATCGTGGACAAGCCCGACGCCGCCACCGCGCTGCTCCAGCGGGACGGCTTCACCTATGCCTTGACCGACGTGGTGGCCGTGGAGGTGCCGGACAATCCGGGCGGATTGGCGGGCGTGCTGGACCTGATGGGCCAGGGGGACGTGAACGTGGAATATATGTATGCCTTCGTGGAAAAATCGTCGGGAAAGGCGGTGTTGGTCTTCCGGTTCGACGATCTGCCGGCCGCGCTGAAGACGCTGGCCGCCGGCCGCGTTCGGGTGTTGAAAAACGCGGAGGTGCTGGCCCTGTGAAAACACCGATCGCCCCTGTCAACCGGATTTGGAACGCGGCCGCGGAGTGCATGGACCGCCGGAGGCTGGAAGCCCTTCAACTGGAGCGGTTGCGCGGCCAGCTCCGCCGCATGTGGAACCATGTTCCCTATTATGCCGCGAAAATGAAACAAGCCGGCCTGACACCCGACTCCATCCGCGGTCTGGCCGACGTCCGCCTGCTGCCCTTCACGGTCAAGGACGACCTGCGCCAGAGCTATCCCTTCGGCGCTTTTGCCGCGCCGATGAAGGAGATTGTCCGCATTCATGCCTCCACCGGCACGACCGGCAAACCCACCGTGGTCGGCTATACGCGGCGCGATATGGAGACATGGACGGAGGTCGTGTCGCGGTTCCTGGTTGCCGGCGGGCTGACCGATGAGGACATTGTCCAGATCGCCTTCGGCTACGGCCTGTTCACCGGTGGATTCGGGCTTCATTACGGGGTGGAGAAAGTGGGCGCGGCGGTGATTCCGGCGTCGTCCGGCAACACGGACCGGCAGCTCCTGATGATTCAGGACTTCGGCACGTCCGCGCTCGTTTGCACGCCCACCTATGCCGTGCATCTGGGCGAGGAGGCCCAGAAGGCGAACGTGGATGTCGGCGCGTTGAAGCTGCGGCTGGGCTTTTTCGGCGGTGAATTCTGGACCAACGAGATCCGGGTTAAAATCCAGAACCTGCTCGGGATGTTCGCCACCGACAACTACGGACTTTCCGAGATTGTCGGACCGGGCGTGAGCGGCGAGTGCGTGGAGCAGCGCGGCATGCACGTGCAGGAGGATCATTTCCTGTTCGAGATCGTGGACCGCGAGACCCTGCAACCCGTCGCGGATGGGCAGCCCGGCGAGGTGGTCGTCACCACGCTCACCAAGGAAGGCATTCCGGTCATCCGGTATCGTACGCGGGACATCACCCGGATCATCCCCGAGCCCTGTCCATGCGGGCGGACCACGCGGCGGATGGAAAAAGTGACCGGTCGCACGGACGACATGCTGATTATCCGGGGGGTGAACATCTTCCCCTCCCAGGTGGAGGAGGTGCTGATGCGGTTCCAGGGCGCCGCGCCGCACTATCTGCTGATCGCCACGCGGGAAGGCGCGCTCGACAACCTGGAAATCAAGGTTGAAATGTCCGAGCGGATGTTCACGGATCAGATGCGCAAGTTGAACGCGGTGAAGGACGAATTGCAGCACAAGCTCAACGCCGCGCTGGGTGTGCATGCCAAGCTGACCCTGGTGGAACCGGGCAGCCTGGAACGATTTGTCGGCAAAGCCAAGCGCGTCGTGGACCAGCGCCGGTTTTAAGCGCCCTTCACTTGTTGCAAGGAGGAGCGGAAAAGGATAGTCTAATATTTTGAATCGTGGAAGGGCAGGTTTTCGTATGGGTTCGCATTCCTGGATCGCCATTCTGGATTTTGGATCCCAGTATTCCCAACTGATCGCTCGGCGGATCCGGGAACTGCATGTCTATTCGGAGCTGGTCCGGTACGACATCCCGGCCGCCGAACTGGCGGCCCGGAAGCCATCGGGCATCGTCCTCTCCGGAGGCCCGGCCAGCGTGCTGGAGGCGGGCTCGCCGTTATGCGATCCGAAACTGTTCGACCTGGGCCTCCCGATTCTCGGCATTTGCTACGGCATGCAGTTGACCGGCCGCCTGCTGGGCGGCGCGGTCCGGAAAGGCAAGGCCCGCGAGTTCGGCCCCGCGCGCGTGACTGTGGTGAACCCGCACCCGTTGTTCGAGGAACTGACGGCGGAACTCGATGTCTGGATGAGTCACGGCGATCAGGTCGACGCCCTGCCGCCGGGCTTCGTGGTCGCGGCCCGGACTCCGACCTGCCCGATTGCGGCGATGTCCCGCGCCGATCGCCGGATCTACGGGCTTCAATTTCATCCGGAGGTGGCGCATACCCCGCAGGGCATGGACATTCTGAGGCGGTTTGCCCTGACGGTCTGCGGGTGTCGGGCGGATTGGGAGATGGCGCGGTTTATCGAGGAAAGCGTGGACCGCATCCGCGCCACCGTGGGCGGCGACCAGGTGATCTGCGGCTTGAGCGGCGGGGTGGATTCCTCCGTTGTGGCCGCGCTCATTCACCGGGCCATCGGCCGCCAGTTGCATTGCATCTACGTGGACAACGGATTGATGCGGAGCGGCGAGACCGACGAGGTGGAAACGACGTTCGGGAAGGCGTTCGGGATGGACCTGCGCACGGTTCGCGCGGGCTCCCGGTTTCTTGATGGATTGAGGGGCGTGACGGATCCCGAAACGAAGCGGAAGATCATCGGCCGCATTTTCATCGAGGTGTTCGCCGAGGAGGCGCGCAAGCGGGGCGACGCGCGGTTCCTGGCGCAAGGGACGCTGTATCCCGATGTGATCGAAAGCCGCTCCCCGCTCGGCGGCCCCTCGGCCATCATCAAGAGCCACCATAATGTGGGCGGCCTCCCACCGGACCTGAAATTTACGCTGATCGAGCCGATCCGCGAGCTGTTCAAGGACGAGGTGCGGGAACTGGGGCGGCAACTGGGTCTGCCGGACCGGATTATCAACCGGCAACCGTTTCCGGGGCCGGGTCTGGCCGTGCGCGTGCTTGGGGAAGTGACGCCCGAACGCGTCGACTTGTTGCGGCAGGCGGATTTGCGCGTGCAAGAAGAGATGGAGAAGCTGGCGCATTACCGGTCGATCTGGCAGTCCTTCGCGGTGCTGCTGCCGGTTCAATCGGTGGGGGTGATGGGCGACGGGCGCACCTACGAAAACGTGGCGGCGCTGCGCATTGTGGAAAGCCAGGACGGGATGACGGCGGATTGGGCGCGGATCCCCTACGAGGTTCTGGCGCATATGTCCAACCGTATCATCAACGAAGTGTCGGGGATCAACCGGGTGGTGTACGACATCAGTTCCAAGCCGCCGGCGACGATTGAGTGGGAATAGGAAGGGCGCCGACTTTTCTCAAGGAACTGTTGAAAAGCGATAACGGTTCGAGTAGACTCCCACCGAATGGAGTTTCAGAGCGAACCATACCAGGGGTTGACGCGCGGCCTATGAAAAAGCCGTTCAATAATTGGGACCGGATGCTCCAAACGCTCTTGAAGGTCAAGGAGCGGCAGGGCCATTGCGATGTTCCGGCGAATTACGATCCCGATCCCGCGCTGGGCCGCTGGGTGGCGGTGCAACGGCACCGACGCAAAGGCAAACGTCTGACGGCGGACCAGATCGCGAAACTGGACAAGGCGGGCTTCATCTGGTCGCCCGGCGAGAAATCCTGGGACCAGAGCTTCAACCGGCTGGCCGATTTCAAGGCCCGGTACGGCCATTGCGACGTTCCCGCCCAATGCGACACGCATCCCAACCTGGGAAGCTGGGTGGCCAATCAACGGCATCGGAAAAAAACGGGCAAGTTATCGGCCGCGCGCATCAAGAAGCTCGAACAGCTCGGGTTTCGGTGGTTCATTTACGGCATGGGCGGGGAGAAGCGAAAAAACAAGCCGCGCCCGGAAGCCGCGCCCGCGCGTAAACGCACGAGCGAACCGGATGCGGAAAGCCGCATTTTCAACCTGGGCCACGACGAATTCGTTCAATATAACGGCCACGGCGCCATGCCGCGGGAACTGGACAACTATCTGAAACGTCATGGAGGCGAGTATCCGCCCTTCATTCCGCTTCCCTCGGAGCCCGCCCGGTTCGTGATGTTCAGCGACGGCTTCGGGCGGGAGCGCCTCATCAAGTGGGCCGGGCATGGCCGCTTGAACGAAGAGGTGCTCGATTATGTCCGGGAAAACGGCTGTCTGCCCCCGCGAAAATAGGCGGCCTTGTTACAGGCCGGCGTGTTTCCGAGCTATCGCCTCCGCCAGCGCGTCGAGCGCCTCGAATTCCTTCTGCCGGGGAAGCCCCCGGGCCAGCACCGGCGGAAACAACTCCACCTTGAGGTTGCCGAGCGAGCCGGTCAGGTGCTCCACCATCTTTGTGCTCCAGCCATAGGAACCGATGATTCCCGCAAAGCGGACTTTCGGCCGGAGCGCGTTGGCGAGCATGGCCGCATGCGCCACGGCGGGGTGCGGCCCCACCAGGACGGCGCACGAACCCAAAATGACCGTGGCCGCGTCCACCAGGGCTTCGGCCAGTTTTCCCAGGTCGGCCACAGCCAGATCGAAGGGCATGACCGTCACTCCACGCGCGACCAGAGCCGCGGCCAGACGGTTCACCATCCGTTCCGTGCTGCCGTGCATGGATACGTACGGGATGACACACACGTTTTTGCAGGTGTCAGAGGACCAGTCCTTGTAGGCGTCGACGATGAACGCGGGCCGGTTGTAGATCGGACCATGGCTCGGGCAGATGGCGTCAAACGGAAGTCCCGCCAACCGGTCCAGGTTCTTTCGAATCTGGGCGCGGAACGGCATCATGATCTCCGCGTAATACCGGCGCGCCGCTTCATAGACCCGGCATTCGTCGCAGGCGTACAGGTCCGTGGTGGCCAGGTGAGAGCCGAAAAAGTCGCAGGAAAACAGCAGTTTGTCTTCCGCCAGCCACGTGCACATGGTTTCGGGCCAATGCACCCAGGGGGTGGAGATAAACTGGAGCGTCTTGTCGCCCAGCGAAACGGTTTCGCCATCGGCGACGACCCGGATGCGGGACGCGTCGATCTCCAGGTGATCCTCAAACATGGTTTTGGCCTTGGGAGAGGCCAGCAGCGTCGCCTGGGGCCAGCGGGTCAGCATGGCGGGAATCGATCCCGCATGATCCTGCTCCACATGGTGGCCGACGATGTAGTCCACCCGATCCAACCCTTCCAGATTTTTAAAATAGTCGGCCATCAGGGCGGGGTCTACGCCGTCCAACAGGGCCGTTTTATCGGAGCCTTGAATCAGGTAAGAGTTGTAGCTGGTCCCGTCCGGAAGAGGAATGAGCGAGTCAAATAGCCTGCGATTCCAGTGATTGACGCCGACGGCATGGACGCGGTTTCGGATGGTGCGCGTGTTCATGGAAACCCTTTCGTGTGTGAGTGTGTCAGGATACCGCATTGCTTCAGAAAATCAACTATTCTCGCGCGGATTTTGCCGACGCATCGCAGTTCGGACATCGAGAAAATATAGAGAAAATGCATAATACATTGCTTTGGGAGGGACGATGCGATAGCATTCAAGACTTTAGACTTGGGTTGTTATTTTGAATACAGGTGGTGGGAATGGTCTGAGTTTTGTGCGT
>CAZSUH010000150.1:0-5948 GCA_964609905.1 uncultured Verrucomicrobiota bacterium
CCCTCATGCCATCCTTCCCGCGCCTCCCAGTTTATGCCAACAGCGCAATCGGCTCCGATTTCCCGATTTCCCTGTGCGGCGTTTTTTCCCAGGGCGGTGTTGCGCCGCCGGCATGGACTTGCTAGGATAGAGTCATGCCAACCAACGCCGACCACACGATCCGCAAAACGGTGGGCCGAACAAAACCGGAACGACCGCTCGTGCGATTGGACCGTCTCAACCGGTTTATGCGCAACCTGAAAGTCGTGCACCACGATGAACCCGGATTTCACCCCGTTCGAAAAACTGTTGGTGGACCTCTCTCGCGATGAGGTGGCGTTCATAACCGTGGGGGGGGTGGCCTGCGCCCTCTGCGGTTTTGTGCGCACCACCGAGGATGTTGATCTTCTGGTTGCGGCCGATCCGGACAATCTCGACCGCCTGCTTCAGTGCCTGGCCCGCTGCGGCGAGGGGTATGCGCGGGAGTTGTCCCCCGCCGATTTTCCGGATGAAGAAGGGGCCGTCCGACTGATCGAGGAGTTCCCCATCGACCTGTTTATCCGAATGGGCGGCCGCTATTATGAGGATCTGCTCCCGTACCGCCGCTGGACCAGCCTGGACGGCGTTCAGGTGCCTTATCTCGGCGCGGAAGGGCTGATCCTGCTGAAGCAGGACAGCGTGCGTGAAAAAGACAGGATCGACGTGGCCGCACTGCGTCAGCGGCTCGCTCCTTCCTGAAAACCGCGAACGATTCGCGGTTATCGCATGCGGCAATCGGTCGGAGGGTCACCCATCGTGGCAGCCCCTTTATCGGCATTCCACTTGGCACGGATCGTGCCCTCGTAGAGCCGGTACCCAAGCAGGCGGCATTCGATCTCGCTGTTGAAAAGAGGGATCTTCTGATTGCTCCGCAGCCCCACGCGTTTGCCCAGCGCCGGGTTGCCGGTGAAAACATACCCTGTATACCCCTGCCCGCGCTGCTTGAAAAAATCTCCGATTCGCCCGTACAACTCCGCCAGCTCCGGCGTCTGGCCCAACCGCTCGCCATACGGCGGATTCACCACCACCACCCCGCCGCCCGCCGGCATCGGAGTCTCCGCGAAATCGCAGACCCCGAACGCGATGCCTTCCGTCACTCCCGCGTTCGCCGCATTCCGTTGCGCCGCCTCCACGGCGCGCGGCTCGATGTCCGTGGCCACGATCGCGGGCGCGGCCGGCCAAGGCTTGATTTCCCGCCGGGCCTCCGCGCGTAACGCATCCCATTGATCTTGTGGAAAGCCCAGGATATGCATGAACCCGAAATTATCGCGCGCCAGGCCCGGCGCCCGGTTGGACGCCAGCAGCGCCGCCTCGATGGCCAGCGTGCCGCTGCCGCACATGGGATTCACGAACGCCGAAGCCCGATCCCACTCCGTGGCCAGCACGATGGCCGCGGCCAGCGTCTCCTGCAACGGCGCCTTGAGCGGCTCCCGACGGTAGCCCCGCCGCGCCAGGCTCTCGCCCGAGGTGTCCAGATAAATGCGCGCCTCGCGTTCCCGCCAATAGAGGAACACCACCGTGCGGTTCGTGTCGCTCCCCGAGTCCGGCCGCCGGCCCGCCGACTTCTGGATCCGGTCCACGATCGCGTCCTTGAGCGTCAAGCCGGCAAACCGGGAATCGCGGATGCTGGGCGTCTGCGTGAAGCTGTTGACGCACACATAGCCGTCCGGCGCGATCCAGCGTTCCCACGGCAGTTCCGAGGCAAGGGCATACACCTGTTTGGCCGCGTCCGCCTCGAACCGGGCCAGTTCAACCAGCACGCGCAACGCCGTGCGCAGGCGCAGGTTCAGCCGCAAGGCATCCGCGAGAGTCCCTTCGGTGTCCACGCCGCCGGGCGTCTCGCCGGTGACGGCAAACCCGAGCGCCTCCACGTCGGCGCGGAGAATCGGCGCGATCCCCTTGCCGCAGGTCATGCGCAACGGGCGCGGCTCGTCATTCCATAAACTGTCCGTCACATGGGGGAAATCAGGCCAGCTTGGCGTTTTTCAGATTCGTAATCGAAATCCGCGCGCTGTCCAACTCGGGACCCGGGCAGACGTCCTGCTCCACGATCATCCACTTGGCGCCGACCTGTTTGCCGATCTTGAAGATCGCCTTCATATCCATGAGCCCGTTGCCGATTTCGGTGAATTCGCAGGTGATCGGGTTCATGTCCTTGATGTGGATCTGGGGCACGCGGCCTTCGTACTGGGCGATGTAGGCGACGGGATCGGGGCCGCCCTTGCGGATCCAGAAGGTATCCAACTCGGCCTGCACCTCAACGGGATCGGTCTTCTGGAGCAGGATATCCTCGGCATACACGCCGTCGAACTTGGCGAATTCCTGGGCATGATTGTGGTAGGTGAAAATGCAGCCGTTGGCCTTGGCAACCGCGCCGGCCTTGCGGTACAGCTCGATCGTCGCGGGCCAGTTTTTCTCGACTTCCCAGGCGCCGCTCGTGGTCAGATACGGACAGCCGAGCGCCTTGGCATAGGCGTAGGGCTTGCTGCCGGCCGTGGCGATGTCGTTGGCGCCCACGTGCTGGCCGCAGCACTTCAGCCCGACTTCCTTGAGGAACGCGGCCAGTTCGGCGGGCTCCAGGTCGCCGTACATGCCCGCGAACTCGACGCCCTTGTAGCCCATGGCGGCGAGTTCCTTGACCGTGCCCTTGAAATCCCGACCCAACGTCTGCCGAACCGTGTACAACTGAATGCCGACCGGAATCTTAGCCATGAACAAACTCCTTTTGCGTGGTTGCAATCCGCCCATGTATACCGAAACGCCGGCCCGTGCGCAATCTATTTGATCATCTTGTCAGGGGGGATGGTCCGGCGCTGATCGGCCATTTCGATCGATAACCTGTGCAAAGTTTAGACCTGACACCTCAACCTCCTTCTTATTCCGGGACATACCGCGTAGGCGGCTGATAAAGTAGAAGCGCCGCCGGCCAACACCGTCGCCTTCATGGCAACGCTCTACCGGCGGCGCACCTTGTCAGCGGAGCCTTGGCGCGCAGACGATCTCAGGGGACCAAGTTGTCCTTGAGTATTTGAGCCCGCAGTCCTTCAATTTGGGACCGCAAAGTAACGTGGAGGGGCGGCACTGTTAGAAGTGCAGCGTCACATTCAGCAATTGCTTTCTTGCCCTCTCCCATCTCATAGAATGCCTTTGCCAGATGGTAGTGAACTTCCGTAACGGTCTTTGCGTCCGCTTGTACGCGCTTGTCAGCAAGAGCCTCGTCCAGAAGCGCCACAGCTTTCTTCGCATCTCCTAACCGTCCGTAAAGCCGCGCGGTGTAGAGATAGCCACCCGGCCACAGCGGAATAGCTTTCTTTGCTTCTGTGACCGCGAACTCGGTCTTCCCGAGGGATTCATACATGGACGATCGTTGACAGAGTAGCAGTGGGTCCGGCCCGAACCGCTCTTCGGCAGCAAATGACATTCCCAGGGCATCGGAAAACTCTCCTCGGTCCCTGACGTCCGCGATTCGGTCCATCGCGGCCTGAATGGACTCAGCGCCAGCCTGACCTTGAGATGATTGGCACCCCTGAGAGAACAGAATGAACAGAAGAGGCAACAAGAATAGGATGTGCTTCACGGTTACCCCTTTCACAGCGTCTTTCGACAACGTGGAGTCCCGGAGCAACTGAAGCGTTCCACTTCCTTCCAAGCACTGAAGTCCTTAGCGGTCGGAACGAAATAGTAAACCCTCCAATAGCAGTTGTCGGGACAGGGCTCGTATTTCATCGCACGCTTGACTGTAGGGGCCGTACTCCATGTCCAAGGCTTCGTGAGTGCAGGGAACGCGTATTCCTTGACCTCGATTTCCCCGTTCTCATTTCCACTGCCCGCATATTCCAGATTCACGACGTAACAAACGCCAAGATTGCGGACGACGTCTTCCAGTTGAGTCTGAAGTTCGTCATAGATGGCCTGCGCATACAACTGAATGAAGACCTCAGGACCGACCTTGGCCAACCAACTTGTGAATTCCGTCTTCTTGACTGATCCGCCACCTACACTCACCGCCTTGTTCAGTAGTTTTGCGTGAAGGGCATTGAGCTTTTCAGCGACACCTGGGATTTCGCCAAGGGTGATAATGCCTTCGCCAACCAAGCCCAATGGGTCAAAAGAATTGATTGGGCGATTGTCGACATAGGCATAAAGGTTGATTTGCATCTGCTCCCCGATGGGATCCCGGGAGAGCCACCGCCCCAAACTCGGGCTGTCGTAGCGATGGCCGAAATAAAGGAGCTTCGTGTCCCCATCCCAATACTTCGTGGAAAGTATTGGGTTTGAAAATGGGGCCCCTATGGGGGTTTTTGATGCCAGACGGGGGCGGTAGGTAGCGGGTCTGTTTTCTGCTGCCGAATCAGGCAACTGTTCTGTCAGGTAAAAGCCCATTGCGAAAAAAGCAAGTTATGAGCGGGAGTCCCTTGATTTCTTTTTCTGGGTGTCCGGCAATAAGGATTTAATCTGTTTGGCCAGCGGCTGAAAGTCCACCGTAACGATCGTCCACAAGATGTCGGCATCCACGGAATCATAACCGTGAATAAGCCGATTGCGAGAGCTGATAATCTCCCGCCAGGGCATCTCGGGATGGCTCGTTTGAAAAGGCACCGAAATTCGAGTCGCGGCTTCACCGACGATCTCGACCAGTTTCAAAAGGGCCAGAAAGAACACGCGATCCGAATCGAGATCGGAGCGTTTCCGGGTTTCGGCAAGCGCAATGGCTTCCACAAGATGGTCGTGCATCTGACGCAGTGTGACCGTATCATCATGCCGCGACATACAGGGGCTCCGCTTCATGCAGAACGTCGTCGCGGAAGTATTTGCTGAGACTTCCGGGCGTATTCAGGTCCACCTTGCGGCCAAGAATGCTCGACAACTCGTCCTGCATCCGAAAGAAGGCCAGACCGACGTGAACGCCATCCTGGAACTCGACCAACACGTCGATGTCGCTGTCGGGACGGAAGTCGTCACGGAGAATGGAGCCGAACAACGATAAACGGCGGATGCCGTTGGCGCGGCAGAACGCCTCAAGCCTTCCTCTGGGGACCTGGATTTCATGTCGTGTCATGATTACTATCGAATCCTTCTTTGCTTGCCGCTTCATTGTTTACCAGTTTTCTCCCGTTATGACCAGCGAAAACGTCCATCCCTAAACGCCGTTCCATGCACGTTGGCCCACCTATCAGCCGCTCTATGCGCCGGGCACGCCGCCTCCCTCGTTTACCGAAGACGAAATGTTTACGGCCATCGTCCCGCTGACGCCGGCCGGTGTCGAAAAGGTCACAGAAACTGGCACCAAGTCGGCACCAAGTCGAGATCCTGCATAAGTGCCTGACTGAGAGTTCTTTGCTCGATCTCATGAAGATTGCGGGGCGAACGGACCGCACCAAGTTCCGGAACCAAGTTTTAAAGCCTTTGCTTGATGCCGTTTAATTGCGATGACCATCCCCGACAAGCCCACCAGCCGTCTGCAGAAGTATCGGCTCACACCGATCGGTGATGGTCAGTTTGGCGTAGTGCTTGAGGGTGTTCAAGGTCTCGTGACCGAGCAGTTCCTTGACGTGGTACATATTGGCCACGCAAATGCTTATTTTCTATTTGTGGGACTGACCCCTTGGACCCCCGACATACGACATCGCCTTTCTCACAAGGCTGGCGATTTGCTGAAGTTTCGCCTCTCCCCGCATCCGCTTCTCCATCCGCTCGATCGCTTTGCCCGCGGCCCGGTGATCCGCCACGCCCGCCGCGCGCGCGATCTCCGCCAGCGTCAGCCCCGTATGCCGCCGCGCCAGCCACAGCGCCACGTCCCGCCCCCAATCCCCTTGCCGGTCTCGAAACGCCTCCCATTTCTCGGCCTTGACACTCTCCACCGCCCGCCGGATCTCCTCAAACCCCAGCCGCTTCTCCCACTGCCGCACCTCCGGCTGTTCTTTCCGATT
>CAZSUH010000151.1:0-5928 GCA_964609905.1 uncultured Verrucomicrobiota bacterium
TCCGCGCTTGCGTTGGTGACCACCAGCGCGATGCGCCCGCCGCCGCCGTTTCCGTAGCCCGTGGTGCCGCCCTTCGCGCTGATCGTTCCATCGCCGCTCAACGAACCCGCCGTGACAAAGATGCTGCCGCCCGAGCCGGTGCGGTGTGTCTGGCTTCTGCTTTCCGCCCGGATTTCTCCATCCACCCGCGCGGCGCCCGCAATATTCAATCTGACGGCGCCGCCGCCCGGCCAAGAGGTGTTACCTTTGCCGCCGCTGCCCAGGTTGGTCGGCGACGTGATCGAGCCATAGCAGGGGCCCGGACTGGCGGATTCGGTGCCCAAGCCACCGTAACTGCCGCCGCCACTGCCCGACACAGGCGTGCCGGTCCCTCTCTCAGCGCCGAAGCCTTTGTCCTGAACATTGATCGAGGCGTTGGCGCCGAGGGTCAGATCTCCGTTGACGGTGACATGCAGGCGCTGTCGTTCATCATAGGCCGTGCTGGGATTGGCGGTATGCGTCCAGACGCCGTTGCTGATCACGCAGTCGCCGGCAACGGTGAAATTGGTAAAGGTCGTACTATAGGCCGGAAACGTCATGGCAAAGGTCACCGTCCCGGTATAGTCCGCCGTCTGCGTCCACGACGCAACCGTATGGACGGCGTTCGAGTCCCATGTCAGGTTCTTGTTGGTGGTGCCGTTGAGCAGGATGTGATGATGGGCTTGCGGCGCGCCCTTATCCCAGTTGCCGGCGGTGCTGGCGTTGTTGTCGGCGCCCCCGCCGGTCCAGCTATTGATCTCCTGCGCGCGGCCGGCAAGCGGCACGAGCGCCATGAACATTCCCAAGGCCACACAACACAACGGCTTCATGGTCCATCACTCCTTGCATGGGACCGGTGCGCACTCAGTCACCCCATCTTGTTGGAATGTTACTCCCCGCACATAGTCAAAGCAAGCGTATGTGGTAATCCCTCAGTGACGTAAGGGGGCTTTGGCAGGAAAGGACCGCCGTACGCAGCGCGGCGCTACAAAGACAGGCGCGAAGCGTGTGGCGCGGCCCTGTGTGCGGCCGTCCTGGGGGCTGTTTTTCTCACTCCGAACGGCCTTCCAGGCGCTTCTCCATGATCGCGCCTTCGCCTGACTTGATGGCCGTCATATACTCGTGACTGCCGCGAAGACGTCTCGAGAATTCCATTCCATACAATCGCGCGCTCTCAACCGAGTGGATGTCAGACCCTCCTACCATGGGCAAGCCGAAACTGATTGCATAATCGCGCGCATTTCGATTGTGCTCGTCACTTGTACCGCAGTTAAAAACTTCAACCGCATCAACGTGGTTGGGAACCAATTGAACAATGTCGACCCCTTCCCTGAAAGGGTGCGCATGGACGATCACGCCGCCAGCTTCATGCACGCGATCGCAATAGCGCGGCAAGTCCCAGGACAGTATGTCGGGGTTGGCAAGCAGCCAGTCCTGGTTTAATCCGTAGGTCAGGAAATGGGCGCATCCATAGCTGGATTCCCAGCCAAAATAAACATCCAGCCCGATTTCGCGCCCCTTTTGCGCGGCCATGTTGTAGCCGTGGCAAAACAACTCGATTCGGTCGGGCCACGGCAGGCTTTCTGGAACGGTTGTATTGCCATTCAAAAAATGATCGGTCACGAAAATTCCCGTGTAGCCCAAACGCTTGAAATGGAGCGCCATTTCAGCTCCGGTAGATTTCCCGCATTTGCTGCTTTCCAAAGTGTGAAGATGCGTCTCGTATTTATATAGATCCATTCTTGTGCTCTCAACGTTGGTGCTGAACAGACGGCGCCGGCCGATTCTGTTGAAGACGGCTGCCACGCCGCAGCGACAACCACGCATGAATACGAATTCTGCTGCATCGGCAGGTCGGAATCAAGCGGTATCCTTCCCTTTTCCGGGAGCGGACGGGTAGACGCCAGCAGCCATGGACGAATGGGCGAAATCCTTCACCGTCTTGATGGCCGAACGGGTCAGCGCCCATGTAGCCTATTATGGCTTAGCCCTTTCCCAGGTGGAATGGCAGACCGATAACGGATCCGAGAACCTCGAAGGAGTCGATCAACGCGGACTGCCCTCCTTAGTCCGTGCCCTCGGTTCCAGGCACCACTTCATTCCTCCGAAGGCCTACACCTGGCAACGTGATGTCGAGACCGTTCACCATCCGGGTATCGCGTTCTGGCGCCCCCTTGACTTAGGAAAACTTCACGCTCATTATACTCCCGCCTTCAACCCCAAGGGGGGTCACGATCTACCCGTCCATCCCGGAAAAAACGCCATGCCCCTCAGCGCTTCTGATCCATGCTCTTCTTCGCGCCCAGATAGGTGGTGGCTTCCACCTTGTGCGCCACGCGCAACACTTCCTCGATCGTCGTGACGCCCTCCAGCACGGAACTCCAGCCGTCCTGTCGCAGCGTGATCAGGCCGTTCTCGATCGCCTTGACCCGCACCTGGCCGGCCGATTCCTGATGCGCGATCATGCCGCGCAGATCGTCGTCGATCACCAGCATCTCGAACAGCGCGATCCGCCCGTGATACCCCGTGTAGTTGCAAGCCGGACAGCCCCGCGCCTTGTAAAACACCGCGCCCTTCACGCGCTCGGGATAGTTCCGGGCGATCTCGTCCAGGATCACCGGATCCGGCTCGATCGGCTCCTTGCACGCGGCGCACACCCGGCGCACCAGCCGCTGGGCGATCACCCCTTCCAGGCAGGAGGCCACCAGGTACGGCTCGACCCCCATGTCGATCAGCCGCACGATCGCGCTCGGCGCGTCGTTCGTGTGCAGCGTGCTGAACACCAGGTGCCCGGTCAGGGCCGCCTGAACGGCAATGGAGGCCGTCTCCGTATCGCGAATTTCGCCCACCAGCACGATGTCCGGGTTGTGGCGCAGGATCGACCGCAGGATGGTGGAAAAGGTCAATCCAATCTGGCTGTGCGTCTGGATCTGGCTGATGCCGTCCATCTGGTATTCGATCGGATCCTCGGCCGTGATGATCTTGACCCCGTCCTTGTTCAACCGCGACAGCGCGGCGTACAGGGTGGTCGTCTTGCCGCTGCCGGTCGGCCCCGTGATCAGCACGATCCCGTGCGGCAGCGCGGAAACCGATTCGATGATCGGAATCTGGTGGGGCTTCAAGCCCAGATGCTCCAGGTCGATGAACATCGAGCTGCGGTTCAAAATCCGCAGGTCAATGGTCTCGCCATACCGCGTGGGAAGAATGGACACACGCAGGTCGAACTCGCCGTCCCCCAGCCGCACCTTGATCCGGCCGTCATGCGGCTTGCGCCGCTCGGCAATGTTGAGCTGGGCCATGATCTTGATGGCCGAGGCGATCGCCTTCTGCAACTTTTCGATGCCCTTGGGCACCGGAATCACCTGGAGCACGCCGTCGATCCGGTACCGGATCCGCAACCGGTTCTCGAACGGCTCGATGTGCACATCCGTCGCCTCCATCCGGATCGCCTCGGCGATGAGCTGGTTGACGAACGTGAGCACGCCGGGATCGGTGCCCTCCTGGGTCAGGTCGGTCTCCTGAACCTCCGTGGCCACGGCGGTCTGAATCATCGACTCGAGCGAATCCGCGCCCAGCCCGTAAAAATGCTTGATGCTCCGGCTCACCTCGGCCTCGGGCGCAAGCACGAAATAGACCTGCCCCCCCAGCAACAGCCGCAGGCTGTCCACCACCTCGCGCGCCGGCACCTGCGGGGCCGCCAGGGTCACGGAGACCGAATCCGCGGCCACGGGCATGACCCGGTACTTGATCGCGGCCCGCGACGGCAGCCGCCCGGCCGTCGCCTGGTCGATCCGGAAATGGGACATGGAGCGAAACGGCATGCCCGCCAGTTCCCCGAGCCGTTCGAGCAATTGGCTCTCCGTCAGCAGCCCGTCCTTCAACACCAGCCGGTCCAGCGGCTCGCCGGTCAGCGTGGCCCGGGACAGATAATCCGATAATTGCTCGGCATGCAGGATGCCGTCGTTGACCAGGCGCAGTCCCAGTTCGCCCATCAGGCTTTCCGACGCATATCGCACTTCGGCGCTTCTATCCTCGCCGCGTTC
Organism: uncultured Verrucomicrobiota bacterium; assembly: GCA_964609905.1. Classification (GTDB taxonomy): domain Bacteria; phylum Verrucomicrobiota; class Kiritimatiellia; order CAIKKV01; family CAIKKV01; genus CAZSUH01. The sequence goes on from CAZSUH010000151.1 coordinate 4,062, forward strand.
CATCTAATCCTCCCGAACCTTCACCACTGCACCGCGCGGCAAGACCACCTCGCTGCCGTCCGCCTTTTTCAGCGTCACCGACTCGTTCGCCAGTTGTTCGACCGTTCTGCCCATGAACGGTTGGCCGACTTCATAAAACCGCTGTTTCCTGGTCTCCTGGTTTTCGATCAGCGCCATCGCCGTGCCGTCCGGCCGGGTCATGATGCCCCGGAACAGCACGGGAATGAGCCTGGCCGGCGGTGGCGGCGGCGGGCGCGCCGGCGCCTGTTTCGGCGGGGGATTGAGCTCGGGCCGGGGCTCCGGCTTCGTTTGCGGCCGGGCGCCCGGGAAGGGGTCCGGCTTGTTGAGGGAGTGCCTGGGCGGGTTGAACTCGGGTTTCCTGACCGGCCGGCGGAAAAAGGGATTGTTCATCGCCTTCTCGCCGTTCTTCTGCTGGGCCTGGAGGAAGGCCAGCAGTTCCACCCGGTTGGTGAGCCCCCCTTCCGGAGCGGGTTGCCGGCCGGGGAACGCCGTCGTCATCGGGCCGGGCTCCACCTCGCGCCACACCCAGTAGCCGAGCACGGCCGCCAGGGCGATCATGGCCGCCAGAAGCGCCGTCCGGGCGTTCGCGCGGCTGAGCCATTTCCAGAATTGCGACGTCATGCGTGGCGCTCCATTAGACCCCCTGGGGCCGCTTCATTCTCTCGACTTTCTGAGGCGGAGGCGTCATGTCCTCCACGTCGCGCAAAAACACCAGCGCGCTCAGCGTGGCGTCCACCCGCACCCGATCGGGATTCTGCAGCGACTCCTTCTCGGTCTTCATGCGGCGGCAGACGAATACGCGGCCGGGCTGGAAGGCCAGGTGAATGAAGGCGTAGACGTTCTCGATCGAGCCCACGTATTGAATGCGGACCGGATACTCCTCCAAAAACAGCTCGCCGGTGGTCTCCTCGACGTGGGGAACGGGCTCCAGCGGCTCCACCGTTTCCACGCGGCCCACCTTGAGGTCCAGCGCCGCGTCCATCACCTTCTCCACGGCGCGCAACTGGAGCATGCGCTTGCGCGCGTCCTCGTTGCTCAGCACCTTCTCGTCGATCGCCAGCTCAAAGTTGGGACGGATGCCCCGCTCGGCGGCTTTCTTCACCAGGCTCTCGCGCACCTCGAACAGCGCCACCTTGTAGTCGATCTTGCTGACATCCTGCGCGCCCTGGATCGTCTGGTTGGTGAACGTGGAGAGCTGGGCCGCCGACTGCTGCCACTCGTTCGCCAGCCGCCGGCCCTCCTCCAGCACCGCGATCTTGCGGTTTTCCAGCGGCAGTTCGCCCAGCAGGTAGTTCCCCTTGGCCAGGTCCGCCTGCATCTGCCGGTTTTCGGCCTCCAGCGCCTTCCGCTTGCGTTGCAGGGGCATCAGGGCGAAAAACCACAGGAGCCCCACGGCCAGCGCCGCGCACAGGATGATCCCCGTGATCTGCTGCCGTTCCGACATGGTGACGGTGGTGTTTGCGCTCATGTTTGTTTACAAGGTCAGGTCGATCACGAACCGGCGTCCCCCGGCCGAGCCCCATTTTTCCGTGTCCTCTTCCACCAGTTGATCGTCGCCCAGCAGGTCTGCCGCCTGGATGACGCCGTCTTTCAACAGCGAGCCGATCAGCTCCTTGACCGACGCCAGGCTTGGCACCGTGGTGTAGCCCTCCACGATAATGCGGGTGAAGGACGGATCGCCCGACAACACCGCCGGTTCGCCCTCCTTGCGCTCCCGCAACCCCCGCGGCACCCGCCGGGCTTCCGGCTTGACCGGGTTGTCCTGCGAAAAATAGGTGTTCGCGTCCGCCACCAGCGTGATCCAGCAGTCGGGCTGCAGCCGCTCCCCGATCGCGCTGATCACGTC
>CAZSUH010000152.1:0-5795 GCA_964609905.1 uncultured Verrucomicrobiota bacterium
GTCGTGCAAGACGGGGCCCTTGTCGCGCGGGGTCATGCTGCCGGTGAACACACGGCCGAGCAGCGCGTCGGAAAAGGGAACCTGCATGGGGTGGCCGAGGAAGCGGACCTCGGCGTCGGTGGCGATGCCGCGCGCGCCGGCGAAGACCTGGAGGGACACCTGGTTGCCGCGCAGGTTGATGACCTGCCCGAGCGACGTGCCTCGGCGGGAGGCGATTTCGGCCAGTTCGCGGTAGCGGACTCCTTCGGCCTGCACGTGGATCACACTGCCGGTGATGGCGTCGACCCGGTTGTACGTTTTACGCATGGGGGGTGGCCTCCTGGACCAGTTTTTCGATCGCGGCCTGGCTCGACTTGAATTCCGGACTGTCCATGGCCTGGCGGTTCCAGTCCTTGGCGGCTTGAGTGATTTTATGGAAAAAGGCGCGCGCCGCGTCGTGGGAGTCGAAGCGGAGCGGGGCGGTCAAGACCTGGTGCAGCGCCTCGAAGACATGGCGCTGACGATCGGCGCCGCTGGCGGCGTCCACCTCGTGAAAGGCGTCCTGCTGAAGGTAGGTGGCGTCCAGGAACTCTGCTTTCAGATAGGTGACGAACTCGCTTTGGGTGACCCCTTCCTCGCCGACGACCTTCATCATCTGGCTGACTTCGCTGCCTTTGCGCAGGATTCGGCGGGCGTCGGCAAGCGACTCGTCGTCCGCCACGCTGGGGTATTTGCTCCAACTGTCGAGCGGGTCGATGGCGGGATAGCGGCGCGCATCGGAGCGGGCGCGGGAGAGGCCATGGAACGCGCCCACCACCTTGAGCGTGGACTGGGTGACCGGCTCGTCGAAATTGCCGCCGGCCGGGCTGACGGTGCCGCCGATGGTGATGGAGCCGATCGTCCCGTCGCGCAGGCGCACGACGCCGCCGCGCTCGTAGAAGGCGGCGATGACGGACTCCAGGTAGGCGGGGAAGGCTTCCTCGCCGGGGATCTCCTCGAGCCGGCCGGAGAGTTCGCGCAGGGCCTGGGCCCAGCGGGAGGTGGAATCGGCCAGCAGGAGGACGGTGAGTCCCATTTGCCGGTAATATTCGGCCAGGGTCACGCCGGTGTAGACCGAGGCTTCGCGGGACGCCACCGGCATGGAACTGGTGTTGCAGATGATCACGGTGCGTTCCATGAGCGACCGCCCGGTGCGCGGGTCTTCCAGTTCGGGAAACTCGCGCAGGGTTTCCACCACTTCCCCGGCGCGCTCGCCGCAGGCCGCGAGTATGACCACATCCACTTCTGCATGCCGGCTGGTGAGCTGCTGGAGCACGGTTTTACCGGCGCCGAAAGGGCCCGGAATGCAGTAGGTGCCGCCGCGGGCCACCGGGAAGAACGTGTCGATGCAGCGGATTTTCGTGACCAGGGGTTCGGCGGGGCGGAGGCGTTCCTCGTAAGCCTTGATGGGAATCTTAACCGGCCAGGTCTGGATCATGGTCACCTCGCGCGTTCCCCCGCGTTCGAGGCGGAGGGTGGCGACGGGCTCCCCGGCGGGACGGCTGCCGGCGGGGGCAATCGATTCGACGATCGCGGTTCCCGGCATGTCGAATGGCGCCATGATGCGATGGGTGAAGAGGCCTTCCGGAACGGTGCCGAGCGTATCGCCCGCGACCAGCCGGTCGCCCGGTCGGGCCACGGGCGTGAACGGCCAGGCGATGGAAGGATCGAGGGCCTGGATATAGGTGCCGCGCTGGAGGAAAAAGCCGCAGGCTTCGGCCAGCCGGGGCAGGGGATTCTGCAATCCGTCGTAAATCTGGCCGAGCAGGCCCGGCCCGAGTTGTACGGACAGCAGGCGGCCCGTGAACTCCACGGCATTGCCGACGGCCAGACCCGTGGTGTCCTCGAACACCTGCAGGTCCGCCTGGTTGCCGTGTACGCGGACCACTTCGGCCATCAGTTTCTTATCGTCCACCCGCGCGAACGCGACTTCGTTCTGTCCCACGGCGCCTTCGAAGGCGACCGTGATCAAGTTGCCGTTCACGCCCGCGATGATTCCGGTTGCCACGCTCATTCGTTTGCCTGTCTCCTGCGGGTTGAAATCAGAGGGGGGCGGCCTGCCCCGGTGTTGCCGCGGCGTTCGCTGCCGCCGTTTCGAGAAGCTGCGCGCCGCTCGTTGCGTCGAAGGCGGCCCACCGTTCGGCCAGCCGCAGGCGCAGGCCGTAGGCGAAAACGGCGGGGAGTCCGAACGGATCAAGCCCGGCAAGGTCGTCCAAGATGGTCCAGCGCAAAAGGTCGAGGGCGCGCTCCCGCTCCAGGGGGGTCGATTCCAAAAAGGCGTCGGCCACGCCGGTCTGGATGAAAACACGGGCACCCTGCTGGGGGTGGAGCCAGGGTTCGGGATTGAGCCCCTTTTTCTGGGCGCGCAGCCGGGCGGCCGCGTTCCGGAGTTCCGTCTCCCGGTCCAGCCACTCCCGCGCGAACGGATGCGGGGATCCCCGGCCGTCGGCGGCCAGCAGTTCCCGCATGACCGCCAGGTCCTCCTCCGGCAGGCTGGCCTCGCAGGCGCTTAAAAACGCCGCCATCCGAATCGGCGGTTTGACGCCGAGCTGGAGCAGCGGCAGGCTGGCGATGAGGAAATAGCGACTCATGGGGCGGATGGCTTGCCGGTCGCGGAGGCGCCGCGGATCAGTTCCGCCAGGTGGGGACGCACCAGCCGGGCCAGGGCTTCGGCGATGGTTTCTGCCGTGAAATCGTGTTCCACATGATTGTCCCGAAACGCGACGCGGAACCCCTTGATGACGCCGTTTGAAGAGCGGACCTCAAGGCCTTTTGCAAAAGAATCCCGGAAGGCGGCCAATAAAAACGCGCGCGCGGACGCCTCGCTTTCGGGCGACACGATCACCGTCATGTTGCCCGCTTCATGGCCCTTGGCCGCATAGGCGTGGATCACGTCTTGGAGCAGGGATTGGAAAGCCTCGGGCGTGAAGACCGATTCGACCTTGTCGAGCAGCAGCCGGTCGAACAGGGCCTCCACGGCCTGTCGGACCGTCAGCACAAGGTCGCGCGAGGCCTGTTCGAGCGACTTGCGCCCCCGCTCGACGAAGGCTTGTGAATCGAAGTCGGCCTTCCGGAGGATGGCATCGGCTTTGTCCCGCGCGTCGCGTTCGATGGCCGCGGCGTGTTCTTTGGCCGTGGCGAGAATCGCGCTCGCTTCCGCGTCGGCCTTGGCCAGGCCATCAGTCCGGATCCGCTCGATCAGATGCTGGAGTTCTTCGCTCATGGTCGCGCTCGCTTTCCCGAAACAACGATAAAAAATTGGATTTATGATACACGCCAAGCCGGGGGGCACGCAAGGATTAAAGAAGACAAAAAGGGCGGCGTAATAAGATAGGCACAACGGGGTGGATGCGATACAATGCCCTTTTTTTACGGACAATCAGGTCAAGGCGCGGGATTTAGAATTATGGCTGTGCGAATCTGCGTTTTAGGGAGCGGGAGTTCGGGGAACTGCACGTTTATCGGCACGGACGCCGTGGAGTTGCTGGTGGACGCCGGCTTGAGCGGCAAGGAAACCCTCCGCCGGGCATCGGAGGCAGGGCTGTCGGCAGAGCGGCTCTCGGCCGTGTTGCTGACTCATGAACACGGCGATCATACCGCCGGACTGGGGGTGTTGCAACGCCGGCACAAGCTGAAGTTGTACGCCAACTCGGGCACCATCGACCGGTTGGAGAAACTGGGACGCGAGGATTTTCTGCAATGGACCGTGTTTCAAACCGGCGCGCCGTTTGAACTGGGCGACATTCGCGTGGAGCCTTTTTCCGTTCCGCACGATGCGCTCGATCCGGTTGGTTTCGTTTTTACGGTCGGACCGGTGAAGGTGGGCGTGGTGACGGACATGGGCATGGCGACCACGCTGATCCGGGAGCGGTTGCGGCATTGCCGGGTTCTGGTGGTGGAGGCCAACCATGACGAGGAACTGCTGAAGCATTCAGGGCGCCCCTGGAGCCTGATCCAGCGCATTCTCGGGCGGCAGGGGCATCTGTCCAACGACGCCTTGGCCGATATGCTGGCGGATATCGGACATCCCGGCATGACGGATGTGTTCCTGGCGCATTTGAGCCGGGACTGCAACGAGCCGGAACTGGCGGAGAAGCAGGTGCGCAAGGCGCTGGATGAACGCGGCCACCTTCATATCCGGCTGCACATGACCTATGCCGACCGGCCCAGCACGCTGGTCGTCACCGAATAAAAACAAGGGTCGGTCGGAAACGGCCCGTTCAACCTGGCGCCGGGCGGCCATCACCCCCTCGGGTCGGTCGGCGCGGATTTGCCGGACCGGATTTTGAAACAGGAACCACTGCCGGTTGCGATGGTCGTGCAGCAGCACGGCGGGATTGTTCGGTGCGCCGGTCAAGGGCGGACCTTTTCGTCGCATTGGCCGCTTGCCTGGCGTCGGGTTAAACGGGCCGCGAACAGGCCCGAGCCGGGCCCCTGCCAGGGCCAGAGGAAGGCGTGACCCGGCGAGGATTCGCCCGTCAGGGGGTGGATGAACGGGGCCGGTTCGAAATCGGGACGGCCGGCCAGGAACGCATCGATCACGCCGGTGTTTTCCGGCAGGAAAAGCGAGCAGGTGGCGTACACCAGCGTGCCGCCGGGCTTGACCGCGTCCGCGACCCGCCGGAGTATGGCGGCCTGGCGGGCGGCAAAGGAATCGATCGACTCCGGAGACATCCGCCAGCGGGCGTCCGGATTGCGGGCCCAGGTGCCGGAGCCGGAGCAGGGGGCATCCACCAATACGCCGTCGAAGCAGCGATCCGGCAGCGGATCGACGAGGGCATCCAGCCGTTGGAATTGAAAGCCCGAGTTGCGGCCGGCCATGCGGGCGCGGCTGGCCGCCTGCTCCAGGATGGACTCGCGCGCATCCGTGGCCAGGATGGCGAGGCGGCCGTTGGCCAGGTCTTGCAGGTGCAGGCTTTTGCCCGCCGCGCCGGCGCAGACATCCCACCAGGCTTCGCCGGGCCGGGGGTCGGCCACGAAGCCGACAGCCTGCGAGGCGACATCCTGAATTTCCGCGCAGCCCCGGCACTGGGCCAACGCATCGGCCAGGCGGGCGGTGTCGGGGATTGCCCAAGCGAGCGGCAGGCGGGGATGGGGGGCGGGTTCAAGGCTGAAGGTTTGACAGGCCTCGAGCGCCTGCTTGCGGCGGTCGGAGCGAACCCGCAGCCAGGTGGGGGGGCGCGACTGGAACGAGTCGAGCAGGGGACGGCAGGGCGGCGTCCCGTCGGCAGAAGGAGGCATGGCCAGGTGAGGAAGCAGTCCGGCGGGAATCAGTTTTTCCAGGGCAGGCGGATCGGGGAGATGCATCCAGATTGCGGCCTGCCGGGCTTTAGCCCCCAGGGAGTCGAGCGGTTCGTCCGGAGCGGGAAGGCTGGCCAGGCGGTCCACCGCGGGATGGGAGTCGGGGTAATCGAGCCGGTAGGCGATTGCGGCGCGGCGTTCCAGCGGGGTGTCGGGAAAAAGATCGAGCCACCCCTTCCACCGGAAGAATGAAAAAACCAGATTGCCATAGAGTCGGCGATCGCGGGACCCGAATTCGCGGTGCTGGCGAAAGGTCTGGGCCAAAAAGGCGTCCGCCGGGATACCGCTCGCGTTTTTTCCCAAAGCCAGCCGCACCAACTCCAGAGCGACCGTTGCCTGGCGGGTGGCGGCATGTGCTGGAAGGGCTGGGCTCATCGGTGAGGGCACTCTATCCCGGTCCCGTGGAACAATTCAACCGCTTTCACTAGCATCCCATAGGAACTCCCGGATACCTTCCGGATTCCGTGTTCAATTTG
>CAZSUH010000153.1:0-3778 GCA_964609905.1 uncultured Verrucomicrobiota bacterium
TCCAGCCGCCCCACATGGCGTATTTGGCCCAGAACCGTTTGCGCCGGCAGAGATCGAAATCCTCGGCCGCGCTGAACGACCAGGAAAAGGTGTTCTTGAGTTCCGCCATGCCCATGCGTCCTTGTTTCGCATGAGTGTAGCGAAGCCGATCCGGCCGGGGCAAGGCCGATCTGCATGCCGCGTTGACTTTGCTTCCCGTCCTGGATACTGTACGGGCCATGGAAATGAGACGCGACTCACCCTATGACTGGGGCCGGCTTCCCGTTCGGACGATTGAGCGGCGCGGTCAGGCCGTGACGTTACGCCCTTTAAACAGGGAGGATGAAAGAGCGCTCGGCGACTATTTCCTGGGACTTTCCACGGCGACGAAGAACGTCTATGGACCGCATGCGTTCGACCGGCCTACCGCGGCGTCCATATGTGCGGGGCTGGAAACGCCGGACGGGAACGTCCATCTCCGGCTGGTCGCCGTGGCGGCCGGAGCGGTGGTCGGTTATTTCATCCTTTATCTGGGCTTGCGCGAGAGCGACCGGAAACGGCGCTATGCCGATCTGAACGCCGATCAAGCCTGCACGCTGGCGCCGTCGGTGGCCGATGCCTGGCAGAACGGCGGGTTGGGCGCCGAGATGATGGAGTATACCAAGGCGTGTGCGCGCGTGTTCGGAAAAACCGTCATGGTGCTCTGGAACGGGGTGCAGCACGAAAACGCCCAGGGCGTTCATTTTTACTTCAAGACGGGCTTCCGGAAAGTCGGCGATTTTCCATCGCTCGTGACGAGGCGGGGCGTTCCCGTCACCATCATCAACGACGACATGATGGTCGATTTGTAGCGTCCATCCAATCCCGCGCCGCCTCCTGCCAATTCCTCCGGGGTTCCGGCCGGTCGAGGGTGCGGACGAGTTGCCGGGCGAGTTGCCGCAGGCGCGGATAATCCGGGAATTGACGTTCCCGTTTTCGGAAATCAGCGGTGTGGTGGCAGGTCCGGCCATCCCGGGTTTCGGTGCCCAATGCCGCGTGCAACCGTTCATGAAACACGATGAAGGCCACGAATTCGCGCGGCACGCGGGGATCGTCGAGCAGGGGATGAATCCGGATCAGGCCGAGGTCGCCGTGATAAGAGCCATACGCGATATGACGGCGGAAACGGCCGCGGGGTCGCGAGGCGGCCCGGCCCCAGGCGATGCGGAAGGCGGGGGCGCCAGGGAAAAACGCGGCGTTTACCTCGTCAAGGAGTTCCTGGAGGTCGTAAACCCGGCCGGCGGTGCGAAGCGTGGCGGGGGATGGCGGACGGCTTTCCCGGGGGATGGCGTGGAGAAAAGCGCCCACCGCTTTCCAATCCCGGCGCCGGCGTGTGACGAGATAGCGCTTGAGCGCCCGGAGCGTGTCGGGCGGGGCGTCGAGCAGGCCGGCATGGACGCGCAACGACAGGCCGCCGTCCGGCCGCGCCTTCAACCGCATCAGGGAAACGCGGTTGCGCGTCAGCGTGACCGCCAGCGGACGGTCCAGGCCGTCGGCGAGATAGGCCGCGAGTTCGTTCGCCGTCAGGCGCAACGGCTCCGGGGCGGCCAGGCTGGGTTGAAACGGCGTCACCCCACGGATCATTTAAAATTGACGGGCGGGAATCAAGCGGTATTATCAAAAATCAGCGATTAATTCGAATCCGGAGAAACCGCGATGGCGAAGATCAATTTCGGTGGAACGGTGGAGACGCTGGTGTCGCGGCGGGAATTCAGCCTGGCGCGGGCGCGGACGGCGTTGAAGCCGGAGACGGTGGCGGTGCTGGGGTACGGGGTCCAGGGCGCGGCGCATGCGCTGAATATGCGGGACAGCGGAATCCGGGTGATCGTGGGCCAGCGCGAGGGAACGGCCAGTTGGGCGCGGGCGAAGCGGGACGGCTGGAAGCCGGGCCGGACGCTTTTCTCCCTCGGCGAGGCGGCGAAGCGGGGCACGATCCTGATGCTGCTCGTGTCGGATGCCGCGATCAGGACCGTGTGGCCGGCGATCAGCCCGTCCCTGACGCCGGGCAAGGCGCTCGATTTCGCGCATGGGTTCGGCCTGGTGTTCCACACGCTGACCCGACTGGTTCCGCCGAAGGGCGTGGACGTGTTCATGGTGGCGCCGAAGGGCGCGGGCGCGACGCTGCGCCGGAATTTCCGCTCCGGCGCGGGGATCAACGCGAGCTGCGCGGTGGAGCGGGACGCGACGGGGCGCGCGCGGGAACGGTGCCTGGCGTGCGGGATCGCGTTGGGCGCCAACAATTTGTTTCCGACGACGTTCGAGCGGGAGACGGTGGGCGATTTGACGGGGGAGCGCGGCATGCTGGTGGGCGGGCTGGCGGGGATGATGCAGGCGCAGTATGATGTGCTGCGCGAGAACGGCTACACCCCGAGCGAGGCGTTTCATGAGACGGTGGAAGAGCTGACCCAGAGCCTGATCCGCCTGGTGGACGAGGTCGGGATGGACGGGATGTTCCGCCACTGCTCGGTCACGGCGCAACGGGGGGCGCTGGACTGGATGCCGAGGTTCCGCGCCGCGGTGCTGCCCACCTTCCGGAAGCTGTTTGCCTCCGTGAAGAGCGGAAAAGAAGCGGCGCGGGTGATGCGGCTGTGCGGCCGCCCGGACTACCCGAAGCGGGTGCGGAAGGAGTTGGACGCCTTGCGCCGCTCGGAAATGTGGCGGGCGGGCGCGGCGGTTCGCGCCTTGCGCCCGAAGGCGCCGCCCGCGCCGGGAGATTCGCGCCTTGACGTTTGACGCCCGCGCGTTTAGCGTGCAGGACATGGTGGTTGTTCGATACGGAGGAAGAGGGTGTCGTGCTGAAAAATCGAGTGGCTGTTATTTCGTCGCTGTGCTTGCTGGACGATGACACTTGCCGGACGGAGGCCTATGTCGCGGCCATGATCGAGCAGGCCGCGCGCCGGCAGCGCCACGATCTGATCGTGACGCCGTTGACGCCGTTCCTGTCGTTCCGGGAAGGCTCGGAAGCGGACGACCTCGCCGGTTTCGCCCGGCTCGCGCGCGCACACAAAACCTGGCTGGCCGTCGCCATGACCGAAACCGCCCAAGACGGCCGGACGTTTTGCACGTCGGTTCTGCTGGGACGGAACGGCGCGGTTGCGGGGAAATACCGCAAAACCCACGCGCTGCCGGACGACACCATGGCCCTGGGGGATGACCTGCCCGTGTTCACGACCGATTTCGGCGTGGTGGGTTTCAGCCTCACGACGGACTTCTATTTTCCGGAAGTGTATGCCGTCGAATGGATGAAGGGCGCGGAAATCCTCGTCTGGCAGCACTATCCCGAACGGTTTCGGGAACACTCCCAGTGGCGGCCGCTGCTCATGGCGCGCTGCATCGATAATCGGGCTCATGTGGTGGCCGCCGGTTACGCGGATCCCCGCTGTTACCTGACGAACCGCTATCGGGAGGGCGTGAACGGGGCCGAGTGGGGGCAGAGCCTGGTCCTCAACCGGGTGGGCGCCATTCTGGCCGGAACCGGCTATGACGACGGCATCGCCACCGCGGTGGCGGACCTGGACAAGCGCAAGCGCGACCCGCACGAGCCGTATCGGCGCGACGAAAATGTGTTCCTGGTCAACAACGAGGGCGACCGCAAGGCCTTCCATCCCGTGTGCGAACCGTGGACGCCGCCGGTCCTGCCCGCGTTCCAAAAACGCAAGGCCCGGATCGCGGTGGGCTATTTCTTCAATCGCACGGAGGACGGCGTCCGGCTCGACTGGATGCACGATAACGAGCCGCATGCCATGTTCGAGGTGCTGGA
>CAZSUH010000153.1:3878-5771 GCA_964609905.1 uncultured Verrucomicrobiota bacterium
ATTTACTGGCCCCGGGGCATTCCCGAAATCCCGGTCTATGACACGGACTTCGCCCGGATCGGCGTGCATCTGTGCGGCGATCTCTACGTGGGCGAGGTGGACCGGGTGCTGGCGTTGAAAGGCGCGGAGATCATCCTCGATCCCAGCCGCATGTGGGGCGGGGATGGGTTTCACAACGAGCAGATGATGCGGGCGCGGGCCATCGACAACGGCTGCTGGTATGCCTGCTCGCATTTTCAAAGCTCGGACCCCGGCCTGCGCAGTCCGATCATCGATCCCTACGGCGGCGTCGTGGCGTCTTCCCGGTTCCAGGAACACGGCGCGATTGCGGCGGACATCGATTTCGATGTCGAGAAGGTTTATTACGCGGGTCGAAAGGCGACCCAGCTCAAGCGGGGCACGAATCATGTCTCCGCCTATGTGTGCGAGGACATGCCCGAGCAACGGCCCGGCTGGCGCGCCATGATCCTGGCCCGCCGCCGGCCGGAGCTCTACGGCATCCTGCCCACCACCAACGATGTCACTCAGAAGCTGTTCCGGCAGTAACCGGTTAACGAAGGGTTCCCACATGCAGAAAACGACGAAACAAGATTCCGCGTCCGCCCAGCCCGCCTTCCGCGTCGGCGTTGCCGCGCGCGACATCACGCCGCCCACCGGCTACCTCCTGCAGGGCCACGAGGCCCGCAAGGGCAAGTCGGAAAAGGTGCACGATCCGCTCATGCTCAAGGCGCTCTCCCTGGGCGACGGGAGACGGCGCGTGTTCGTGGTCAGCTCGGATCTCGTCTATTTCCCGCCGGCCCTGGCGGAGACCATCAAGCAGGAGGCCCGCCAGGAACTGGGCCTGGCGCCCGAGCAGGTGCTTCTCACCGCGGACCACATCCATACCGGTCCCTTCATGTTCGGCGCCGAGCCCGGCGACAAGGACCGCTACATCCCCGGCTACTGGGAGGAAATGCGGCGTAAAATCGTCGAGGTGCTGCGCGAAGCCGCGGCCAATGAAGCGCCCGCCACGCTCGTCTGGGGCCGGAGCGAAGCCGATATCGGCGTCATCAATCGCCGTCTCAAGACTCCGTATGGCGTCGAAATGCGCCCTAATCCCGACGGGACCATCGATCGGGAAGCGCTGGTTCTCGCCGCGCTGGGCCAGGACGGCCATCCGCGCGCCATCCTGTTCAACTACGCCTGCCATCCCACCACCGTCGGCACGGATATCTACCAGATTTCGTCCGATTATCCCGGCGTGGCCCAGCGCGCCCTCGAGGCGCGCTTCCCCGGCGCCACGGCCCTCTTCCTCAACGGTTGCTGCGGCGACGTGCGGCCCGGTCTTATCGCCAACGGTCAGTTCCGGGGCGGCACCTTCGAAGACGTGGATCGCATGGGCAAGGCCCTGGCCGACGCCATCGCGGCCGCCCTGGCACAGGCGCAACCGGTGAAGCCGGGGCCCGTGGAAGGCCGCCTCGAGACGCTGGACCTGCCGCTCAATTCGGACCTGATCCCCGATACGCCCGAAAAGCTGGAAAAGGCCGCGACCCAATACCTCAAGCAACCCCGGCGCGACGAAACCGTCAGCGGCGCCTGGCACACCCCGTCGGATGAACCGGCTGTGGCGGCCTGGAAAGCGGAGATGGCCGCGCGGCTGGCCCGCGGTGAAAAGCCGGTCGCCAGCCTGCCCATGGACGTGCACGTGCTGGCCGTGGGCGATGTGCGGCTGGCCGGGCTGTCCGGTGAAATCATGACCGAAATCGGCAAGAAGATCAAAAACGGCGCCGGCTGCCCCACGCTCGTGGCCAGTTGCGCCAACGGCGTGCTGGGCTACATTCCCACCGAGGCGGCGCTGTCCGAGGGCGGCTACGAAGCGAAAACGTTCCTCTACCGCAAGTTTCCCGCGCCGTA
>CAZSUH010000154.1:0-5727 GCA_964609905.1 uncultured Verrucomicrobiota bacterium
TATTGCAGGTGTTGCCGGTGACAGTGTTGTTGTAGCTTGAGAAGAGTAGGCGGATGCCATAGTAATCATTGTTATCGCAGGTGTTGCCAGTGACAGTGTTGTTGTAGCTTGAGGAGTCTAAGTAGATGCCATAGTGATTATCGTTGCAAGTGTTGCCAGTGACAGCGTTGTTGCTTGAGGAGTTCAAGAAGCTGCTCAAACGCAATCCGACGATCTTCCAGAACCGGACCGGGCAGCACGAGTCGCTGAACTACCTGGCGGACACGACCGATTGGCGGAACTGGGTTTACGAGGGCTTTGCGGCCAACGACATGAGCGGCTTTGCCAAGAACGCCTCCATGCCCGGCGAGGGCACGCAGATTGCCACGCTGGCGGACTTCCTCTGGAACAACAAGGGATACGAGCCCGAAAAATCGCTGAAAAACGCCATGGACCTGCTCTTCGGAAAAGGGGTCTATGAGCTGTTGCGGCCCGGCGCGCTCGCGCTGACCTACTTCGACCACCTGCAACCGGTCACGCCCGCCATTCTCAAGGAAAACGTCGCGGATCTGCAGGCGAAAGTCGATCTTGCCAAGGGAAACATGGAAAAGGCGAAGCAGCTCAATTCGACCACGCTGAACGTGTTCAACGGGTGGTACGGGCACGGGGTTTCCCGCGCGGAAAAGGTGGTGGCGCTGGCGAAAAAGCCGCCGGACTTCGAGGCCGCCAAAAAGAAATACGAGAAGGAGATCGCGGCGACCGAAACACTGGCCGTCAAACATGCCGGGTACGACAAGGCGAAAGGGGATCGCTTTTTCTCCGCCGTCGATTTCTATGGGTTTCGCAGTCTCATGGTGATGAACCATGTCATGTTCGAGGGCGATGCCCGCCTGGTCGGCGCCCTTTACGGTTCGGAAACCCCGTACCATACCGCCACCCTCGAATTCGAGGCGGTCGAGGCGGCTGGACCGATCGAGCTCCGCATTGCCGCCGCGGACGACGAGCGCGCCGATTTCTGCGGGCTCCGGGTCACGGTGAACGACGCCGTGGTGTTCGAGTCGACCGGCGAAGTTTTTCCCAACAAGAAATATGGCGTGCTCACAGTGCCGGTCGCGGCGAACCTGTTGCGCGGCAACAACCGGCTTCAGGTCGCCAATCCCGCGCCCGGCGACAACCCGCGCGGCTCGCCGTGGGTCGCCCTCAACTTTGTCGTGATCAAACGAAATCCCTAGGAGAGCAACGGAATCTATGCTCTGATCGCGCTGGGCCTGCCGTTCGTGCCCGCCCTGCTGTTCTCCATGGCCGGCACCGCGCTCCTCGGCGCGGCCATCGAGCGCATCGCCTACAAGCCGCTCCGCCACGCGCCCCTGCGTCTCCGCGATCATCACGGCGCTCGGCGTGGGCATGCGAGCGGATCCAGGTGCTCGATTTCGGCGCCACGATCGCCGCGGGAACGCCGGCCGAGATCCAGCGCCATCCGAAAGTGGGCGAGGCCTATCTGGGGACATGATCCGCCGTGCAACGGAAACCCCTTCGACTCGATCGGTCTCCCGGCGTCAGCGGGCGGGGATGATGTAGAGAAAGATGCAGAAAAAGTGGCAGATGCTGGCGGCCAGGACGAAGCCATGCCACACGGCGTGACCGAACGGCAGCTTTTTCCAGAGGTAGAACACGGTGCCCAGCGTGTAGAGCAGCCCCCCGGCCACAAGCAGCGCCAGGGCGCCCGACGGCAGGTTCCGGACCAGCGGCTTGAAGGCGAACACGACGATCCAGCCCATGGCGAGATACATCAGCGTGGAGAGCAGACGGAACCGGCCGGTCCAGAACAGCTTCAACACGATCCCGGCCAGCGCGATGCCCCAAACCAGGCCGAAAAACGTCCAGCCCCACGGGCCGCGCAACGGGACCAGCAGGAACGGCGTGTAGGTGCCCGCGATCAGCAGGAAAATAGAGGCGTGATCCACCACCTTCATGGCGCGTTTCAGGCGCGCGTTCCTCAGGCTGTGATAGAGCGTGGAGGCGGTATAGAGGAGCACGAGCGTGATGCCGTAGATCGTGCAGCTCAGCACATGCCAGGCGTCGCCACATAGGGCGGAAAAGACGGCAAGCAGTACCACCGCCACCATGCCGAACAACGCGCCCAGACCGTGGGTGACGGCATTGGCGGCTTCTTCCGCCGGCGTATAGGGGGGATTGTCCATGCTCAAGAGGTTTTGGAACGCTCCAGATAAACGGCCTCCAGGCCGTCGCCCTGCCGCACGCTGACGATGCCGGCGCCGGCCTCCAGCAATTCGCCGAGCACGATCCGGTTCACGGCGGGCGCGGTGTGCGTTTCCGCGTTGAACCGGCAGCGCAGGCGGAGGCGGTCGTCGGAAAGCGCGAACTCCGCCAGCGGCAGACGGGCGCCCAGCGCCGCGAGCGGGACCGGAGCGCCGTCCAGGTCGTACCAGAGCACCTGGCGATTGCCGGTCACGGTCTGCAGCCCGCCGGCTTGGACGGTGCGGCCTTTTTCGATGACGATGACGAAGTCGCAGATTTTCTCGATTTCCGCCAGGTTGTGCGAGCTGATCACCACAGTCTGCCGGGCGCGGAGAGTCTGCAACAGGTCGCGGGCGCCGACCGCTTCGCGCGGATCGAGCCCGTTCATGGGCTCGTCGAGCAGCACCAGCGCGGGCGATCCGAGGAAGGCCTGCGCGATCATCATGCGCCGTTTCATGCCGTGGGAGAGGGTGCGAACGGGATCCGCCAGCCGGTCCGAGAGATGGACCCGCGCAATGGCCTCGCGAACGGCCGCCGGCGTCTCGCGCGGAGGCACGCCCTGCAGGAGCGCATAATGCTCCATGAGTTCACGCACGGAGGATTCCGGGGGCATGACCGAGTCCTGCGGCAGCAGGGAGAGCAGGCCGCCATGGCGGAGCGGATCGAAGGGGCCGAAGCCCAGCACATCGATTCGGCCGGAGTCGGGATGAACCAGGCCGGCCGTGACGGAGAGGGCGGTGGTCTTGCCCGCGCCGTTGCTGCCGATCAGGCCGCAGATGCTCCCCTCGGGAATTTCGAAGGAAAGCCCGTCGAGCGCGCGGCGGCGGCCGTAGGTTTTGACGACATCCCGGAGGATCAGCGCGGGCTTCATGGGTCCCTCCGGGTGAACACGGCGAAGCCGGCGGCCAGGTAGGCGGCGCCGAGCGCCACGAGATAGACGGAGGCGGTCGCCACGGAAGCGACGTCCATGCGCCACAGGTCGAGCTGGTAGCCCTGGGGCACGAGCATCCGGACCCAGTCCCAGATCGTGCGCCAGCCGTCCCCCGCGAAGTGTTTGGCCATCAAGGCCAGGATGCCCGTGCCGAGCCAGGCCAGGAAACCGAGCGCATTGGCCACGTTCGGGGATCGGACCGATTGGGAGATGCCGATGGCCAGGCCGAGGAAGGGGATCGAGTAGATCCACGCTTTGGCCGCCATGATCACCATGCCGCGCGCGGCGGCGGCGCCATCCATGCCTTGCAGCCGGAACCGGGCGAGGCACCACGCGCCCGCCGCGCTGAGCGCGAGGGCGAAGAGCGCCAGCGCGGCCTGGCCCAGGAACTTGCCCAGCACCCAGGCCGCCCGCGAGGTGCGGAACAGCACGAAGCGGGCCGCGCCGGTCCAGACGTCGCCCGCCACGCGGGGCGTCGCCGTGAGCAGGACAAAGAAGGGCGTGTAGAAAAAGGCGAGAAAGCCGTAGAGGAGGGCCAGGGGCGGCACGCCAAGGAGGCTTTGGGCGGTCTCGCGGTCGCCGATCAGGGCGGTCATCATGTGGCGGAACCGGGCGGATTTCCAGAGCGCGTCGGCCATGGCGCCGGGCGAGCCGCTTTCCGTCTGCAGGATTTCACCGAGCTGGGTTTCGAGCTTTTGAAGCGCGGTGATAAAGGCGTTCGTGGACAGAAGCGCCGCCGCCAGGTAGAGCAGCAGGATCACCAGCGCGCGGCGGCTGCGGACAGCGTCGGCCAATTCGAACCGCGTGAGAATCGCGAGATGGCTGAAAAACCGCCTCATGGCGCGGGCGGTTTCCCGGGCCGGCCGCCGCCGAAGCGACCGCCGAACGGGCCGCCACCGCGGCCCGGACCGCCGGGCGCGGGCAGCTTGTCCTGCACCTCCATGAGCGGGGCGACCACCACGGGGTCCACATAGGTCACGAGGTCGAAGGAGTTGCCGGAGTCCTTCCGCCAGGTGGCGGGCAGTTTGCGGTCCATCTCGTCGTAGGTCAGGACCATCGCATCCGTCAGCCCGTTCATGAGGCGGATGCCGGTCTCGGGGCTGAACGGTTCGCCGGCCTTGATCTGGTCCGCCGTCTGGCGGAACAGGTCCTCGAGCCGGACGTTCATGGCTTTCGTGAGCACGTCGAACTCGGTCATCTCCGAGTCGGTGAAGCCGGTCTTCGAGGCGAAACCGGCGCGGGCCAGGTCGGCGCGCAGGCGCCAGGCTTCCGCGGCCTGTTCCATCCGGGCCTTGAACTCGGTGGCGCGCTCTTCGGCGCTCATGGTGCGCCAGTTTTTCGGGGCATTGGCGCCGGATTCGGCGTGGGTGGACGCCGTGTCCGATGCGGACTCGGCGGCTGGCTCCAGGCGATTGGCGCCGGGGCCGCTCGCGGAGTCCTCCGCGGGGCGGGGTGTCTCCATCGGCAGCATGCTGAAGAAGCTGGACAGTTGCCGGCTCTGGGAAACGGGCGCGGATTCGACCTTTTTCCGGGTCTCGAGTTCCCCGCGCAGGCGGCGCAGTTCGCTTCGGGGTTGCGCGCCGCCGATGAGCAGGCCGGCCAGGAAGACCAGCGGGAAGACGAACCAGGCTTTCACGGGGCGGGCTCCACGCGGGCGGCTTCCAGGATCTCGACGACCTCCAGGGGGACATCCTCGAATCCGCCGCGACTTCCGGTTTTCACGTGGCGGATGGCGTCGAGCACATCCAGTCCCGAGGCGACTTCGCCGAAGACGCAGTAGCCGTAGCCCTGCGGATCGGCGGAGCGGAAATCGAGGAAGCCGTTGTCCACGACGTTGATGAAAAACTGGGCGGTGGCGCTGTCCACCACGTTCGTGCGGGCCATGGCGATGGAGCCGCGCTTGTTCTTGAGTCCGTTTTTCGCCTCGTTGCGGACGGGCGGGCGGGTGGTTTTCTGCTTCATGTCCCGGGTGAAGCCGCCGCCCTGGATCATGAAGTTTTTGATCACGCGGTGGAAGATGGTGCCGTTGAAGAAGCCCTCATCCACATAGCGCAAAAAGTTGGCAACGGTTTCAGGGGCCTTGTCGGGAAAGAGTGAAAGGGTGATCGCGCCCTTGCTGGTTGTGAGGGTGACTTTGGGGTGAACGGTGGGGGTGTCGGTCATGGGAGGTCTCCGGGTTGAGATGCGATTGATTCGATTTCATACCCTACCAGTGATGATCGCGTTTGACAAATCGAAAGTCCATCCCAGTCTTTCCCCGGCGGCGCCTGCCGGCCGCCGGCCTTCCTCCCGAGGGGGGCGTGATCCGCGGAAATAAAAAAAAAGAAAAAGATTTGACGTGGCTCGGGTTTCTGGTAGTTTAGTCTGTCTTTTTCCGGGAGAAGCGGGTGCTTTTCCAGGAAGAAAAAAACCGGGGTTTTGCACAACTCTCTAAGAAGGCTCTCGTCCGTTTTCATGGAAAGCAACGAGAGGAGGGAGTGTTTTGCCGTCTGAAGCCCTGGGTGCGGGGGAGAAGGGATGCCCATGTAGCTCAGTTGGTAGAGCACGTCCTTGGTAAG
>CAZSUH010000155.1:0-5720 GCA_964609905.1 uncultured Verrucomicrobiota bacterium
CTGGGCGTGTTACTTGTGGGCCTATGCGCGCACGGGTTTCGAGTTGTTCTATCGCCGGGCCGAGACGGCGTTGCGCATGACGATGGCCCAGTACACCGACGGCTGGCGCTGGACCAACGGATTGGCGCAGGAGAAAGCGCGCATCCTGCTGCCGTTGGCCTGGTTGGTGCGCGTCAAAGACACTCCCGAACATCGTCGCTGGCTGAACCGGGCGGCGGAAGGATTGCTGGCGCTTCAGCAACCGTGCGGGGCGATTCGCGAAGAACTGGGGTTGCCCGGCAAGGGGCTGTGCCCGCCTCCGGCATCGAACGAGGAGTACGGCCTGCGGGAGGCGCCGCTGATTCAGGAGAACGGCGATCCCGTGTGCGACATGCTCTACACGAGCAACTTCGCCTTCCTGGGCCTGCATGAGGCGGCCGCCGCAAGCGGCGACCCCCGCCTTGCGGAGGCCGAGGCGAATCTGGCCCGATTTCTCTGCCGCATCCAGGCGCGCGCCGAGATGGATCCGTCGCTGGACGGCGGCTGGTTTCGGGCTTTCGATTTTGCCCGCTGGGAAGCCTGGGGGAGCAATGCCGACTCCGGCGGCTGGGGCGCCTGGTGCATCGAAAGCGGGTGGACCCAAGGGTGGATTGTCGCCCTCCTGGGCATGCGGCAGATGAAGGTGACGCTCTGGGATTTCGCCAGCAAGAGCGGGATCGGCGACCATTTCGAAAAACTGCGCGAGACAATGCTTCCCGGCATTTCGTGAACGTTCAACGCGGGGACAGAAGCTTTTTCAGGGACACCCGGTAGTCGGGCCGCGCAATGCCCTTTTCGCAGACGATGGCGGTGATCAGGGCGGCGGGCGTGACATCGAACGCGGGATTGAAGACCGCCGCGTTCGCCGGCGCGGTTTGGAGACCGAAGCCGCGCGTAATTTCGGCGGGCGCCCGCTCTTCAATGGGAATGTGATCGCCGGTTGCAAGCGAGAAATCGAACGTGGAACTGGGCGCCAGCACGTAAAAGGGGATATGGTGGGCGGCGGCGAGGAGGGCGACGCCGTAGGTGCCGATTTTATTGGCCGTATCGCCGTTGGCCGCGATGCGGTCGGCGCCGACCAGGACAGCCTTGACTTTGCCCTGGCGCATGACCGTGGCGGCCATGTTATCGCAAATCACGGTGACGGGGAGGCCGGCCTGACCGAGTTCCCAGGCCGTGAGCCGGGCGCCCTGGAGGAGGGGGCGGGTTTCATCGGCGAAGACATGGATGAGCTGTCCCCGTTCGGCGGCCATATAGACGGGCGCCAGCGCGGTGCCATACCAGGATGTGGCCAGGCTGCCGGCGTTGCAATGGGTCAGCACGGCGGACACGCCCTTGAGCAGGCATGCGCCATGGCCGCCGATGGCGCGGCACATCGCCGTGTCTTCCGTGCAAATATGGACGGCCTCGGCGGCCAGGTGTTCCCGCAGGTCGCCGGCCGGAAGGTCGGCTTGGGCGGCCCGTTTCATGCGGTCCAGGGCCCAGAACAGATTGACCGCGGTGGGGCGGGAGGTGGCCAGATGGTCGGCGGTTTTCCGGACGGCTTCGCGGATTGCCTCCGGAGTGGTTGCCCGGCTTTCCTGGACACCGAGCACAACCCCCATGGCGGCGGCCACGCCGATGGCGGGAGCGCCGCGCACCTGGAGCGTTTGAATGGCGTGCCAGACGCGTTCCACGTCGCGCAGTTCGAGGAAGACCAGGTCGACGGGGAGCCGGGTCTGATCCACCATTTTAATGCAGCCGGGGTAAAGGCTGCTGTTATGATCGGCGATCCATTCCACGGTTTTGACAGGCAGTGCGGGCATGGCGGGCTTCTCCGTTTGTTCGCTCATCCGCTTTGGCGGAGCATCACCCAGGACAGGTTGACCAGGTTGTAGGCGGCGTGCAGGATGATCGGAGCGGCGAGGGAACGGGTCCTAAGATACGCCACGGCGCAGACGATCGCAACGGCAAAGAGCGACAGGAACGACGGCGCGTGAAAGTGGAATCCGGCAAACAGGAGCGACGATAGAATGACGGCGGCCGGGGTGGAGAGCCGGTGAAGGAGAAGGGGCAGCAGAAGCCCGCGAAAGAAGAGCTCTTCCGCGAAGGGAGCCAGCAGAATCGCTTCGGCCAGGAACAGGTTCTGGAAAAGCGGGGAGTTGCTTTCCTGAAACCAGCGCAGGGGCGGTTGGCCATCCGTCTGGACGCCCAGTTTAGTCAGCAGCAACGCGGAGAAGAGGGTGAGCAGGGCGGCCAAGGCGATGACGATGGCGCAGCCGAACAGGCCGGCGCGGATGGCGGCAGGCCAGTAAGACGGCTGGAGATTGAAGGCGTCGCGCCAGGACAGCTTGCGACCGGCCAGGATCACGGCGGTGCCGGTGAGAATTCCAACCTGAAGGGTTGCCGCGCCCGCCAGGCCGATCACGTATTCGGGCCAGTGGGTGAGCGAAAACAAGGCGCCGCCGCCCGTGCTGAACGACAGCATGAGCAGCGCGGCGAACCCCGTCTCCTGCGGGGAAAAGGCGCGGATCGCGGGCGGGGATTGCGTGGACGGACGGAACAACATGCCGCTATTCTCCGAAAGGCGGCGGCAAAAGGCAAGCGGAACGGCTTATGGGAAGGGATTGCGTTCGGGTTCTGCGATTTTGCGGAGACTCCGATGCCGGTGGCGGCGGGGTAATGCTGGTGAATCCGCCGTATGGCGAGCGGCTGGGCCTTTCCCCGGTTTTTGAAGGGGATTGCAGGCGGCTATTTTTCCGCCGGGTAACCGACGCTCTGGGCGAACACCACCTTTTTATGCGCGGGGAGCTTCAGGGCTTCCCCCAGGGCTTTCTTGTCCACCAGGCCGCGCACGACGGTCGCGAGCCCTTCCGACGCGCAAAAGAGATAAACATTCTGGCTGACGAAGCTGGCGTCCGCCGCGGCGTAAACGTCCAGGTCGGGCCCGGCGGCCCCTTTCATGCGGGTTGAATCGGCCACAAAGACCAGGTTCAGCGGCGCCGTGGCGACGAAGGGTTGGCCGCCCGTCGCTTTGCGAAGATCGCCGGTGACGACCACGGTGAGGGTGTTCGCCTTGGGGTCATAGAGGTAAGCGCCTTCCTCCAGCACGGCATAAACTTCGATTTCCTGCCAGTTGCGGGCGGAGGGGGCGGTACGCATGCCGGAGGACGGCCGGTTGATGCCGTTGGCGGCCCAGAGCAGATCGGAGAGGAGTTGGGGGGGCAGTTTTTTCGGACTGTACGCCCGCATGGACTGACGCTTCTTGAGGGCTTGCAGGAGGGGTTCCCCGCCTTCCATGCGCGGCCCGGGCAGGGCGATATCCTTCAGATCCTGGGCGCAGGCGCCCGCGGCGAGCGTGGCGATCAGCGCGATGGTCGAAAGTCGGGCAAGGGTGGTGATGTTCATGGTTCCACTATAGACGGTCTGCCGCGATAAGACAACGGGAAAGCTTCGAGGTGGGCCGATTGGGGCGGAAAACCTTGAAACGCGCGCGACTTTAACGCATGATTGTCTGCGATATGCCGCAGGAAGCCAAGCCGGTTAAAATTAAAATCGGGTTATTGGGCGGGACCTTCAATCCCGTTCATCTGGGGCATTTGGTGGCGGCGCAGGACGCCCGGGAACTGTTCGGGCTGGACCACATTTGGTTTCTGCCATGTTCACGCTCCCCGCTGAAAGGCGGCGTAACCCTGGCGGACGGATCGCACCGTCTGGCGATGTTGCGTTTGGCGCTGGAGGGGAATCCATGGGCCTCGGTGTGCGACATCGAGTTGAAGCGGGGCGGGGTGTCCTACACCGTGGAGACGATTCGCGAGTTGAACCGGTTGCATCCGGAGGCGGAGTTCACCTTCATCGTGGGCACGGATTCGCTTCGGGAACTGCACCAATGGCGGGAGATCGGGACGTTGCTTGGACTGTGCCGTTTTATCGCGATCGGCCGGCCGGGTTGGAGCCCGGAGTCGATCCTCGCGGAGTCGCTCCGCCTGCCTGCGCCCTGGCCGGAGCGGTTGCTGGCCCAGGTTCGAACGGGACACGGAATCGGCATCTCCTCGACGGAGATTCGGGAACGGGCGTCGCGGCGGCAAAGCCTCCGGTACCTGGTTCCGGACGCCGTATCGGCTTACATCACCCAACAGGCGCTGTATGGCGCCCAGGAGACGGATTCATGACCTCGTTGGAAATTGCCCAGGCCTGCCGGGATGCGCTTGAGGACAGCAAGGCTCGGGAGATCGTCGTTCTGGATGTGCGGAAGCTCTCCAGCATGACGGACTATTTCGTGATCGCATCGGGATCGAACCAGCCCCATCTCCGTGCCATGCACGATCGCGTTCATCTGCGCCTGAAGGAGCTGGGCCAGCGCAGTTATCACCGCTCGCCGGATCCGGAAGCCTCCTGGCTCTGCTTGGATTTCGTGGACGTGGTGGTCCATATCATGAGTGAAGAGGCCCGCGCGTATTACGGCCTCGAAACGTTATGGGGGGAAGCGCCTCGGGTATAGTGTCGGAGCCGTTCGCCTCGATCAAGCCGGCGCCTTCGGGCAGCAGGCCTTCGAGCTCCAGCAGATGCCGCGCGAACTCCTTCTCGCTCCAACCGGCGGCGAATGCCAACAGACCGGTTTCCTCGTCCCGCACGCCCAGGCTGGAGACCAGCCAGAACTGCCATTCGTCCAGCAGGGCGATCCGGAGGCCTTGCTCGGATTCGCGATCCGGGCGGAGGGGAACGAGCCAGAGCGCGGCGCCGAGGATAACCAGCGCCACGGCTGCCGCGGCGGCCAGAACGCGAGGAAGGCGGAAGGGCAGCAGGGGGGCTTGGGAGCTTCGGGCTCGGGCCTCCAACCGGGCCAGGTTCAGAACCGGAGGCGCCGCCTCCATCGCGCCGGGCGCGCGCGCCGCGATCCAAGCGGCGTCCGTCGCGAAACCGCGGCATTCCGGGCAGGCGGCCAGATGCCGGTCCAGGGCCGTCCTGTCCCCGGGCGGCAGTTCTCCGCTGCCGGCCAGCAGCAGGTTTTTTCGGATCGCGTCGCACGTGGTCATGGCCGTCCTCCTTCCATCATGGGGTCGCTCAACGCGACACGGAGTTTTTCCAGCGCGTATTGCATGCGCGCCAGCGCCGTGTTGATCGACACCTTTTGCAGCCGGGCGATTTCCTTGAAGGGCAGATCGCCTTCCGTCCGCATCAGAAACACCTCGCGTTGTTCGAGCGGCAACCGGTCCACCGCCTGGCGGATGCGGATCGCCAGATCGTGACACGAGGCCGCAGCCGCCGGCGACGGCAGATCGGAAACCCACCGATCCTCCCTGGTTTCGCTGTCCAGCGGAACCCAGCGTTTGGCCCGCCGCGACTGGTCCACCATCAGGTTCCGCGCGATGCGGAACAGCCAGCTCAACGGCTTCCGGTCATCGAACCTGGCCAGGGCCCGGATGGCCCGGATCCACGTCTCCTGGTACAGGTCCTCCGCCTCGGACGGGCTTGCCATCCGGAGAATGAACGCAAACAAGGGTCGCTCATATCGCTTCACGAGCAAACCGAGCGCGGCTTTATCCCCGGCCCGGTAAGCGGCCAGCAAAGCCATCTCCTCTTGATCTCTCTCAGCCATGCCTGTCCTATAGTTGAAAACGGACGGACGCGCCAGATTATTGTCCGCTTTGTCGCTTCGCATTTCCGGGGAGCCGATTGCGCTGTAGCCATAAACTGGGAGGCGCGGGAAGGATGGCATGAGG
>CAZSUH010000156.1:0-5706 GCA_964609905.1 uncultured Verrucomicrobiota bacterium
TCGCGATTGGCGGTGGCGCCGCGGGGCGGGCGGACCGGATGGCGGGGATACCGGCTGCCATGCCGTTCCTCCAGGCGGTCATCGATCTCGTCGAAGACCGCCTTCAACTTTGCTTCCCAGGCCAGGGCTTTCGGGTGTCTCATCCGGCCGTCTCCTCGCGCTTTTCGTCTCCGGCTCCGCTCACGCGGCCAACCACGCTCCCACCGCCAGAAACACTATCATGCCCAGGGTAACCGTCACCTTGATCAACAGCACGACCAGGCGGGCGGCCAGTGCGCCCTTCGCGATGTGAAGCGCCGCCTCCGAATGGCCCAGCCGCCGTTTCTCCACAAAATAGGCCAGCAGAAAACCGCCAGCCAGCATGCCGAACAAGCTGCCCACCATTGGAACAATCGCCGTGCCGGCGATTGCGCCCAACAATCCCCCCACCATAGCCGCCACGCCCGCCCGTCTCGAACCGCCCCGGTTCGTGACGCCGAACCAGCCGGCCGCGGCCTCGATCCCCTCCACCAGCGCCGCGATCACGGCAAAAACGATCGGCGTGCCCCACCCCGGAAAACCGGAGCCGTTCCCCCAGGCCAGCAGGGCTGCCGCGGCGGTCACCAGCCAGGTTCCGGAAATCGACAGGCCAGACAACGTCAGCCCCGCCAGGCAGAGCAAGCCCGCGGCCAGTTTCACCAGTTGAATGCCCCAATCCCACTCGGCCATTTCGTTCCTGATGGTTGTCCGTTTACCGCCCGCTTACCCGCCCAACTCCGGATTCAGCAGCGCCGCATACCAGGCCACGACCCGGGCCCCCCAGAACATCCAGGCCAGGGAGGCAAACACGATGTAGGGGCCGAACGGAATGTGGCGCCCCAGTTTGCGCCGGCCGGTCGCAATGAAAAAGAGCCCGAAGAGGGCGCCCAGCAGGGAGGAGAAAAAAAGAATGAAGCAGACCGCCTGGACCCCGAAAAACGCGCCGAGCGCGCCCATCAGTTTGACGTCGCCGAACCCCATCGCTTCCTTGCGAAACAGCAGCCGCCCCCCCCACGCGATCAGCCACATCAGCCCGAACCCAAACGCCGCGCCCATCGCGGCATGCAGAAAACCCCAGAAGGCCGTCGTCTGGCCGTGCAGCGCCGGCACGAGCGGACTCGCCACCAGCCCGGCCACCATGCCGCCGATCGACACCCGATCCGGAATGATCATGTGCCGGCAATCCACGAAGCCGCCCAGGAGCAGGCCGGAAATCGCAAGCCAGTAAACCGGCACCACCCCCGCATGCGTGACGGCCGCCAGGCCCAGTACCCGTTCCCCCGGTTGAACGCCGAACGTAAACCAGGCGAGCAGGAACAGCGTCGCTGTCAGGGCCTCCACGATCACGTAGCGCGGCGAGATGGCGATGCCGCACCGACGGCAGCGCGCCCGCAACAGCGCCCAGCTCACGAGCGGAATATTGTCGTACCACGCGATCTGTTGCTTGCAGCCCGGACAGTGCGACCGCGGCGCCACCACGGACATCCGCCTGGGAATCCGGTAGATGCAGACGTTCAGGAAACTGCCCACGCAGGCGCCCCAGAAAAAGGCCAGGAGGGTGAAAAACGGATAGCCGATCAAGAGAATGTCGTTGACCATGTTTCCCTCAATCCGTCGCCATGGCGATCAGGCCCGAGCGGTTGACTTCCTGGATGCGGAACGGCTTCATCAGTTCCAGGAAGTCCGCGATCTTCTGCTGGTCGTCCACCAGGCGGATCAGCAGGGAGTTGGGCTGCACGAGGATCACCTTCGCGCCGAACACCCCGCACAGGTCCATCACGGCGCCCCGCTGCTCCTCGCCCGCCGCCACCTTGATAAGCGCCAGTTCCTGTCCGATATGGCGCTGGGCAGTCAGGTCGGTCACCTTGATCACGTCGACCAGCTTGTTGAGCTGCTTGGTCACCTGCTCGATCACCCGGTCGTCGCCGGGCACCTCGATGGTCATCTTGGATATTTCGGGATCCTGCGTGGCGGCCACGGTCAGGCCCTCGATGTTGTAACCCCGGCCCGAGATGAGCCCCACCACACGGGCCAGCACCCCGGGCTTATTTTCCACCTGCAACGTTACAATATGGTTCATGCTCTGCTCCCGCGGCGGTTACGCCATGCTTTGGATCATTTCATTCAACGACGAGCCCGGCGGCACGATCGGAAACACGTTTTCCTCGGGCGCCACCACGCACTCCACCACCACCGGCCCGGCGCTCGAGAATGCCGTTTCGAGCGCTTTTCGCACCTCGTTCTGGCGCGTCACGCGGATGCCCTGCGCGCCGTGCGCCTCGGCCATCATGACGAAGTCCGGCAAATACTTGCCTCCCGTGCCGCCCGGAATCCGTTCATTGGCCGGCCGGTTGCCCGGCGTGAGAACGGAGGCGGAATAGGTCTTGCGGTAGAACATCTCCTGCCACTGCCGCACCATGCCCAAGTGGCCGTTGTTCAGGATCACCACGGTCACCGGCAACTTGTGCTCCACGGCCACCACCAGTTCCTGGAAATTCATCTGGATGCCGCCGTCACCGCAGATCGTCACCACCCGCTTGTCGCGCCGCCCCAACTGGGCGCCGATCGCCGCGGGCAGGCCGTAGCCCATGGTGCCCAGGCCGCCCGACGACAGGAACGTGCGCGGCTGGGTGTATTTAAAGAAGTGGGCGCACCACATCTGATGCTGGCCCACGTCCGTCACCACGATCGCGTCACCCTTCGAGACGTCGTAGATCTGTTCGATCACGAACTGGGGCAGCAACGCGTCCGTCTTGCGGTCAAAATCCACGGGCGCCTCTTTCTTCCAGGCGTCCAGTTCCGCCAGCCAGAAGTTGTGAGCGGCCGGTTCCACCTCCTGCAATAACGCCTGGAGAACCTGTTTGACGTGGCCCACCACGGGAATGTCCGTCTCCACGCTCTTGGCGATGGCCGAAGGATCGATGTCAATGTGTCCGATCGTGGCATGGGGGGCAAATTCGCCGATTTTGCCCGTCACCCGGTCGTCGAATCGCGCGCCCACGCTCACGAGCAGGTCGCAGTTGCTGATGGCGCGATTGGCGGCCACGAGCCCGTGCATCCCCACCATCCGCAGCGCGAGCGGATCGGTTTCCGGGAATGAACCCAGCCCGAGCAGGGTTGTGGCCACCGGCACGCTGGCCTTGCGGGCCAACGCGGTCAGTTCGGCCGATGCCTCCCCCGAAATCACGCCGCCGCCCGCAAGAAAGAGCGGTTTCTTTGACTTATTGATGGCGTGGGCCAGCCGCGAGATCTGCTTGGAATGTCCCCGCTCCATCGGTTTGTAGCTCCGGATCTCCGGCTCGCCGCTGAACCGGGCGTCCGTCCTGGCGCGTTGCACGTCCTTGGGAATGTCGATCAGCACCGGTCCCGGCCGGCCCGTGCGGGCGATTTTGAACGCCTCCGCGATAATGCGCGGCAGTTCGTCCACATTCCGCACCAGGTAATTGTGCTTGGTCACCGCGCGGGTGATGCCCACGGTGTCCGCCTCCTGGAACGCGTCGTTGCCGATCATGTGCGAGGGCACCTGCCCCGTAATGCAGACCATCGGCACCCCGTCCATGTTGGCCGTGGCCAACCCCGTCACCGTGTTTGTGGCGCCCGGGCCCGAGGTCACCATGCAGACCCCCACCCGGCCCGTGGCGCGGGCATACCCGTCCGCCATGTGAGCCGCGCCCTGCTCGTGGCGCACCAGCACAAATTCGAACGGCGCATGAGCCAAAGCGTCAAACAAATCCAGAACCGAACCGCCGGGAAGTCCGAAGATCGTTTCCACACCGGCATCTTTCAGCCCGTCCATCACGCATTGCGCACCTGTTCTCATGGTCTCTCTCCTTAACAAAAAAGCCCACCGCTTCAGACGGTGGGCTTCCTGTTTGTGATTGGGGTCCGAATCAGGAAGAGGTCTCCCCCACCGCCAGGCCTTCTACGGCCAGCATAACAACCACAACGACGATTCCCGCCCGGACCGAGGGGGTATCGCTGTCGTGCGCGGTGAGGATTTCATTCATCATCTTCATTCTTCCCTATTCTTGAAAAAGAACGGTATCCCTGTCAAACCATTTTTCACTGTTTCATCAGGCTCTGAATGGTTTGTGCGCATCTCCGGGAGGATAAACGGTTGACTTGGCAATCGGATCGATTACCTTACCGGAAACAGCAGAATTCGAAAGGAATAGGACAACCGCATGCGTGCGCATTCGAAGAAAAGTTCTTTTTCCGTCGGCGCCGGCCAGGTGGACATCACGCCGGCCATGGGCATCCAGATCGGGGGCGATATCGGGCGGTACCGGCCCACGGAACAGATCCGCGACCCCCTCTACGCGCGCGCCGTGGTGGTGAAATCCGGCAACCGGACCCTGGCCATTCTCTCGGCGGACGTCATTTCCATCACGCGGGCCATCGCGGACCGGATCCGCCAGGGCGCGGCCTCGATCCTGGGAACGGAGCCCGAGGCCGTGCTCTGCCACGCCACGCAAACCCATTCCGGCCCCGCCGTGGGCAACGCGATGCTGGCCGACGATTACCCGTTCCCCGCGGATCTGTGGTGGCTGAGGGGCGGCGATGACCGGTACAACGAAGCGTTTGTCCGGGGCATGCTCCAGGCCGTCGAGCAGGCCCAAGCCTCCCTCCAGCCGGCCGTCCTGAAGGCCGGCCGCGCCATCGATGGGCGCGTGGCGTTCAACCGGCGCTACATCATGCGCGACGGCACGGGCCGCTTTCAGCCGCGGAGCGGCGACCCCGACATTCTCAAACCCGAGGGCCCCGCCGATCCGGAAGTGGGCGTCGCCGTTTTCTCGGCGGCCGACACCGGCACGGCGATCGCGGCCCTGCTCCATCACACCTGCCACCCCACGCACGGCTACCCCGAACGCTGGATCTCGGCGGACTGGCCCGGCCTCTGGGGGGAGGGCGTCCGCCGCCTGCTGGGCGGGTCGTGCGTGGCGCCCGTGCTGAACGGATTTTGCGGCAATGTCCTGCACGCCAACCCGCTCGATCCCGATTTCAAAGACAATATGCACCTCATGACCGAGCGTCTCCTGGAAACGACGCGCCGCCTCCTGCCGGATTTGCAACCCCAGGCGGCCGCCCCCTTGGCATGGGTCTCCCGGGAAGCGCGCATCCCCATGCGGAAACTCGCGCCGGAGACGATCGCCCAGGCGAAAAAGCTCGTCGCCGCCAATCCCGCCCCGATCTGGACCGACGAATCGAAGACCAATGTCAAGTGGGACTGGATGTACGCGCATGCCACCCTGGACTTGGCTCGCCAGCAGAAGAAACAAGCCTGGTATGCCTATGAAGTTCAGGCGCTCCGCATCGGCGACCTGGCCATCGTGGGCTGTCCCGGCGAGCCGTTCGTGGAGGGCCAACTGGCCATCAAAGAGGGCTCGCCGGCCGCCTTCACATTCCCGGCGCATATGTGCAACGATTGCGACGGGTACCAGCCGACGCGCCTGGCGTTCCGCTATGGCGGTTACGAGACGATGGTTTCGAACTGGTCGCGGCTCGATGAAGGCGCGCTGGAAACCGCCACCGCCGAAGCCAGGGCCATACTCCGGAACATGTTTTCAACACCCGGATAAACAGGAAATACCGTTCGGCGACGTTCTGGCCACCCCTTACTTCACAATAATCAGCGCCCCCGGCGGCAACCCCCGCCAGACAATCGCTCCGTTGTTCGTCACCACCGTG
>CAZSUH010000157.1:0-5625 GCA_964609905.1 uncultured Verrucomicrobiota bacterium
GTCGCGGTTGAACAGCGTGAAGCCGAACATGTTCATGAAGTTCGCGCCCCAGGCGTCGTTGCTCCGGAACCGGATATTGCAGTTCAGCCACCACGCGCCCGCCTCGTCCTCCAGGATGCGGTACCAGATCGACTGCAGGCACGGCGGATCGTAGCAGTCCAGGTCAATGTTCGGCATCCAGGTGATCATCTGGGCCTGCCGCGTGAACGGCTGCGCCGTCAGCTTGGCCAGCACGCCCTCGATCTGATCGATGTCGAAAAGCCCGGTCTCGACGGAGTGTCCCTCCTTCAGTTCGCGCCACATCCCGTAGCTCGCCAGCCGCCCGTGATAGGTGTATTCCCAGCGCGTGTCCGCCGCGTCGTTCATGTTCTTGACCCAGTGGTCCTTGACGCCCTGCACCTCCATCACGTATTCGCGCAAGTCCTCGATGCCGCCCGGGAACGCCTTGTGGATCATGGGCTCGGCCAGCGGATCCTCGACCGTCATGTTCATCGTGCAGTCCAGGCTC
The DNA here is from genome assembly GCA_964609905.1 of uncultured Verrucomicrobiota bacterium. Classification (GTDB taxonomy): domain Bacteria; phylum Verrucomicrobiota; class Kiritimatiellia; order CAIKKV01; family CAIKKV01; genus CAZSUH01. The sequence continues at coordinate 509 of CAZSUH010000157.1, forward strand.
GGCGGATCGCCCGGCTTGTCGTACTGGGTCTTGATCCGAATGCCCTTTTCATGGAGGGCCACCAGCGCGCGTTCGTAGGTTTCGGCCAGGCAGCGGCCGGTCACGGACAAAACGGGAATATTCAGCATGGCGCCTCCTTGTCGGTCGTCAGGTCATGTAATGGATCCGGTGCGCGTTGGCCTTGAGCTGCGCCGCGTTGTGCGCATCGCCGCCGTCCACGTTCGCGCTCATGAACACCGGCGGCGTCACCCCCGCCGCCATCAGACGCGCGGCCGTCTCCGCCGCCAGTGCGTTGACGATCGCCACGCCGGTCAGCGACGACAACGGCCCCACCTTCTGCGAAAAGCCCGGAATCGCCACCGCCGCGTCGCCGTAGGGCGCGCCATTGTCGATCACCACCTCGCACAGGTCAACCAGCTTTTTGCCCGAGGCGTGGCGGCTCGCGACCGCCTTCGTATAGGCCAGCGCCGTAATACCGATGACCCGGATGCCTTTCTCCTTCGCCGCCAGCGCCATGTCGATCGTCACGGCATTGCGGCCCGACGTCGAGGCCAGGATCAGGACGTCGCCCGCCGCGGCCGGCGAGCCCGCCAGCAGTTCCGCGCCAAGGCCTGGAATCCGCTCGAAGCGCGAGGTCTGGGTCATGGGCCGCACCGACAGGTTCATGCCGTGCGGATAGATCGGATTGACCAGCATCAGCCCGCCGGTCCGGTACACCAGTTCCTCGGTCAGGATGAAGGAATGGGTGGCGCCAAAGGAGAACAGGCTGCGCCCCGCGCGGATGGCCTCCACCAGCAGGCCCGCCGCGCGGCCGATGGGCTCCCGCTGCGTCTCGGCCACGCGCGCCAGCGCCGCCGCCGCTTCCGTGAAATAGGTGTCCGCGGACATGCACCCTCCCGGTGCCCGGCTCAGTAGCCGAGTTTCTTATAGCGTTCGCAACTCGTGTTGTAAAAGTCCTGCCCGCCCGTCCGGTTCAGGCTCATGAACACCGACGCCGGCTTGCCGCGCGCCGCCATCAGTTCCATGGCCCGGCCCCAGACCAGCCACCCGCCCACGGTCGCCGCCACGCCGGAAAGCGGCATCAGCGCGATGTCGTAGCCCGGAATCGACACTGCCGCGTCCCCGTAGGGCGCGCCGTTGTCGATCACCACGTCCGCCACATCGGCCAGTTTCTTGCCCGACGGATGCGCGGAGGTCACCTTCGCCGTGTACGCCAGCGAGGTGAACGCGAGGGTCTTGATGCCCCGCTCCCGGCAGACCCGCGCGATTTCGACGGGCCGTACGTTCCGGCCCGACACCGAGCCCACCGCCACCACGTCGCCCTGGCGGAGATTGCCGGCCTTGAGCGCGAAGCGCACCAGCTCGATCTCGCGGTCGAACGGCTCCGGCCGCGGACGGTCCTTCAGGCAGTCCGGCACCGGATCGTTGATGGTCACCGAAAAATTCAGCGGCTGCAGAAACGCCGGCCCGCCCGCGCGGTTGATGAAATCCTGCTCGTTGCCGTGTCCAATGCCCGACAGGTGCACCGTACCGCCGTTCAGGACGCTGTCCGCGACCAGCACGGCCGCCCGTTCAATGACCGGGAGCTGGGTTTGCTCGTAATGGTCCAGAATGCCCCGGACCGCTTTCAGGTAATCCATCGATGCCATTAGGCCGCTCCTTTTCTGTCTTTCCCGTTCAACACGCCGGGCAACGTCTGGAACAGTCGCTCCCGGACGCGGGCCAAATCCGCCTTCAGGTCGCCCGCCTCCGCCGCCTGCATCAAGCCCGCCAGCGCAAGCCCAACCGACTGCGGATGCGCTTGCCGCATGGGCCGGCACCTGGGCAGGAAGGCCGTGACGCGCCGGACCAGGCTAGTCCAGAAAATATCCGATCTCTGGATCACGCCGCCCGTGCCCACGAACGGCAGGTCCCGCTCTCCGGCGCCCGCTTTTTCCACCAGGTATTCCAACGTCTCCGCCAGGTCCGCCGCCGCGTCCTCCAGGATCCGGATCGCCACCGGATCGCCCTCACGGGCGATCCGGTCCACCAGGGATGCATAGCGCGCCACTTCCGTACGATCCGAGAAAATCCGCAGGCCCTCCTGGATCAGCGCCCCCGACAGCTTGGGATCGTGCTCCCCCATCCCCATCTGCCGGGCCACCGCCGCTCCCAACGCCGTGGGGCGACGGGGATGGATGAAGGAACGCGTCGCGGCCCGCAAACCTTCCCGTCCGATCTGGTAGGCGCCCCCCCAGTCGCCGATCAGGGGCCCCGCGCCGTCGGCATTCCAGCCGCCGGTTGCCGTGTGCAGGTGGCCAAAGGCGCCGGTTCCCGCCAAGGCCACCAGCGCCTCATCCACGCCGGCGCAGGCTCGCGCCGATTTCTCCTCCTTCGCATACCAGAACGCCACGTGGGCCGCCTTCAGCTCATGGCGGATCCGAGGGCTCGTGGCGCCGCTTCCCCACACCAGGTGCAGCGTGCCTGTCGGATTGACGACCTTCAGGACCCCCTGGATGGCCTCCAGAGCCGCGCCCACACTCCGTCCCCGACCCCGGTCGGAATCGTTCATCGCGTTCACGCCTGCCGGATAGGCCGCATGAAACGCGAGGGCTTCCCCTTCCGCATTCATCAGCAGGGCTTCACACTTCGTGCCGCCGCCTTCAACCGCCAGGATATGTTCCATAACCCCTACCGTTCACCCGTTTTCGAGAAAAATAGCCGGAAAACGGCGGCTGGGCAAGCGCGATTCTGAGTCCGGCGTGCCCCCCCCCGATCGGGCGCGCGCGCCGGAGTCACGGCCGATTCCCCTTTTGCCGGAGCCCCGGCCAGGTTTCCGGCCGTGTCCAGAAGGCGTCGGCCCGTCCGCCGTAATAGCTGTCCAGCACCGTATCGATCACGCGCGCGGTTCGAAGCGCGGTTTCACCGGTGCTCGGGCAGACGCCCCGGCCCCGCAACTGGTTCACGATCGTCTCGATCAGGGGCTGCTGGATATGCGGCGGCGGCGGCAGGTCGAACAGTTCCGTTTCCACGCCTTGCTCCAGCTTCACCGGCTCCTGACCGAAGGTCGAAATCGTAATCCGCCCCTCGGCGCCCCAAAACACCATGGTTTCGTCGGACTGGGCGGACGCGAAATTCCAACTGGCCGTGCCCAGCCCGCCGGATTCCAGGCGGAAGGTCATGGCCACACCGTCCTCGACGTCGACCCGGGGCGAGCCCGCGTTGGCCGCCAGGCCCCGCACCTCGCCAAGCGGGCCCGCGATGAAGTCGAGGACATCCAGCGTATGGCAGCCGATATCGAGAAAGAGACCGCCGCCGGACTGCTCCGCCTGGAGGCGCCAGGGCCGTTCGCCCGTACGTTTGTGCGCAGGCGAGGCGCACCGGTAGGAGACGCCGGTGAGCGCGCCGATCGCGCCGGCGGCGATCAGCTCCTTGACCTTGAGGAAGCGGGCCAACCCCCTCCGATAGTAGGCCACGAAGAGCGGCAGTTTCGCTTTCCGGAACGCCTCCGCCATGGTCCGGGCTTCCGTCGCGTTCCGCGCCATCGGTTTCTCCACGTAACAGGGCTTGCCCGCCGCGCACACCTTCAGCGCATAGTCGAGATGGGACCCCACCGGCGTGGCCACGTACACGGCGTCTACGCCGGGATCGCGGATCAGCGCGTCGGCGTCCGCGGTCCAGCGCGGCACGCCGTGCCGCTTCGCGTAGTCCTCCGCCAGCCGGGCGTCCCGCCGCATGACCATGGCCAGCGCGCTGCCCGGCGCCTTGGCGAATGCCGGCCCGCTCTTGACTTCCGTCACCTTGCCGCACCCGACGATGCCCCAACGGACCGTGTCCATGCCGCACCTCCGTGCCGCTCCAGTTATTATTCGGGCTCGTAATAGTCGTCGCGTTTCGGCACGATCGACGGCACCAGGAAAAGCATCAGCAAAAAGAAGGTCTGCAGCGCGGCAAAGAACAAAAATAATGTCTGATAGCGGCAGAAGGTCAGGTTCCACTGGGTCCACTGTGGCGCCAGCACGCCAGCTCCCAGGATGGCCGACGTGAAAAAGCGGCTGCTCGCCGTGCCGATCGCGCTGAATGTGCTCAAGAAGGCCGATGCCATCGTCTTGTTGCCCGGCCGCGCCAGCGCCATGAGCTCGATCGAATAGCAGCACAGGCAGTTCGCCGCCCAGAATCCCAGCAGGAACACGATCGCGCCGATCAGGAGATAAAAACCGGGCGTCCAGGGACCGAACAGAAACAGCCCAAACCCGCCCACGGCATACGCCAGGTGGCCCGCGGGCTGGACCAGCCGGACGCCGAAGCGGCGCAACAGTTTCCCCGTCAGCAGATAACCCGCGATCATGCCCGCCATGTAGGCCACCGAGATCCATTGCACCACATCGTCCGCCGCCCGGACCTCGCGTTTCAGGTAAATGAAGGTCAGCGGCACCAGGGACGCGAACGCCAGGTTCAGACAGCAGGTGTAGACCGCCCACCCGGTCAGCGGCCCGTTCCGGATCGAAATGCCGAGGGATTTTTTGACATCCGTGCCGCCCCGCTCCGCCTCGTTGACCGGCAGGCGGTCCAGACAGACCTTCCGGCCGAGGATCATCAGGCCGACCGTCGCGATCGCCAGCTGCATGGCCCAGACCGGCGGCGTCTTCCCCATGGCCAGGCTTAACAGGAAGAAACTGGCCGTCGTCATCGACAGATAGGAAAACCGGCAGACGCCGAAAAACCCGCCTCGTTCGGCGGGCAGGAGAATATTGTCGAGCATCGCATACCAGGTCACGCCGTACAGCGGACGCGACAGGCAGTAGACGAGGCAGCCGAACAGCACCCCGTATTTCGCCAGCGCGTCGCCGAAAACGGGCGCCGCCGCCATGATCAGAAAACCCGCGCATCCGATGAAGCAGGAGGCCGAATAGCTTTTCCGCAGGCCGATCCGGTTGGCAATGGCCGCGCCCGGAATGGTCAACAGAATGGCGGCCAGCGCCGTCAGCGCGGTCGACAGCATGGTCAGCGTGGCGCTGCCGTTCAGCAGGGTGATGTACAGCACGATGACCGCGCTCGAATCCAACATCACTTCGGCATAACAGCCGAACCAGGTGGACGCGTAGGCGAAAAACCGGCCGCGCTTGCGTTCGCGGTCG
>CAZSUH010000158.1:0-5620 GCA_964609905.1 uncultured Verrucomicrobiota bacterium
GGCTGCCAGCCTTCGTCGTCCGAGCTGTCCGGATCGTTGCCGGAGAAGTAGAGCAGGCCGGCGGAAACCCAGGGCTTGGTCGCGGAATCGGCCAGGAAGTCGGCCTTCACGAACGCATCGACCATGTAACCCCTGATGTCCTGGTCGTTGTCGCGCTCGCCAAGTTGATAGGCCGCTTCCAGACTGCCGCTGAGCCTATCGTTGAACTTGGGGGCCAACCGCCCGCCCAGCGTATGAACTTTCGCGCCGGGCATGGGAGTGGCGTCGTTTTCCCAGCGACTCTCGCGCTTGAAGATGTAATACGTCTCGACGGCCAGATCCGGCATGACCTTGAACGCGCCATGCAGCATGCCGCCGTAATCGTGCAGATCGTTATAGGCCGACGAGTATCCGGTCAGGTCGCGATCCTGATCGTTGATCAGCAGGTGAGCGTCGGACTGGTTATAAATCCCGATGGCATCGATCTGCGTGTCCCCTTTTTTCCATGTGCTGCGGACCGCATCGAAGAAGAGCGTGCGGGAACCATCCTTGGGCGTGCCTTCCAGGATCAACCGGCCGTTTCCGAAAGGGCGACCGGGCCCGAAGAACAGATCCTGCCGCCCAATACGGAAGGAGAGGGATTCGTCGGCGAGCAACTTGTGGATGTCCACATACAGGTTGTCCACCACCACTTCGTCCGGGTAGTCCCACACGGTAGTGGATTCGGGATCGTAGTAATGGCGGAACTCGTTGCAGAGGCGACCATACACGCTGACATTTTCATTGAGGTCAACCTGGCTCCACAGGCGGGTCCGGAACCGGATATAGTCGTTATGCCCGCCGCGTGTTTCGCCGGGGGGGTCCACCCGGAAGGGCAGATGATCGAAGATCTCCTCACGAAGCCGAAAATCACCGCCCGCCGTGATATTCGGATAATCGGACGCCGCCTCCTCCTGAGCCCATGCCGCGCCCGCCACCGCTATGCCAAAGAGCCACGCTGCCACATGCATCTTTTGGTTCATGGTATCATCCTGATATCGGGGTTTCAGAATCCGAATAAACTATCGATTCGGTCCCCGACAGTCAACCGATTTCCTTTCATTTAATATGGAAATTCGGGCCATTCCGTCGAACCGTTGATTTCACACTCCCAGCGACCCTTCCAAAAAACACGGGCCGAGGTTTCCCTCGGCCCGTGCTGGTTTCTGGTCTTACCGACCCGGTTTACTCGCCGGCGTACGGAACCACAATCTTGTAGAACTTGGGCGATGACACCGGCGTATTGGTCACGGACAGCGCCCCATCGGCCTTGGCACGATCAGCAACGTTGCTGTAAGGTCCGCCGACAAGATCGGCTTCCATCAACTCATAGTCGACTGTAGTACCTTCGTCGGAGCCTTCGAAGGTCACAACCACTTTGCCGTCTGCATCAACCGTGATACCGCTAATTTTCAGGTAGTCCAGCGCATTCGTCGGAGAGGTGCCGGCGATGGCTTCATCGCCGTTCGAGAACGTGTCTCCATCCCAATCGTCATTATACGCTTCTTCGTATGTGGCGTATTTGAACGTGTCATGGTCAGTCACACCGGCAATCGTGAAGGTGTCAGTCAGCCACTTCATCGTGGTGTTCGGCCGGGCCGCAAACAACGCAACCACGTTCGTGCCTGGAAGCGTGACCATCGCATACGTCACATCCCAGTTCGTCTGAGTCAGGCTGGTATCGGTCGTATTCGTATAGACCTGTGTGTCGCCAACCATCAGGCCCGACACATAGACCGCCAAGCCGTTGGAGGCAGCCAGCGTAAACGTCTGTGCGACGCCATTGGTGATCTCAAGAAAACCGGACGGCGAAATTGTGCCGTACGCGTTGTTAGCCGACATGGCCAAAATCCCCACTTTCTCGGGTTCGCCGCCGCCGCTGAACGGATCGCTGGCCGTGTTCACCACATCGTCCAACATGCCAACGCCCAAGGCGACCAGAGCGTTCATGCCCAAGGTGCTGTCTTTGTTCATCACGAACCATTCGCCGTCACCGTCGGCTGTGTAGTTGATCCCTATGTCGTACGTCCCGGCGTTTACGTAACCATTGGCATGAGACAGATTGGTGCTGTTCACAAAAATGCTGAACATGAGCTTGAGATCCTTGAAGTCCGGGTTGGTATCAAAATACGGGTAGTTCACGTGATCCTGCAAAATCGTGATACGCACCCAGTCGTTGGAATCGTATATGACGTTTTCAAATCGGGAAGTCACCATGCCACTAGGTATACTGCCGTGGACAAGGTTGAAGCATCCGTTGGTGTCAAAGAAGAATGCCAAACGGGTGTCGGCGTCAACATATTCTAAAAGCGTGTCGTCTTCAAGGCGCCCGGCCTTCAGAAGAAAGTCGGTGTAAAACACGTCAATAAGTTTCGAGGAATCAAAATGATTCGTCACGCCCCCAAGACTGTTAAAATACAGCGACATATTGTGATTGCCCGGTATGGGATAGCCGGGAGGAAACGTCCCAACAGGAGCGTTGGTAATGTAAGCCAGGTCGTCGTTGTTGCTGCTCGCCGACCACGTCCCGTAGGGATCCGGCAATGCATCTTCTCCCGCGGTGGGAATTACGGTTGCATTCGTCAACGTTTCGAAAGACCAGGCGCCATGCACCGCTTGAGTTACAGCATGCGCGCTCATCCCGCAACCCAGCACCATGGCTGCCACTGTCATCCATAGACTCTTCTTCATGACATCCCTCCTGCTTTTCTTATCCAAACGCTCGTTGCTCAATCGAAAAGAAGACTCCGTACCAAACCGAAAAGGCCTTGCTAATTCATCCATATAAAAAAAATTAGCATCTCCCCCGCTTATTTGTCAACCCAATGTTGTTACATTTCATCCCTGCACCCCTCCTTATATAACACAATGCTGAGATGATTATCCCACGATCAACGGCAATAACAAGAACTTTTTTTAATTTTTGTAATCCCTTAGTACCATGGGGGAGGCCGATCAGGTTGCGGTTCGTTTGCGCGTAGCCTGGAGGGCGAGGCCCCGTTCAACCCGCAATGTTCACGGCTTTCCCTCCTCCACATATACCGTCAGGGTCTGCCTGCCCCACCGCAACGCCTGCCGGTGGCTCCGGAAAAAAAGGTCGATCCGCGCCGGTCCGCCAATGGCCCCGCCCCGGTCATGCACCACTCCCTGCCCGTAGCCCGGCACGTAAATCCGTGTGCCGAACGGATAATGTCGCGTGTCCGCCGCGATCGTCCCCTTGCGCGCCCGCGTGCCGTCCGCGCACACCCCCACGGCCTTGGGTTGGCCCCGGTCCATGCCGGCCGACACCACCGGCCGGAAAAACCAGTTGCGCTCCCATCCGCAACACTCCCCGCACGGGCAATAGCCGGTGACCGTCATCACGACCGGCCGGCCCCGAGGCCGGCCCCCGGGCGACACGCAGGAGGCCACCACCAAGGCCAGCGCCGTGATCAGCCACCAGAAGGGTTGGGTCAGGCGCATCCGGGCTTCTCTCTGTTTACAAGGCGCAGGCTCCCGCCGAGGGACATTTCCCCGAACAACAGCCGCCCGCCGCGCACGGAGGCAGGTCCGACCCGCTGCTCGCCACTCTCGCCGAAAAGGCGGAAAACTGCTTGCCCGGTTTTTTCGCCCCGCAGGCGGGACACGCCGGCGCCGGCTCGTTCAGCCGCCGGTGCAAATGCTCGAAGGCATGCCCGCACGCACGGCAGCGGTATTCGTAAATCGGCATGACCGTTTCTCCTTATTCTCTATTATAGCGCGGCCGTCGCCAACTCGCACTCTTTTTTCGCCTGTTCCAGCTCCAGGGACGCCTTTTCCCAGCGCTCAGCGGCTTTTTCGAGCTCGATCTGAATCTCGTACAGCCGGTGGTTCATCCGCAGATAATCGGTCGCGCCCGGCTCGGACAGTTTTTTCGCCAGGTCGGCCTGCTCCCGCTCGAGCCGGGCCATGGCCTCCTCGGCCGCCTTGACCTGCCGCTCCAGGTCGCGCTTGATCTTGCCGAACCGCTGGATCGTTTCGGCCCGCTCGCGCCGCTTCACGCGCTTTTGATCGCCGGGCGACAGGCTCGCGGCCGCCGCGCGCGGCTCGGCGGCCGCCCGGGCCGTCATCTTCTCGTGATAATAGTCGTAGTCGCCGGCGTAACAGGTGATCCCGGGCGGCGTCATGGCGATCACCCGGGCGCCCGTTCGGCGCACGAACTCGATATCGTGGCTGACCATGACGATCGTGCCCTCGAACTCGCGGAGCGCCCGCTCCAGCGCCTCGCGGGCCGCAATGTCCAGATGCGTGGTGGGCTCGTCCAGCACCAGCAGGTTCGGCGGCTTGGCCAGCAGCCGGGCAAAAGCCATGCGGATCTTCTCGCCGCCGCTCAGAACGGCCACCTTCTTCTCCACCGCGTCGCCGGAAAATCCGAAGCCCCCCAGCAGCGAGCGGGCCGCGGACTCGGGAATATCCGGCGCGGCGCTCTTGAGGGTCTCGTAAACGCTTCGCGCCGGATCCAGCGTTTCGGCGAACTCCTGCGACTGATAGCCCACCCGCACCTGGTTCCCGATGACCCGCCGCCCCTCGCCGGGTTGCAACTGGCCCGCGATCATTCGCAGCAAGGTCGTTTTGCCCATGCCGTTCAGCCCGATCAGCACCAGCTTGTCGCCCCGGGCGATGCCCAGGTCCACGCCGCGCAACACCCAGCGCTGCCCGTCATATGAGAAACCCACCCCGTCCAGCCGCACCACTTCCAGGCCGCAATGCGGGGGTTTGGCCAGGCGGATGCGGCCGGGACTCATCAGTTCGGACGGCACGGCGATGACGTCCATGCGCTCGAGCTGTTTCATCTTGCTGGCCGCCTGGGCCGCCTTGGTGTTCTTGGCCTTGAACCGCTCGACGAATCGCTCGAGCTGCTGGCGCTGCCGCTCCTGGTTCCGGTAGGCGCCCAGCAGGGTCTCGCGCCGCTTCACGCGCTCGTGGGCGTAAAAATCGTAGTTGCCCGAATAGCGCGTAGCCCGGCCGCCGAAAATTTCGACCGTCTGGTCGGTCAGCGTGTTGAGCAGAAAGCGGTCGTGCGAAATCAGGACCAGGGTGCCCTGGAACTCCCGCAGGCTCTTCTGGAGCCATTCGACGGCGGGAATATCGAGGTAGTTGGAGGGCTCGTCGAGCAGCAGAATCTCCGGCTCCGCCACCATGACGCGGGCCAGCTCGGCGCGCATCTGCCACCCGCCGCTGAACGCGGCAAAGGGCTTCTCGAAATCCTGCGTCGTAAAGCCCAGCCCGCCCAGCGCCGCTTCGGCCCGGCTGCGCATCACGTAGCCGCCCATGTGCTCGAACCGGGTCTGCAACTCGCCCAGCCGGCGCAGCACGGTCGCGGGGTCCGCCTCCTGCCCCGCGTGCAGGCGGTGATCCAAGTCATGGAGCTCCCGCTCCATCTCGCCCAGTTCCGGCACCGCCATCTCCGCGTAGGCGATCAGCGCCTGGTCATCCGATTGCGGGACCAGCATCTGCCGCACATAGCCCAGCCGCGCCCCCTTGCGAACGGTCACCTTGCCCTTGTCCGGGGATATCTCGCCCGTGAGCAGGGCGAACAGCGTGGACTTGCCCGCCCCGTTCGGCCCCACCACGCCCACGCGCG
>CAZSUH010000159.1:0-900 GCA_964609905.1 uncultured Verrucomicrobiota bacterium
AAGCGGACGCCGCTCGCGTTCACGTCCGGAGGCAGAACGGTCAGCCCCATCTCCGCGGCCTCGCCGAGGAAGACAGCCATCTTGTCGAAGTTGCCGAATTCACAGGAGATCAGCGCGCACATGAACTCGGGCGGGAAGTTGGCCTTCAGGTAGGCGGTCTGATAGGCCACGACGCCGTAGCCGGCCGAGTGGGCCTTGTTGAAGCCATACCCCGCGAACTTCTCCATGTTGTCGAAGATGGCCCCGGCCTGGTCGTGGGGAATCCGGTGGGTCGCCATGCAGCCCGCGACGAAGGCGTCGCGCTCCTTGGCCATCTCCTCCTTTTTCTTTTTGCCCATCGCGCGGCGCAATTTGTCGGCGGCGCCGAGGGAATAACCGGCCAGCACGTTGGCCGCTTTCTGCACCTGTTCCTGATAAACCATGACCCCGTAGGTGTCCTTGAGGATCGGCTCCAGCAGGCGGTGGCCGTACGTCACCTTGGCCTTGCCCGTCTTGCGGGCGATGTAATCCGGGAGCATCTCCATGGGGCCGGGCCGGTAGAGCGCGATGACGGCGATCAGATCTTCGATGTTGCCGATGCCGATCTCCCGGATCAGCTTCTGCATGCCCCCGGATTCCAGTTGGAATATCCCGATCGTCCGGCCGGCGTTCAGCAGCTTGAACGTCGCTTTGTCGTCGAGCGGAAGGGAATCGATGTCCACCTCCACGCCCCGCAGGGTTTTCACGAGTGCGGCGGTTTCCTGGATCACCGTGAGTGTCTTGAGCCCCAGAAAGTCCATCTTGAGCAGGCCGATCTTCTCCAGGTCCTTCATGGTGTACTGCGTACAGATCTGGTCTTCTGCTTTGTAGAGCGGCACGTGCTCGATAAGCGCCACGTCGGAGATCACGACGCCGGCCGCG
>CAZSUH010000159.1:910-5437 GCA_964609905.1 uncultured Verrucomicrobiota bacterium
ATCTCGCCGACGGGCTCCATGGGATACTGGGTGACCGGCTCCCCGTCCTTGTCGCGGCTGAGCGGCAGAATCTCGATGAGCGGCTTTTCGCCGATGATCACGCCGGCCGCATGCACACCGGGGTTGCGGTACAAGCCCTCCAGGACGAACGCATAATCGAGAATGCGCTTGCACTCTGGATCGTTCTGGTAGGCGGCCTTGAATTCGGGATTGTCCGTGAGCGCCTTGTCGAGGGTGATCTTGGGATCCTCGGGCACCATCTTGGCGAGGTGGTCGCATTTGGGCAGGGGGATTTCCAGCACGCGGCCGATATCGCGAATGCACGTCTTGGCGCCGAGTGATCCGAAGGTGACGATCTGGGCGCACTGCTCGCGCCCATATTTCTGTTTGACGTAGTCGATCACTTCGCCGCGGCGGGACTGGCAGAAGTCGATGTCGAAATCGGGCGGGCTCAGCCGCTCGGGGTTGAGAAAGCGTTCGAAAATCAACTTGTACCGCAGCGGCTCCACCGCCGTGATGCCCATCGCGTAGGCAATCAGGCTTCCGCAGCCGGAGCCGCGGCCCGGGCCGACCGGGATGCCCCGCTTTTTGGCGAAATCGACGTAATCCCACACCACCAGGTAGTAGTCGAGAAATCCGGTCTTCTCGATCACGGCCAGCTCGTGGCGGTACCGGTCCACGACCTCCCGCTCGGACTCGTTGCGGGGATGCTCCGGATCGACCACGCCATAGAGCCGTTTCATGCCTTCGAGACAGAGCCGGGTGACGTATTCCTTGGCGGTCAGCCCGTCCGGGGCCTGGTACGTCGGGAAGTGCAGGCCCCCGAACTCGATTTTCACGTCGCACTGCTCGGCCACCTCCAGGGTGCGGGGAATCGAATCGGGGAATTCGGCCGCGAGCCGCGCCATTTCGTCCCCGCTCTTCAGGTAAAACTCGGGCGTCGCGTAGCGCATCCGCTTCGGATCGCTCATGACCGTCTGGGTCTGGAGGCAGAGCAGCACTTCGTGCGCTTCGGCGTGTTCGCGCTTGAGATAGTGGACATCGTTCGTGGCCACGATCGGCAGGCCCGTCTTGCGGGCCAGTTCCCCCAGCGCCCGGTTCACCTTGCGCTGCTCGGGAATGCCGTGATCCATGAACTCGAGATAGAACCCTTTGGGGCCGAATATTTCGGCATACTCCCCGGCCGCGCGGACGGCGCCGGCCATGTCGTCGGCTGCCAGGTGCGAGGCCACCTCCCCCTGCAGGCAGGCCGCAAGACCGATCAGCCCCTTGCTGTATTTGGCCAGCAGTTCCTTGTCAATGCGGGGCTTGTAGTAAAAGCCCTCCAAATGCGCGAGGGACATGAGCCGCACCAGGTTGTGGTAGCCTTCGTTGTTCCGGGCCAGCAGCACGAGGTGGTAGTTCGGATTCCCCTGCGTCTCGTTCCGCCGCTCCAGGCGGGTTTCCCTGGCTACGTACGCCTCGCACCCGACAAGGGGGCGCACCTTCTGCTCCTTGCATTTCTTGTAGAAATCCACAGCCCCGCTCATCACGCCGTGGTCGGTCATGGCCACGGCCCTGGCCTCCTGGGCCGCGGCCGCGGCCACCAGATCCACGATGCGGCAGGCGCCGTCGAGAATGCTGTATTGCGTGTGGACGTGAAGATGGACAAAGGGAGTCATGATTCGAGACGGTATTCTAGCCGCGCGGAAAACGGAAGGAAAGATTATTAAAACCGCCAGTCCGTGACGCCGGCGCCACCGTCTCTGCTTGCGATCGGGCAAAGTTGGGGGTAGGCTCCCCCAAACCTGTCGGAATAATCAGAACCTTGACCAGGGGGCACGATGAGCAAAATCCGAGTCGGCGTGATCGGGATCGGTTGCGTGGTCCGGGAGATCTACCAATACTTGTATTTCTCCAGCGACTTCTCCCATATCCTGGAAATCGCCGGGATCGCCGATCCCAGCGAAATGGCGCGCGACTGGTTCTGCGACACCTTCCACTTCCCGAAAAACCGCGCGTTCGCCACGGCCGCCGAACTGCTCCGGAAAGTCGACTTCGACGTCGCCCAGGTTAACACCCCCGACCACCTTCACGGCGAAGCCGCGGTGGAAGCGCTCCGCGCCGGCCGCGACGTGCTGGTCCCCAAACCGACCGCCTCCACCATCCGGGATGCGCACCGGATGATCGACACCGCCAAACAGACCGGCCGCCTGCTGGCCGTGGATTTCCACAAACGGGATGACCCGCGGTTCAAGGAGGCGGAGGCGCGCTACCAGTCCGGCCGCTACGGCCAGTTCCAAACGGCCGTCTGGTACATGCTCGACAAGATCCTCGTGGTCGATCCCAACCGCCAGCCGCCCTTCTTCGCCTCACCCGATTTTGCCGAAAAGAATTCGCCCGTCAGCTTCCTGACCGTACATCTGGCGGATGTGTTCATGAAAATCGTCGGCCTTCGGCCAGTGGAGGTGCGCGCAACCGGCTTCTCTCAGAAACTGCCCTCCCTCGCGCCCAAAGCCGTGAAGGGCGACGACCTGGTGGACACGGAACTGCGCTTCGAGAACGGCGGCGTGGCGCATCTCATCACCGGCTGGCACCTGCCGAACACCGCCCATTCCCTGACCGTCCAGGAAAGCCGGATCGTCTGCTCCAACGGCCTCCTGGACCTGGGCGTCGACACGCCCGGCTACCGGGAAATCCACCCCGACGGGCTCCTCGAGGTCAACCCGCTCTACAAGAACTTCGAGAAGAACGGCATGGTTTCCGGCTACGCGATCAACAACCCCGGCCGCCTCTATCAGAAGTTCCTCGCCGGCAAGGAAGGAACCTTGAAACCCGAGGCGCGCGCCCGCATGATGAACCCGATCGAACTCGGCTTCTTTACCACCGTGGTGCTCCAGGGCGCGGAGGAAAGCCTGAAGCGCGGCACCCTGGCCGCGCCGGGCGTCACCGCCGGCGTGCCCGTCAACCTGGCCGCTCTCGTCGCCAAGGAACTGGGCCCCGAAGTCGCCAAGCGCTACGGATTTTGAGGGGAGTCAACATGACCGGAATAGTCGAGGAACTGGACAACGGAATCGTTGTCCATCAGACCACGGACGAGGCGGCAATCAAGTCCAACATCTATTGCGAGTTCCCCTGGTGCCCGCCCAGTTCGCGTTGGTTTGTCTACGTCCGCCATGCCCCGGAACACGCGCCGAACTCGCAGGAATACGTGGCGTGCGAGTTCGGCTCCTGGGAGAAGCGGGTGCTCGGCCGCGCCGCCGGCGTGACAATGGCGGGCGGCCGGTTCTACTTCCGCAAAGTCACCCCGGAGGGCCAAGGCGAGCTGATCCGCATGGACCTGGACAACGGCTCCACCGCTGCCTTCCCCCTTCCCCCCGCCGTGCCGCGGCGGAGCTATCTGGCCATCCGTGACGACGAACGCTACGTCGCCTACAACATCCCCCCCTCGTTCCAGCCGCAACTGTTCGGGATCGGGCTCGCCGATCTGCGCACCGGCCAGTGCGAGACCATCTGCACCGATCCCTCTCTGTGCAACACGCATCTCCAGTTCGAGCCCGGCCAGGGCCGGCACCTGCTGGTCCAGCATAACCGGGGCTGTGTCTTCACGCCGGAAGGCAAGTTGAAGCGGCTGGTCGGCGACGAAGGCGCCACGTTGTTCATCCTGGAAATCCCCGGCGGACGCATCCTCCCGCTCCAGGTGGGCCCGCCTTACACCGCCGGCATCTCCGGCCACGAAACCTGGATCGGGCACACGGGAGAAGTCATCCTCACGAGCAATGTCCAGGACGATTACGATCACGGCAAGGGCCCGATTCTCGCCGTGCGGCCCGGCAGCCCCGCGCGCGAAATCGCCCCGCCCTGGCAGATGAATCACATCGGCATGGAACCCTCCGGCCGGATTTTCTGCGCGGACACCTTTGCGCCCGACGAGATCATCATCGGGTCGCCGCGGACAAACCGCAGCGCCGTGGTCTGCGCCGCCCGGACGTCTTACAAGCGCGCGCTCATGGACACGCATCCCCACGCCTACATTTCGCCGGACTGCCGCTGGGTGGTCTTCAACTCCGACCGCACCGGCGTTCCACAGATCTATGCGGCGGCGATTCCACCCGATTGGATCGCCCGCCTCGACCGCTAGCCAAGGGAGAACCGGACCATGACCACACACTCGTCCCGACGGAAACCTGCGACCGACAATCGCGTCGTGCTCGGCGCATCGCGCTTGCGCGTGTCGCCGGTGTGCTTCGGCACCTGGCAGCTCTCGCCGCGGTTCTGGGGTCCGCAACCCAAGGACCTGGCGCTGGCCGCCATGCGCGCGGCCCATGACGCCGGCATCAACTTTTTCGACACGGCCGACGCCTACGGCGACGGCCATGCCGAGTCCGTGCTGGGCGAATTCATCCATGGCGTTCCCCGCGACGGCCTCGTCATCGCCACCAAGGTCTTCAACCACTACAATCCGGACGCGAGCCGGTACCCGGACCTGTCGCCGGCGCACATCGTCGAGCGATGCGAGGCCTCGCTCAAGCGGCTGCGCATCGAGAC
>CAZSUH010000160.1:0-5434 GCA_964609905.1 uncultured Verrucomicrobiota bacterium
GTGGTGAGCCGCTGCCAGGAGTTGAACGAACCGCCCACGGTGATGGCGTGCATGTCGATGCGGTGCTTGGCCCCAATCACCTCCGCGGGCCCGATGGTGGCGGCCTTGGGCGGCACGGCGGTCAGGTCACCGCTCGCGCCGAAACAGCCGTGCATCGAATTCTGCGCGATGGTGAACGGGCTGAGCGTGCAGACGCGCGGGCCGAACGTCTTCCACTCCGCCAGGCTTTTGGCCGCGAATTCCGGCGCGTCCGGTTCGATGAACGCCAGATGCCCGGTCCAGCCCGGGCCACTGTAGCAGATGTCCGCGCCGCCGAGATCGGCGATCCGCTTGCCGTAATCCTTGAGGGTCTTGTTGGCGAGCAAATGGACTTGTTTCGCGGGCGGGCGCAGCTTCGGCTCGATTGCGGCGATGAAGAACTTCTTGAACGCGTGGCCGAACCCGAACTCCCACGTCTCGGGCGCGATATGGCCGTCCTGGTCGGCATACTCGTCCATGTTGAAGGTGTGGATGTGCCGGCAACTGACGCGATGCCGGTTGATCAGCTTGGCAACCTCCACGTAGTTCGGCCACGGGTTGGGCATGATCATCACCAGCGGCCGGCCTTCTTCACCCGACTGCCTGATGCGCTGGAAGATGTCCCGAATCCACATGCCCTCGATCTTTGCATCGGGGATAACCTGGATGCGGAAGTCCGGGTTTTTGTGCTTCGCGATGTCCTGGCGCTTGATCCGGCGGACGCGTTCGACGGCCTTTTTGTCGCGGAACGGAATGAATGTGGCGGGCTCGAACTTGAACGTGCTCATGGGCTAGTGCCTTTCCTGAGATTTTCCGAACAGGAACCGGAGGGTGTTGTCATACCCGATCTGCCGGCGCAAGTCGCCGGGCAGTTTGCGGAATTCCGAAACCTCCGTCGTCGGGCCGCAGGGCAAGTCCATCCAGACTTCCTGCCCGCGGTCGTTGCGGAAGCGGCTCTTCCAGTAATGGGCGGGGGTGTCCGAGCCCCACAGCATGGTTACCGGGTAAGCCTCGGCGAAGCGCTGCATGGCCGCCGCGTGGTGCCGGTAATCGGCGGGGAAACGATGCGGTTTGGCGGCCACGGCCGGATGGTCCTGCTGCGCCAGGGTGCAGTGAATGTGAAACGCGGAAAAATCCACGAAACAGTTGGGCAGGACGGCCGCCATATCGAGCGCCCGACGATCGAAACGGCAGGTGTGGGCGATGGCGAAACGCACCTCCGGCCGCGCTTTGACGACCTTGAGGATCTCGAACACATTGGCCCACGGGTCGCCGGGAAGGACCGCGCTGTGGAGGGTGACCGGGATATTCAGCTCGGCGGCGAAATCCAGCAGGCAGGCGCCCTTCCGCAGCAGTTCCGTCACGTGCGTATGCAGGTAACTGGTGGCGGTCTTGAGTCCGAAGAGGGGGTAGCGGGCGGCAAGTTTGCGGATGCCCGCGGCCTGTTCGCGGGCGAGCCGGCCGGGATCGAAGAAGGCAAAGGGCAGCAGCCGGCCGGCCATTTCGGGGAACGCCTCGTAAATCTCCTGGCAGTGGCGCCGGTTCTCGAATTCATAGGGAAACGCCGAGCCGCCCCGCGGATCGCGTCGGAACCGGCCGCGCCGAAAGGCGGCCAACTGAAAATAGGAGGTGTAGATGAAGGGGAAACAAACGGTGTGCGCGATATCCGACCGCGCCATGCGCACGCCATGGTCGTCCGCGGAAATCGCGTAGGGGAAGTCGCCGTTGTAAAACGCCGCCGCATCGGCGCCCAGATGGGCATGCGCGTCAATGAGCCCGTCGCCGCGGCGAATCGATTTAAGAATCGCTTGGCGGGATATCATGCGGGGATCTCCTCAAAACCGTGCCGGACGGCCATTCGTGCGGCGCCCAGGAGGGGGCTTGCCGCTGTTACGGTCAGCTTGGTTTCCAATGATTCCGCTACAATCCGCCGCCAGATCGGCTGCACGCTGCCTCCGCCGGCAACGAGGATCGTCTGTCCCTTTGCGGACGTGCCGAGCGTGCGCACCAATCCGGCCAGGCGCGCGGCCAGACTTTCGAGCACCGAACGCGCCAGATCGGCGGGGGTATGATGAAGGCCGAGATTCTGCCAGCTCCCGGCTCCGGTATCCAGCGACGCTTCGAAAATCAGGTTATGGCAGCCCTTCGGCGCGCGACCGGCTTCGCGGAAAAAAGCCGCGTCGGTCTCGCAACCGGCAATCACGGTTTTCGCCCAGTTGACGATGTTTCCCCCGCAGCTATCGGCTGCCATGGCGTAGAACAAACCGCCGGGGTAGGGACCCCGGATCACGCCTGCTCGCGGCTGCGGCATCGTCGGGCGGGAGGCATAAGCCACCTGCGCCGTGCCCAGCGTGATCAATAGCGAACGCTTCCGCTCCAGGCCGGCGGCGTATCCGCCCGCCGTCTGGTCGTTGCCGGCCAGCACCACAGGCACTCCGGCAGGCAGCCCGAACCGCCGCGCAACGGCGGTTGTCATCGCCGCGATCGCGCCAACCGGGATCACCCGTGGCAACTGCGACTCGCGCAACCGACAAGCCCGCAACGCCGCCGGCCACCATCCCCGCAGCGACAGCGAATACAGGCCGCTCATGGCGGCGATGTTGGCGTCGGTGACGGACTCGCCGGTCCACAAGCGCAGGACATACGAGGGGAGCAACAGCGGCATGAGCCGGGCGCTCGGCCGTATGCGGCGTAAGTGACAGAGTTGCAGGCCGGGCAGGGGCTCCCCGAAACTGCAATGGTCGCCGAATGCCCGCAATTCCTGTTTCAACGCCGCACAAGCGTCCGTGGATCGAGTGTCCTGCCAGGAGACAAACGGCAGTTGAGGGCGGCCTTTCTCATCGACGCAGGTAAAGGTCTGCGCCTGGCTGGTAATGGAGATGACCGTGATCGCATGCTTGCGCGCCTGCGCCGACTTCAAGGCGTCCCGCAATGCCGCCTGCACAGCCTCGATGCCGAGTTCCACCTGACCCCCCGCGCCAAAACGGCCGTGTAATCGTCCAACTCCGGAAGCGATCATCCGCAGCCGCCGGTCGAACACCGCCGCCTTGAACGATGTGGAGCCCAGGTCGATCGCGAGGATCATGTGTCCGTCTCCCGCGCTTTGTCCGTCAACTTTTCGATCAGATCCAGCGTGGCCTTGACCAGCACGGCGCCCGCTTCGGGCGCGAACAGGGCGTTGGTGGCTTCATACCCGCCCGCCGCCAACGCTTCGGGCGTGACGATGTAGCCCTGCAACTCGCCGTTCACGAGACTGACCACGAAGGTCCGCATTTTGGCGGCGCCCTTGATGGCCAGGGCGTAGTCCGTGAAGCACTCGCCTGGCAAGCCCGCCAAGATCGCATCACCGAGGCGCATGACTTGAACCTCGATGGGCGCATAACTCGCGAGCAGCCGGTCGATTTCCCCGCGCGTCTCGGCCTCGGCCAGTCCGACCGAACTTTCCGCGCCGAACACCGCGCACTCGGCCGTGCGGATCTCCGCGCGAGGGGCGCCTTGGGTTTTCAGGCGTTCGAAAGTGTTGCGATACGCCGCCAACTGCGTGCGGGCCGCGTCGAGTGGCAGCAACGGCCGGCGCGGCAGGATCACGGGCGCGAGGGCGGTGTCAACGGCCGGCGTGGCCTGCCAGTCGGTTTCCTTGGTTGCGTTCAGCGCTGCAGCGGCTGCGGCACCCAGTTTGCGGCCGAGTCGTTCGGCTTCCGCGAAGGTTTGGCTGGTGACGAAGTGGCGCGGGCTCTGGTTGCCGCTGGGCGCGGTGTGGTAGAGCACCGGCACATCCTTGCCGAGGCGCTCCTGCAGGTGAAGCCGGGCGTAATGAGGAAAGTCGGAGGAGACCAGTGTGGAATCCTCGTGCAAAACGGTCGGGTGCATGCCGTAGATCAGCGACACCGCGAGGATCGATTTGGTTTGCGCATTCCGCAAGGCCATGATCCCGCATTCCGGATCGGTGATGCCGTTTTTCCGCAGCCGGTTGCCGCCCACGCCTGTGGCATCTGCGTGCGTCCAGAGCAGTTCGGCCGGCGTGGCGGATTCCGCGGCGGCGATTGCCGTGGCGATGGTCTGGCGTTTCACGAAATCCAGATACGCCGGATCCGGCTCCGGGATGGTGGAATCGCCGCTCCACGCCAGCAGCTTGGAGGTTACCGGTCCGGAATGGGTGTGGGTGCAGTTGATCAGGACGCCTGCTTCCGGCACACCGAGCGCGTGGGCAACGGACCTGCGCAGGTTGCGGGCAAGGGGCGGCTCGATCATCAGCAGGTCCAGCGCGATCAGAACCAGCGTCATGCGCCCGTTTCTCAGCACGGCTGCCGTGGCCAGCAAGGGATCGTGGATGCCCGTCGATATCCGCATGACATGGGGATACCCGAAGAGCGCACCCGGTTTTCCGGGGCTGATGTCCCGGAAAGCGGCGCCGGCCTGCAAGGTCAATGCCAGTTTCATATTGAAGAAGATAGGATGCCGCGCCGGAACGGGGAAAACAAGGGGAAACCACAGGCGGGAACATTTCCAGGGGGCTTCCGCGTCGCCATCCCGGCGCGTGTTCACCCGGGTGAACTTTGGAGCAAGTGGCTGGGAATCAGAGGCTAAGAACGGAAACAACGTCAGGCCACATCGGCCTTATTGCCCGTTTCGGCGTTTTCCAGGTCGGGGAGAGGAAGATCGATCGCGTGCTTGAGGATGGCGATGAGTTCGTCCAGGCCGGAGACGATTTCGGGTGGAAGGCCCGCCAGCTTGGCGCCTTCGCTGCGCAACGCCCGCAGGCGGGACAGGAAGGCGGACCGGCCGTCATTCTTCGTGCGGCGGGTGCGGCCGATATAGGTGGCGCGATCAGCCTTTTTCAACTGGCCGTTCAGGGCTTTGACCTTCAATTCTTTCAGTTTCGACTGGGCGGTGGGGGTCAGCGTTTCATGGCCCAGTTCCTTTTCGATCCAGATCAGGTCGACCGTGTCGCTCAAGTCTGGGATGACGGTGTCGGGCCCGGGGTTGAGCCACTCGGGGTGGTTTTGGGCGACCCAGTCGTAGACGCGGAGGTAGTTATAGAGGGAGGTGCGGCCGAGTTGGAGCCGGTTGCGGGCATAGGCATCGAGGTTGGCGAAGCCCAGTTCGGCGTAGCGCTTTTCGTCGCGCATGATGGCGAGGAGGTAGCCGACGTTGAGGTAGGCCACGCGGACGGTCTGAAGCGCCGATTTCAGCAGGTCGGTGATCTGCTCGGCGGTGATGGTTAGGCTGTGCGGAATGTGCTGGGCGTTGTCGGACATGGGTTCCTCCGGTTGTTCCCATCAAGGTAGCATGTCCCGTTATTTCGTCCAGCGGATTGTTTCTTTCCGTGGCCGCCGCCTCTCCTCCCCCTCTTAATCTTAATCTTAATCTTAATCTTAATCTTAATCTTAATCTTACTCGCACTCCCCTCAAAATT
>CAZSUH010000161.1:0-5386 GCA_964609905.1 uncultured Verrucomicrobiota bacterium
TCGGACGTGGACATGGTGGACAAGCGGCTGGAGCGGATCGCGAAGGAGAAGCGGGCGGGCCAGACCGTGGCGCAGCAGCTCGAGGAGAAGGCGCTGGGCAAGTGCCGGGACGCGCTGGCGCAGGGCAGGTGGCTGAAGGACGCCGGGCTGGACGAGAACGATCTGAAGGCGATCAAGACACTGGGGCTGCTGACCCTCCTGCCGGTGATCTGGGTGTATAACGTGGACGAGTCGGGCGTGCAGGCGGCGCTGGAGGCCGAGAAGGCGGATCGCGCCGCGTTCGTGGTGTCGTGCAGGATCGAGCAGGAGATCATGGCGATCGAGAACCGTGAGGAACGGCTGTCGTTCCTGCGCGACGTGGGGTTTGCCCAGTCCGGGCTCGAGCGGCTGAACGCGGCGATTTACGACACGCTGGGGCTGATGTCGTTTTACACGGCGGGGCCGGACGAGGTGCGGGCGTGGACGATTCACAAGGGCAGTCCGGCGCCCGTGGCGGCGGGCAAGATTCACAGCGACATTGAGCGCGGGTTTATCCGGGCCGAGGTGATCAAGTTCGACGATTTTTCGGCGGCGGGCGGGGAGACGCAGGCGAAAGCGGCGGGCAAGATGCAGGTCAAGGGCAAGGACTACGTCATCGAGGACGGCGACATCTGCCATTTCCGCTTCAGCGTTTAGCGGCGTCTCAGGCGGATTCCGTTTCCGGGGCCGACTCCCCGTCCGGTTTTTCGGGCCGGGCCAGGGCCGCGTCCACCAGCTGTTGGAGCGCCACGCCGCTTTCCAGGATATGGGTCGCGCATTCCCGCTGGGGGGAGGGTGGCCGGCAGGTCCATCTTGGCCCGGTCGTCGTCATACAGGCAGATGGGATGCTCGCCCGGCCGCAGGTCGGTCAGACTTGAATCAGTTCGGCTTCCTTGGCGGCGACCATGGCATCGATTTTGGCGATGTAGTCGTCGGTGCTTTTCTGGGCATCCTGCAGGGCCTTGTCGCGCTCATCCTCGGTGCATCCGCTGTCCTTCTGGCATTTCTTGATGCCGTCGTTCATTTCCCGCCGGACGTTGCGGATGGAGACGCGGGCTTCCTCGGCCATGCGCTTCATGACCTTGATCATCTCTTTGCGGCGTTCCTCGCTGAGTTCGGGGATGGGAATACGGACCACGCGGCCGTCGTCCATGGGGGTGAAACCCAGGTTGGCGGCATGAATAGCCTTGACGATGGCGTCGCGCGCGGTCTTGTCATACGGGTTGATGACGATGAGGCGGGGTTCGGGGGTGGAGATGTTGGCCAGTTCGCGCAAGCGGGTGGGGGCGCCATAGTAAAGCACGCTCACGTTCTCGACCATATGCGGAGAGGCCTTGCCGGTGCGCATGCCGCCGAACTGCTCGTGCAGCATGGCGAGGGATTTGGCCATTTTGTCGTCGCCTTCGAGAAGGATGTCGTCGATGGATTCCATGGGAATTCTCCGGGGGATTAGTCCGAGACGAGCGTGCCGGCGGCTTCTCCTTTGAGAATCCGCTGCAACGCGTTGTCCTGGAACAGGTTGAACACGATAATGGGGATATGGTTTTCCATACAGAGCGAAAAGGCGGCGCCGTCCATGACGCGGAGCTGTTTGGTGAGGGCGTCCAGATAGGTGACGTGGGCGAAGCGTTTCGCGGCGGGATTTTTGGCGGGATCGGCGTCGTAGATGCCGTCCACCTTGGTCGCCTTCAGCAGGACGTCGGCGTTGATTTCGCTGGCGCGGAGGGCGGCGGTGGTGTCGGTGGTGAAATAGGGGTTACCGGTGCCGCCGCCGAAGATGACCACGCGCCCTTTTTCGAGGTGGCGGATCGCGCGGCGGCGGATGAAGGATTCGGCGACGGTTTTCATTTCGATGGAGGTCTGGACGCGGGTATCGACGCCCGCCTTTTCGAGCGCGTCCTGGAGGGCAAGGGCGTTGATGATGGTGGCGAGCATGCCCATGTAGTCGCCGGTATTGCGGTCGATGCCGCGCAGTTCGCCGGCGCTGCCGCGGAAGATGTTGCCGCCGCCGATGACGATGGCGATCTGGATGCCCTGGCGGTGGACGGCGTGGACCATCCCGGCCATGCGGTGCAGGATCTCGGGATCGATGGCCATGCCGGTTTGCTTGCTTTGGAGCACTTCCCCGCTGAGTTTGAGCAGAATCCGCTTATAGCGGGAGGGCGTGGCGGGCGCGGTTTCCGATGGGGGCATGGCGATTTCTCCGGGCGCGCGGGTTCTGTCGCGCCTCCGGAAGAAACACGGTAGGGGAAAAGGATGTGCGAGTAAAGGCAAAAAGGAGCCCGCAAAAGGCTTGTCTTATGCCGGCGGGTTGGATAAAAATGGAGCCATCCGGACCGCCCTTGTGCGGGGCGGCCGAAATGGGGAGGCCGACATGAACGACACGACGCAAGGCGGGACGGGACAGGCGGAGTCGGGGAACGCGTTCTTGAAGTGGATTTGCGTGGAACCGGCGCTGACGGCGATGAATCGGGGGCCGGTCTTGAGGAATACGCTCGGTTTTCTGGTCCAGCTCGGCGCGGTCCTGGTCGGCATCCGGTTGTTCATTGACTGGTGCGGGACGTGGCCGGAGATCAAGCACATGTCGTTCGTGGAAGGGCTGGGTTTCGCCCTGTTCCTGCTGGGCTTTCTGTATGGCGGATTCCTGGCCCTTGAGACGATGTTTGTCCGGGGCGGCCAGATTCGGGAGTTGCCCGAGTCGGACTATGTCGTTTCGCCCATCGTGGGGCTTCTGGTGGCCATGCTGGGGGAAATGACGTTCGTGCTGTTCGCGGTGATGAGCGTGCCCGCCATGATCAGCGTGTGGTGCGACACCGCGGCGGCTTCCGTCCTGCCCGTGCTGTGGCAGTGGCGGAGCGGCAATGACTTCCTGAACGGGATTTCCATTTTCCTCTCCTGCTGGCTGACGGGGCTCTTTTCGCTGGTCGTCACCCGCTGGCTGAAGGAATGGACACTGGCCGTGATCCAGATCGCCCAGGATGTGCACGTGATTCGGGGGAAATAACGGCGTTCAAGCCTGGGAAGGACTTTGCGTATGATACCGATTGACTTGACGGGAAAAACGGCGATCGTGACCGGGAGCGGGCAGGGGTTGGGGGCGGCCACCGCCCGCCTCTTGGCCCGGGCGGGCGCCAACGTGGCGATCAACTATTTCAACGATCCGGCGGGACTCAACCGCGCGCGGGCGGAGGAAACGGCGGCGTCGATCGGGGCCAAGGCCTTGGCGCTCGAGGCGGATGTGCGCGATCCCAAGGCCCTTGCGGTTTTGTTCGACGAGACGGCCAAGCGGTTCGGAAGCGTGGATATCGTGGTCAACAACGCGGCCATCCTGCGCGACAAGACCCTGAAAAAAATGAGCCCGGAAGAGTGGCAGAGCGTGATCGACACGAACCTGACCGGCGTGTTCAACGTCTGCAAGCTGGCGGCGGAGAAACTGGCGGACGGCGGCCGGATCGTGAGCCTCTCCTCGATCTCGGCCTTTCAGGGGTTTTTCGGGCAGGCCAACTACGCGGCTGCCAAGGCGGGCGTGGCCGCGCTGACGCGGGTGTTGAGCAAAGAGGTGGCCCGGCGCCGGATCACCGTCAACGCGGTGGCGCCGGGCGTGGTGCTGACGGAGATGGGCAAGACCATCCCCGAGGAGATTCGTGCCGACATGCTCAAGGCCATTCCGCTGGGCCGGTTCGGCGAGCCGGACGAAATCGCCAACGTCATCCTGTTTCTCTGCAGCGAGCTGTCGTCCTATGTGACCGGCCAGACGATCCACGTCAGCGGCGGGTGGTGGGTGTGACCGCGCCGCGCGACCGGAAAATCTGTACGGTGGAGGAAGCGGTCGGGGTGATCGCCGACGGAAGCACCGTGGCCTGCAGCGGCTTCATCGGCGCCGCGCATCCCGAGGCGCTGACCGCGGGCATTGAAAGGCGGTTCAAGGCCGGGGGCCATCCGCGGAACCTGACGCTGGTGTACGCGGCGGGGCAGGGCGACGCCAAAACGCGCGGTCTGAACCATCTGGTGCACGAGGGGCTTGTCCGGCGGGTGATCGGCGGCCATTGGGGGCTGGTGCCCGGCCTCGGCAAGCTGGCGATCGAGGGCAAGATCGAGGCGTATAATTTTCCACAGGGCGTCATCTGCCAGTTGTATCGGGACATCGCCGCCGGCCGGCCGGGTTGCATCACGCATATCGGGCTGGAGACGTTCATCGACCCCGAGGTGCGGGGCGGCCGGTTGAACGACGTGACGCCGGCGGGCCTGGTCGAACGGATCGAATTGGGCGGCAAGCCCTGGCTCTGGTACAAGTCGTTTCCGATTCAGGTGGCCCTCATCCGGGCCACGGCCGCGGATCCGCTGGGCAACCTGGTGACGGACCGCGAGGCGATCATCGGCGAGATCCTGGCCGTCGCCCAGGCGGCTCGGAATTCAGGCGGGCTGGTGCTGGCCCAAGTGGGCGAGTTGCTCGATGCGCCGGCTCCGCCGCAGTCCGTGCGCGTGCCCGGGGCGCTGGTGGACCGGATTGTCGTGGCCGCCGCGCATGAGCACGAGCAGACCTTTGCCGAGGTTTACAACGC
The DNA here is from genome assembly GCA_964609905.1 of uncultured Verrucomicrobiota bacterium. Taxonomy (GTDB): domain Bacteria; phylum Verrucomicrobiota; class Kiritimatiellia; order CAIKKV01; family CAIKKV01; genus CAZSUH01. Next base: position 4,581 of record CAZSUH010000161.1, read on the forward strand.
CGCCTACTGCTCGGCCAATCCGGGGGGGGATGCGGCGGCGCGCGTGCTGGAGCCTTTGCCGATGGACGAGCGGCGGGTGATCGCGGCCCGGGCGTGCGACGAGCTGGCGGACGGCGCGATGGCCAATCTCGGCATCGGCATGCCGGAGGGAATCGCCAAAATCGCGGGCGAGCGGGGGCTGCTGGACCGCTTCACGCTGACCGTGGAGAGCGGGCCGATCGGCGGCATGCCGGCGGCGGGGTTGAGCTTCGGCGCGTCGGTCTATCCGCAGGCGATCGTGGACCAGCCCGCGCAGTTCGATTTTTACGACGGCGGCGGGCTGGATTTCGCGGCCCTGGGCGCGGCCCAGATCGATCCGGACGGCAACGTCAATGTGTCGAAGTTCGGGACGAAGCTGGCGGGCGTGGGCGGGTTCGTCAACATCACGCAGACGGCGCGCAAGGTGGTTTTCTGCGGCACGCTGACCGCGGGCGGCCTGGAGGTCGAGCTGGCCGGTGGCACGATCCGGATCGTCAGGGAGGGGGCCGTGAAGAAGTTCGTCCGGCGAATCGAGCAGATCTCCTTCAGCAGCCGCCGGGCCCGCGAGCTCAAGCAGGAGGTGCTGTTCGTGACGGAACGGGCGGTGTTCGCGCTGAGGGACGACGGGCTGGAGCTGATCGAAGCGGCGCCGGGGATCGACCTGCAGACGCAGGTGTTGGACCAGATGGAATTCCGGCCGATCGTCCGGAACGTGCGGCCGATGCCGGCGCACGTGTTTGTCAAAGCGGAGAGGAAATCGTCATGAAATCGATCGTCATTGTCGCGGC
>CAZSUH010000162.1:0-5249 GCA_964609905.1 uncultured Verrucomicrobiota bacterium
CGGGGGTCGTCCTCGGGAATGCCGGCTTCCACCTTGCCCACCAGGTCGGCGCCGACGTCCGCGGCCTTCGTGTAGATGCCGCCGCCCACGCGGGCGAAGAGCGCCTGGGTGGACGCGCCCATGCCGAAGGTCAGCATGGTGGTGGTGATTTCAACCATTTTCTCCTTGATCGAGCAGTTGGCCGGGACCAGGTGAAGGCCGAACAGGGTCAGGCCGTTTTCCATGTGATCGGCCGTGTAGATGACCTGGTCGAGAATCCAGTACCAGAGCGTAATATCGAGAAGCCCGAAGCCGACCACCACCAGACCCATGACGGCGCCCGAGCGGAAGGCGACCTGCAGGCCGCGGTTGAGGCTTTCGCTGGCGCCCTGGGCCGTCCGGCTCGACGCGGCGGTGGCTGTTTTCATGCCGATGAAGCCGCACAGGCCCGAGAAAAAGCCGCCGGTCAGGAACGCCACCGGCACAAAGGGGTTCTGGACGCCCATGACGGCCAGCGCCGCGAAAATGACGACCAGCACAACGAACACGAGGCCCACGCGGGAATACTGCTGGCGCAGATAGGCCATGGCGCCCTCGCGGACGTAGCCGGCGATTTCCTCCATGCGGGCATTGCCTTTGGGCGCTTTGATCATGAGCCGGTAGCACACCCAGGCGAAAAAGAGGCCGAAGACGGCGCCGAACGGCGCGATCCACCAGGCGGGGGTGATTCCGGAGACCACGTTTTCGACTGCCGTCGGTTCGCCGGTTTGCGCCCATGCGCTCAAACCCGCCCCGATCGTGATGCACCCCAGAAGAAACCGCGCTACCGTCTTCATGATGACCCTTTCCGTTGTCGGCGGAATATCCGCCTGCCTTTCGTTTCGATAAAAAATTAAAAAAGTCGATTTAATACGATACCGAAACGGAGAGACAACCGTCAAGTCCGCAAAACTTTCTTTTTTTCACCTTTTTTTCTCCGGCTTTCCGGGGCGCGGGCCCACTTTAGGCTTTCTTCGGTGTCCGGCGTGTCGTATCGTACCCCTTTGTTCGCGGGCCCATAGCTCAGTTGGTCAGAGCGGGGGACTCATAATCCCTTGGTCGCAGGTTCGACCCCTGCTGGGCCCACCATGCGAGCCGGCCGTTTGCGGGGAAACCGGAGGCGGGCTGAACGGTGACGCCGTGGCTTCGCGGACTTTTCGCTTGCGTGGACGAGCCGGTTTAGGCACGATTAAAAAATGACCGATTCCTTTCAGACATTCGCGGGCGCCGACCCTATCGGCAGGCAACCGGCATGAGCGTGTTGCTGATCGGCGGGCACATGCGGTCGGGCACCTCCCTGCTGAACCGCTTGTGCGACGCGCATCCCGATATCCGGACCACCAACGAACTGCAGTGTTTCCAGGTTCCACCCGTGTGTTTCGCCCGTTATGCACGCCGCCTGATTCCGCGCTTGTGGAACAACCCGTATGTGACGTATCAACAGCCGTCCCTCTTTGTCCCTCGCGACGGCCGTCCCCGGATTTTCTTCCGGAATCTCGCGTTTCTGTCCGGTTTCCTGGGACACATTGCCCGGCAGCAGGGGCATCAGCGGCAATCGGTCGTCACCCTTCCCGTCATCGAGGCCGCGCTCCGGGCCATGCTTCCGCCCGCGCGCTTGGTTGGGGACAAATTCCCGGACTATGTGCATCGCTTGGATTCGTGGTCCGGATCCGATGCGATCCGGCTCGTGATTATCTATCGGGACGGACGCGACGTGGTCAGTTCGACCCTGAAAAATGTCCGCACCGTCTGGGCCGGTCAGAAATGGACCCAGACCATCAATACGGCCGACGCGGTGGCCCGGCAGTGGGTGCAGGCGATCGCCGTCATGGAGAGGAACGCCCGCCATGGCCACCTCATCCGGTACGAGGAGTTGGTCCGGCAGCCCCACACGGTGTTGGCCGATCTGGGCCGCTGGCTGGGCGTGGATCCGGCCGGGTTTCCCGCCCGCCGCGTCCGCGACTCGAGTGTCGGCAAGCATGCCGAGAGCCTGAGTCGCGAGGAGTTGTCCGTCGTCATGCGCATTGCCGGATCTACCCTCGAACGACTGGGATACGCGTGAACAAAGCCGCCCGGGATCGTTCGCGCGCTTGACTCCAAAGCCGGCCACGGGCAACATACCGAGATACTCAAGCGAGGGAATGGTTGAAGATTTTCGGAGAAAAAGGCGAAACGTTTCTGGTGGATCTGATCACCGGGCGCATCCCCCCCAAGCTGATGCTGCGCCGGGATCGTCTGCTGCTGCGGCTGTTGCGCTACCTGTCGTTGCTCTATGGGGCGGGTGTTCAGTTCCGGCTGTTTCTCTACCGCCAGAGGATATTCCGCCATCACACGCTGGGGTGCCAGGTCATCAGCGTGGGCAACCTGACCGTGGGCGGCACGGGCAAGACGCCGGTGGTGGAAATCTTCGCCCGCACCCTGCAGAAGCAGGGCCGGCATGTGGCCGTGCTGAGCCGCGGGTATCGCCGCAAGCCGCCGCGCCGGCCGTGGTCCGTCCGGCTGACCCGCCTGTTCGTCCCCGATCCCGCGCCCGCCTGCGTGGTGGCGGATCCCCGGGGCATTCGAGCCGCCGCGCCTGAGAGTGGCGACGAGCCCTACATGCTGGCCCGGCGGCTGCCCGGCACGGCGGTGCTGGTGGACCCCGACCGCGTCAAGAGCGGGCGCTATGCCATCAAGCACTTGGCCTGCGACACGCTGATCCTGGACGACGGTTTTCAGCATCCCGAACTGCACCATCGCCTCGACATCGTGCTGGTGGACAGCCGAAACCCGTTCGGCAACGGCTTCGTGCTCCCCCGCGGCATTCTGCGCGAGGCGCCCGCCAACATCCGCCGGGCCAGCTTTATTTTTCTGACCAAGTGCGACAACGGCGGCCCTCCCGATCTGATCGCCCGGCTCCGGGAGATGAATCCCGAGGCGGAAATCGTTCCGTGCCGGCATCAGCCTCGCTATCTGCAAGAGGTCGATTCCGAAACCCGGCACCCGCTGGAGGCGCTGGCCGGCCTTCGCGTGGTGGCGCTATCGGGCATCGCCGCGCCCGAAGGATTCGAGCGGGAACTGGAAAATCGGGGCGCGACCGTGATCCGGCGCGAGCGGTACGCCGATCACCACTGGTATTCCCGCCTTGAACTGGAAACCCTGATCCGCGCCGCGGCGCGGGACGGGGCCCAGGCGGTGATCACCACGGAAAAAGACGCGGTCCGGTTCCCCCCCCTGGACCGGGGCGGCCTGCCGGTGTGGTATCTGCGCGTTGAAATTGAGTTGTCCGGCGGAACAGGAACGATCGATGAATGCATCGCCCGCATCTGCTCCCGGCGCTGATCCCCGCGGCGCCGGGGCAATTTTGTGGATTCGCGGAGTGAACTGGCTCGGGGACAGCGTCATGACGTTGCCCGCCGTGGCCGCTTTCCGGATGGCCCATCCGGGCGTTCGCCTCGTGATGGGCGCGCGGCCGGGGCTCTGCGACTTCTGGCGGCTGTGTCCGGCGGTGGAGGCCGTTATGCCGCTGCCGCCCGGCGTCCGGGGGGATTGGGAGGCGGCCCGGGAGTTGCGGCGGCTGGGGGCGCGGAAGGCGGTTGTTTTCCCGAACTCCTTCCGGTCGGCCTGGGTTCCTTTTCTGGCCGGCGTGCGCGAGCGGATCGGTTTCCCGGGCCGGTACCGCCGCTTTCTGTTGACGCGTCCGGCGCATCCGCTATCCTATTCCGGCTCGGCGCATCAGGCGTTGGACTATTTTGCCCTGCTGGGCGTGGAGCCGGCCGCCGTTCCGCCGGCGCTGGCCGGGCTCATGCGGATTCCGGAGGCGGTGTTGGACGGCATGACGGAACGGATCCGGGCGGCGGCCGGAAGGTTGCCGGCATTTCCGCCCGGCGGGCCCTGGCTGGCAGTGGCGCCGGGCGCGGCGCGGGGTGGGTCCAAGCGCTGGCCGGTTGCCCATTTCGCCGCAACCGCGGCCGCCGCCGCCCGGGCGCGGGGCTGCGGGGTGATCGTGTGCGGCACGGCGGGCGAGCGCGAGGCGGGGGAGCCGATCGCCCGGGCCGTGCCTGGCGGAGCGATCAACCTGGCCGGTGAGACGACATTGGCGGAACTGGCGGCGCTGTTCCGGCTGTGCCGGCTCGCGCTATGCAACGACAGCGGAAGCATGCACCTGGCGGCGGCGGCGGGAACGCCCGTGGTGGCCGTGTTCGGCCTGACGGATCCGGCCCGCACGGGGCCATTGGGCGAGGGGCATGCGGTGTTGACGCCGGCGGGCGTGCGGGGGCATGCGGTCGTGGCCCGCGAATCCGGGGCGGCGGCGGCCGCCCTGGCCTCGATCCGGCCCGAGCGGGCGGTGGAGGCGGCGATACGCCTGCTGGACCGCGGAAGCGTTTGACGAAAGGGACTCGCGTGCGCGACAAAATTTCAGCCTGCATCACGGCTTGCGACGAGGAGAAGAACATCCGCCGCTGCCTGGAAAGCGTCAAATGGGCGGACGAGACGGTGGTGATCGACAGCTTCAGCAAGGACAAGACGGTCGCCATCTGCCGGGAATACACGGACCGGGTCTACCAGCACGAATGGCTCGGCTATATCGGCCAGAAAAACCTGATCAAGGACCTGGCCCACGGCCCGTGGCTGCTGTTCATCGACGCCGACGAAGAGATATCGCCCGCGCTGCGAAAGGAGATCCTGGAGGCGTTCGAGTCCGGCGCCAACCGGGAGTATGCGGGGTACATGTTTCCGCGGATGGTGTATTACCTGGGCAAGTGGATCCGGCATGGCGAATGGTATCCGGACATCAAGTTGCGGCTGTTTCGCAAGGACAAGGGGACCTGTGCGGGACACGAACCGCACGATCGCACGACCGTGGACGGGCAGGTGAAACTGCTCAAGGGGTGCCTGAACCACTACACGTACGACGATATTTTCGACCAGATCAAGACCATGAACCAGTTTTCGAGCATCGCGGCCCGTTCCATGCACGCCGCCCGCTATCCCTTCCTCTGGCGCGATCTGCTGTTTCGTCCCGGGTGGCGCCTGTTCAAGGCGCTGATTCTCAAGCGTGGCATCCTGGACGGCATTCGCGGGATCATCATTTCCATGTGTTCCGCCTTCGGGGTGTTCATGAAATACGCCAAGCTGATGGAGTTGTACCTGGGCTCCCCGGGCAAGGACAGGCCGTCCGATCCCGCAGCCGGAAAAAAAGATGTTGTGAGCCATTGACAGGAATGCTTTTTTCTGGCTCAATACTGGAT
>CAZSUH010000163.1:0-5232 GCA_964609905.1 uncultured Verrucomicrobiota bacterium
CCGATTTCACGGGCGGCACATACGATTCGGCCCGGTCCTCGCTGATTCTGGCGGGCGACGTGGCACAGTCGAACAATCTGGGCGGCGCGACGTTCTACAAAGTCCGGGTGGAAAACAGCGCCGCGCCCGTGACCCTCGCCGGCGGCTTCACGGCCACGGAACTGCGGTGCGAAGCGCCCGGCGGAACGCGCAGCCTGCGCTTCGAGCCCGGGAAGACCGTGAGGCTGAGGGACCTGGTGTTGCGCGGGGCGTCCCCGGGCGCCACCAACATTCTGCTGGAGAGCATGACGGGCGGCGCGGCATGGAAACTGGCCGTGTCGGGCTATCGCGCGGTGCGCGGGGTGGAGGCGCATGACAGCGACGCGAGCGCCGGCTTGCCCATTCCGGCGCTGGATTCGGCTGACGGCGGCGGCAACGTGAACTGGACCTTCGGTGTGGGGCCGGCGGTGTGGCTGGGCGCGAGCGGAAACAACTTCCACACGGCGGCGAACTGGAGCCCGGCCGTCGTGCCGAATTCAGGAACACGGGTGTCGGTGGAGTCGGCGAATGCGATGACGATCACCGGAACGGTTTCCATTCTCGATTTGACGGTGGGCGGAGGCGGGAATGCGGCGTCCGTGAAGGTCGATGGAAGCCTGACGGTGGGCGAGAGCGTGGCGGTGCTGGACATGGGTACGCTCACGTGGAACCGGCCCGGGGTGGTGAGTAACGATCTGGTGGTGCTGGCGGGCGGGTTGCTGACTCATTCGGTGAACAGCGCCACCGAGGCCAATAAAATTGACTTGTCCGTGGGGGGTGATGTGGGCGTGGATGTGGGCGGCGTGGTGGATGTTACTGCCCGCGGGTATGCCGTCAATAAGGGTCCCGGCACGTCGGGATCCAATGGCGGAAGTTCGTATGGCGGACGGGGGGCCATTTATTCCGGCATCCAGCCCGGGCGCTGTTACGGGTCATTCGTGGCACCGACCAATCTGGGGAGTGGCGGAAAATATTCGGCCGGCGGCGGCGCCATTCTGGTGAAGGCTTCGGGCACGATTTGTCATGACGGTTGGATGATCGCGGACGGCGGGACATCGGATCATTATCAGGGTTCCGGGGGAACGGTCTTTTTGACCGCCGGCGAGCTGACCGGGATCGGCGCCATCCGGGCGAACGGGGGGGACATGACAGCAGGTCCCGCCGCGCCGGCTGGCGGAGGACGTGTTTCGCTGGTGGTGACGAATGCCGGCGCGGATTTCTCCGCCTATTCCGGAATGGTTCAGGCTCGCAGCACCGTGCTGATTCCGGCCGGCGCGAACGCGGGAGGCGCAGGGCCGGGGACGATCTACCGCCAGACGGCGTCAGACCGGCCGGGCTGCGGAACGGTGACGGTGGACAATTTCAATTTGACCTCCAGCGGATACGCTGCTGTGCCGCCGTATACGAATTACGTTTCCGGGGAGGCGGATCGGATCGTCTTCCGCGTGGCCAATGCAGCCACCCTGCGGCTCACGAACGACTTCATGGTGGGCGACATCTGGCTGGACACGGCCAATGCGAAGCTGGACTTGGGGTCCAACACGCTTACGGTCCATGCGCGCGAGCATGCCTTGGGAACCGTGCTGAATTACGGCGCGATTATCTGGAAAGGACTGCCGCCGGGCGCGTTGATCATCGTGAAATAAGGGATTGTACAAGACGTCGCCGAATGGTTTTCCCGGCAGGCGTCGGCAAGCGACGCCCCTACAGTCTTTCCGGCTGTAGGGGCGGCCCTTGAAGCCGCCCGTTCCGAAAAATCACACGGCGCATGAACAAGTTATGGAGGGTCGGATATGAGGAAAGCACATCTCGCCAATTACCCCGTTGTTCTATTGGCGTTGGCGGCGGCAACGGTCCTCGCCGACGACCGGATCTGGACCGGCGGCGGCGTGAATGCCCTGGCTTCCAATCCCACCAACTGGGCGAATACGAATGCGCCGGTGACGGGCGATGGGGTCGTGCTGGACGACCGGACCAGCAAAAACATGACATGGAATCTGGATGTTCCGGTCCAGTCCTGGACCCAGATCGGGTACACGGGCACGGTGACCATCGCCACCATTTACGGCGCGAACGGCTTCACCAATCTCGCGATTCTGGGCGACTGCGTCATCAGCAACGGCGCGTGGACGCAGACGGCCAATCCGGACGTCAACTACGAAACGAACCGGCTGCGCGTCACGATCGGCGGGGACCTGATCGTGGGATCCAATGCGGTTATCGATGTTTCGGGCAAAGGGTATGCGAGGCGAAAGGGGCCCGGCGCTCCCAACGGCAGCAGCGGCGGCAGTCACGGCGGGCGCGGGGGGAGGTATGACCCTGTTCCCGGTCCCTGTTACGGCTCCGTCACAAGTCCGACGAATCTGGGTAGCGGCGGCGGCAACACGGCGGGCGGCGGCGCCGTATGGTTGACGGTGGGGGGAACCTTTCACCACGAGGGACAGGCGCTCGCGAACGGACAGCCGATCAGTTCTTACCATACCGGCGCGGGCGGCAGTATTTATGTCGTTGCCGGCGCGTTGAGCGGGACCGGCGCCATCCGGGCGAATGGCGGCATTTCCGGCCAAGGTCAGGGGCCGGGCGGCGGCGGCCGGATCGCGTTGGTGGTCACGAATGACGGGGCCGATTTCTCGGCTTTCACCGGCCCCTGCGAGACGCTTGGCCGCGCCACCTTCGGCGGGTCCGCCGCCGGCACGATCTACCTTGAAAAACAAGCCGACTCCCCCGGCAAGGGCGAGCTGATCGTGAAAGGCACCGGGACCGCCATCAACTACGATTACCGCACGGATCTCAACGGCATCGACGCGGTGAGCTATGAGTTCAGCCGGATCACGCTGACCAATGCCGGCGTGCTGGGCCTCTTGACGAATAACACGTTGATTCTCACGAACACCGAATTGCGGGCGGATCCGGCCAGCACCGCCGAAGGAATCGCCATCGCGGGTGGCACGCTCGTTGCCCCCGCGGCGTACGCTTTTTCCAATTTTTTCATCAACATCGCAGCGCCGAACTCGACCTTTTCCCCCGCGTCGCGGTTGACCGTGGAAACCAATGGCGTTTTCGTGATTGATCAACCCCATGCAATGGCGTGCGCGATCACCCTCGAGCGGGGCGGAGTCCTGACGCATACGGCCAACAGCGGAACGGAGGCGTATAAGATCAATCTGACCCTCGACGGTTCGTTGACCGTGAATGAGGGCGGGCTGGTGGACGTGACGGGGAAAGGATATGCGGCCGGCCAGGGACCCGGGCGTCCTATTGTCCATACGGGCTCCGGCGGCGGCAGTCATGGCGGAAGAGGATATCCTTACGGCACGACCGTTTCCGGGCCCTGTTACGGCTCCGTTACAGGTCCGACGAATCTGGGCAGTGGCGGATCGTCGTCCGCGGGCGGCGGGGCCATCCGGCTGACGGTGACGGAGACACTCACGAACGACGGCCAGATTTTGGCGAACGGCCAGACATCGGGGAGCCACGCGGGAGCGGGCGGCAGCGTCTGGATTACGGCGGGAGACCTGGTCGGAAATGGCCCGATTCGCGCAATGGGGGGGGATTTCACCTCCACCGCTGGGGCCGGCGGCGGCGGGCGGATTGCCTTGACGGTCACCAACGCGGGCGCGACGCTCGACAGTTACGCCGGAACCAACAACGCCTATGGCGGAAGAAAGGGAACCGGTTCCCCCCAGGGCGGCGCGGGGACGGTCTATCTGCGAGCGGCGGGGCAGGGGCAGGCGGAAGGGGTGCTGATTGTGGATAACGACAGTGTGTCCAACACCCGATTCACGGAAATCAGTTCCAATGTCACGGATGCAGCGGTGGGGGATGTGCTCATTCGCAATGGCGGATGCCTGTTGCTGTTGACCAACCAGTCTTTGACGTTGAGCGGCATCTGGTCCAATGGCGCGAGTTTTACGGGGCTGACGGACTCCATGGTGAGTTTCGCGGGGGGCGCGGGATCGACGTCGACGCTCTTTGGCTCCACCACCTTCATGGGGTTGGTCTGCACCAATGCGGGGAAAACGCTGCTCTTTCAGGCCGACGCCACCAACAGCGTGTCGGAACTGGGGCGGTTGTGGCTGCGGGGAAGCGACTCCGCCACAGTCAAGTTGCGTTCGACCGCGGCGAGTACGGCCTGGAAGTTGAATGTCGATGCGACGGCAGACCAGGCAATCGAATTCGTGGATGTTCAAGATTCTGATGCGAGCGACGGAACGGAGGTGACCGCGCTGAACAGCGTGAACAGCGACCGGAACTCCAATTGGCGGTTCTTGACGACATTCCCGGGCCAGACGATCACGTGGACGGGCGGGAGCAACACGGCATGGGCGGCCCGGGGCAACTGGAACCTGGATCGGGCGCCCATCGCCACGGACTCGATTACGATCCCCTCCGGTCTCACGCGCTATCCGGCTCTGGATGCCGATCGGACCGTGAACTGCCTCGCGATTGAGTCCGGCGCCTCATTGGCGCTGAACGGATGGAATTTGACGGTGACCAACGTCCTGACCATGGCGGGGGCCTTGATTGCCTCGGGGACGGAGACGGTCACCTTGCTGAAAGATGCCGATTTTACGGGCGGCATGGTCGATCCGCTCCGGTCCACGGTCATCCTGGCGGGCGGCGTGGAGCAGGCGGTCAATCTGGGCGGCGCGACTTTCTTCAAGGTCCGCGTGGATAACAGCGCGGCTCCTGTAAATTTCGCCGGCGGTTTTTCGGCCACGGAACTGCGCTGCGAGGCGCCGGGCGGGACGCGAACCTTGCGTTTCGAGCCGGGGAAGACCGTGAGGCTGAGGGACTTGGTATTGCGCGGCGCCGTGTGGGCCACGAACATGACGCTCAACAGCACGAGCCCGGGATCAATGTGGAATCTGGCAGTGACCGGCTATCGGTCGGTGCGCGGCGTGAGCGTGCGAGACAGCGATGCGCGGCCGGGCTTGCCGATACCGGCGCTGGATTCGGAAGACCGGGGCGAAAACCCGAACTGGCAGTTCGGCGTGGCGCCGACCGTGTGGCTGGGCACGAGTGGGAACAACTTCCATACGCCGGAAAACTGGAGTCCGGCCGGTGTGCCGATTGCTGGAACGCGGGTGCTGGTGGAAGGGGCCAACCCGATGGTGATCACGGGGGAGGTGTCGATATTGGACCTGGTCGTCGGGGGTGGCGCGGACGCGGCTTCGGTGACGGTGAACGGCGCGTTGACGGTGGGAGAAAGCG
>CAZSUH010000164.1:0-5084 GCA_964609905.1 uncultured Verrucomicrobiota bacterium
CCCATATCACTCAATAGGCATGGGCTTATGCGAACAGCGCAATCGGCTCAATTCATCCCATTCCGGGATTGCACGCGCCTGCCTCCTTCGCTAGTCTGTTGTGCGTGCGTGAAGGAGCGCGACGATGCCGACCTGTTACCTGGTGCGCGAGGAGCATATTCCGCAAAAAGCCGCCTTTCCGGTCATCGACGCCCACAACCACCTGTGGGGCGGGTGGGACAAGGTGCCCGAGATCCTGCGCGTCATGGACGCCTGCGGGGTGGCTGCCTATGCCGATCTCACGGCCAACCTGAAGATCCAATTCGCGGGCGGCGGCTACGAATACGAAACCGGCGATCTGGCCGACTTCACCCGCCACTGCGCGGACCGTCATCCGGGCCGGTTTTTCTGCTTCACCACGGCCACCTTCTCCTCGCCCGTCAGCAAGCCCTTGTTCACCGACGCCAAGGAGTTCGTCGCCCGCACCGTGGCCATGCTGCGCGAGCACGTGGCGCAGGGCGCGCGGGGCCTGAAAATTCTCAAGGAAATGGGCCTCCATTACCGCGACGGCAACGGGAACCTCGTGACCGTGGACGACCCGCGGCTGGCTCCCATTTGGGACACCTGCGCCGAACTCGGCGTGCCGGTGCTCATGCACCAGTCGGATCCCGCCGGGTTCTTCGAACCCGTCACGCCCGATAACGAGCATTACGACTCGCTGATCAAATATCCGGCCTGGTCGTTCGCCGACCCGAAATTCCCCCGCAAGCGCGAACTGCTCGAGCGGCGCGACCGGCTCATCAAGCGTCATCCCCGCACCACGTTCCTGCTCCCGCACGTGGCCAACTGGCCCGAGAATCTGGACTATGTCTCCCGGCTGCTCGACGAGAATCCGAACGTGTTCATCGACTTTTCGGCGCGGCTGGACGAAATCGGCCGCCAGCCGTACCGGGCGCGGGAGTTTTTCATCCGCCACCAGGACCGGATCTTTTTCGGCAGCGACATGCCGGCCTCGGAAGCCATGTACCGCTCGTATTTCCGGTTTCTGGAGACGTTCGACGAGCATTTTGCCTGTCCGGACTACGATGGTGCCTTCAACCGGCTCCGCTGGCACATTCACGGCATCGGCCTGCCGAAAGCCGTGCTGGCGAAAATCTATCACAAAAACGCGCTTAAAATCATTCCGGGTTTGCGACGCGACCTGCGCGGGCAGCATGCCGCGGCAACCGACGCGGAAGAAGGGAAAACTCGATAAAGCGATGAACACATCCCACCAAAAATGCTGCGACATGGTTCGCCGTTACCTCAAGCCCGGGGCCGGGATCCTGGAGGTGAGTTGCGGCAAAGGGTTCATCCTCGGCCGCCTGCACGCCGAGGGCTACCGGACGACGGGGACCAACTATTCCCGCTATCAGGAACAGCCGGAGGGCGTGGATATCCGCGTGGGGGTGGACATCCTGTCCGGCCTGCCGTTCCCGGACGCCGCCTTCGACGGAGTGATCTTGTGCGACGTCATCGAGCACCTGCCGGATCATGTGCGGGCCCTCCGGGAATTGGCGCGGGTGATAAGGCCCGGCGGCTATTCGTTTATTCTGTCCCCGAACACCAACAAGATCAGCTCCCGCCTGCATTTTCTTTTCACCGGATTTTTGAAGGTCAAGCGTGCCTTCATCGGCTTCGATGTGCCGCCGGATAAGGCGTTCGCGTTTCACAATCATCCGCCGTGGCTGCCGGTGTTTCTCTATCAGTGTCACAGCGCGGGGCTGGATTGGGTGGAACTGGACGCCACCGCCGCCAAACCCAAGAACCTGCTGTCCTGGCTGCTGCTGGTTCCCTGGATCAAAGCGTTGACGTGGTTGAACGTGCGCATGGAACGCAACCTGGTCCGGCGGGCCGAAGGGGCGATCTTGAACCGGGCGCTCACGTCGTTCAAGGCCTTGTGCGGGGAATCCTGGGTGCTCGTGCATCGCCGGCGCGCGGACACGACCGTGGTGGAGCCGGTGACTGTCCTGCCGGCCTGGCATGTCAAGGCGGCCGCACCCGGCTGAAACAAGGAATCCCGTGTTCATCGACATTCATGCCCACGCCTATCGCCGGGAATGCCCGCCGGCGGATGGGCGCACGGTGTTCGCCACGGCCGACGAGGTGTTGCGCCGGTATGACGAGCTGCAGATCGAACGCGGCTGCCTGCTGCCCCTGATCGGGCCCGAGGAATACCTGCCCCAGTCCAACGAGGACTGCCTGGACATGTGCGCGCGGTCGGGCGGCCGGCTGATCCCCTGCTGCAACATCGATCCGCGCGGCATCTCCAATTCGCCCGACGCCCCGCTCGACATCTGGCTGACGCATTACAAGGCGCGCGGCTGCAAGCTCGTGGGCGAGGTGATGCCGAACCTGCCGTTTTTGGATCCCCGCTGCCAGAATCTGTTCCGGCATATCGCGGCCGCCGGTCTGCCGTTTACCTTCGATATGGCGGTCCGCATCGGCGGGCGGTACGGGTTTTACGACGATCCCGGCCTGCCGCAACTGGAGTCCACGCTGCGGAATCATCCGGCTCTGAAAGTGTTCGGGCATGGGCCGGCCTTCTGGGCGGAGATGGGCACGCTGGATAGCCCGGAAGACCGGGCGGGCTATCCGGCCTACCCGATCCGCGCGGAGGGCGCGGTGCCGAAGCTGTTCCGGCGCTATCCGAATCTGTACGGGGATCTGTCCGCCGGCAGCGGCTACAACGCCTTGGCGCGCGATCCGGCGCACGCGGTCCGGTTCCTCAACGAGTTCCAGGACCGGCTGATGTTCGGCACCGATATTTGCGCCGCGACGCAAGCGCTTCCGCTGGCCGCTTTTTTGCTGAAGTTGCGGGATGACGGCGCGTTGTCCGAAGGCGTATTCCGTAAAATCGCCCGGGAAAACGCGATCCGGTTGCTGGGCCTGTAACCCCGCGTCAGCCACTCGGCGAGGCCCGGATTCTGGACACGCCTGCCGGAGAATCGTGCCGGCCGTCAAATAATGATTGACGGACTCGCGATCCGGATGAAAGATTAGTCGCAATGGTACGTGATGTCCCCCGTGAAGGAGCGGGACAATCAGGAAGAAAGGAGCGGCAATGAGACGCGTGAACGTCGAGGTGACCTATCCTCAAGCCGACCCCTTTCATGCCGTGTTCGAAAGGGTGGCTTACGCCAGGTTCGAGGGACCGGAGATGATCCGGGCGCGCGGCCAATTGGATGCGGACGAGAGGCCCGGTCACTTGACCGTGGAGTTTTCCAGGGATCACGGCGCCACCTGGGGGGATGCGCAGACCTGGCCGTCGGGGGAGAAACGGCCTGAAGGCGACTTTCGGCAAGATTGGGGGATTCCGGTGCCCGTGGGCGACCGGTTGCTTTTGGTGGGGTACGATGGTTTTTTCCGGAACGACCAGCCGTTGGACGGCGTGACCCAGACGACGCCGCGCTACCGGGTGTCCGAGGATGGCGGACGCACGTGGGCGGTGGAGGATCCAATCGTCCAAACCGGGCCGCAGTTCAACGAGGCGCATCCCTTTCCGGGCGTCTGGAAGGGAAAGAATGCGGTCATCCCCTCCAACGTGCCTTTGATTGCGCGCGGGGGCCGGGTGTTGGCGCCGTGCAACGTGACCACGCTGGGGGAAGATGACCGGTATTTCTGTCCCGCGGGCGCCTCCTCCTTCACAGCGGCGGGCGTGCTGGAAGGAACCTGGCGGGTGGATGGCCGGATCGATTGGAAGCTGCTGGAGACGGTCCGGCTGAAACCGGAGCAATCGCTGCGGGGCGCGATCGATCCGACCCTGGCGGAAATGCCGGACGGCCGGATACTGATGGTCATGCGCGCCAATTCCGGCGCGAACGATCCCGGCGCGGGGTACAAGTGGTTCAGCGTTTCCTCGAACGGCGGGCGGGACTGGAGCCGGCCGTGGCCATGGACCTTCTCCGACGGCACGGCCTTTTATTCGCCGAGCAGCAGTTCGCAATTGTTCCGCCATTCCTCGGGCGCCTGGTATTGGATAGGCAACATCTGTCCGGAATCGCCCCAGGGAGACCACCCGCGCTATCCGCTGGTCATCGGCCGTCTGGATCCGGCCTCGTTGCGGCTGGACCTGGAGTCATTGGAGGTGATCGATACGCGGTGCGAGGGGGATTCCGAAAAGCTCCAGCTTTCCAATTTCACGCTTTACGAAGACCGGCTCACGGCCGATGTGGTGTTGCGCCTGACGCGCTGGGACGGGGGAGCGAGTGGGGGTTCCGAACCGCTCAAGGCCAGTGTGGTGGCCTACACCTTGGATTTGTGAAGCGGCAGTCTGTTGTGCGGCAACCGGGCATGGACAGAATGGCGGGATTCCGATATGATCCGCCTCATTGGATTAACCGAGAAAGGAATGCGCATGGACGGCAGGATCATTCGGGTGGGCATTGCGGGACAGGGCCGGAGTGGTTTCGACATTCATGCCCGGTGGCTGCGCACCGTGCCGGAGCAGTACAAAATTGTGGCGGTGGCGGACCTGATGGCCGAGCGGCGCGCGCAGGCCAAGGCGGAGTTGGGCTGCCGCGTCTACAAGACCTATGAGGAGATGCTCAAGGCCGGTGGCTTCGATCTGTTCGTCAACGCGACGCCGAGTTATCTGCACCCCAAGGGAGCCATTGCCGCGCTGAACGCGGGTTATCACACGGTCTGCGAAAAGCCCAGCGCGACCAGGGTGGCCGATTTCGACAAAATGGTCGCCGCGGCCCGCAAGAGCGGCAAGGTGTTTGCCCCGTTCCAGAACAGCCGGTTCCAGCCGGCGTTCGCCAAAATCCGCGAAGTGCTGGCTTCCGGCGTGCTTGGCGGCTTGGTGCATGCCCGGATCAACTACAGCGGTTTTGGCCGGCGCTGGGACTGGCAGACCAAGCAGGAACTGTGGGGCGGGAACATCAACAACACCGGACCCCATCCGCTCGACATGGCCGTGGTGCTGTTCGGCGAACGGGTGCCCGAGGTTTATGCCAAGCTCTGGTCCGGGCCCAGCTCGTTCGGCGATGCGGACGATTTCTCCATGGTGGTGCTGCACGGCAGGAACGCGCCCACCATCGAGGTGTTCGTGAGCAGCTACCTGG
>CAZSUH010000165.1:0-4910 GCA_964609905.1 uncultured Verrucomicrobiota bacterium
TACGCCGATCCGATGGAGATCTTGATTTCCTCGGCGGTCCGCTCGCCGATCATCAAATTGTAGACCCGCCGCATGTACTGGACGATATGGTCATCCATCTCGTCGCCGCCCACGCGTACGCTTTTGCAAAACACGATACCGGCCAGCGAAATCAGCGCCACTTCCGTGGTGCCGCCGCCGATATCCACAATCATGTTGCCGGCCGGTTCCTGAACCGGAAGGCCGACCCCGATGGCCGATGCCATCGGCTCCTCGATCAGATACACCTCGCGGGCACCCGCGTGGATGGCGGAATCCTTGACCGCCCGTTTTTCCACTTCCGTGATGCCGCTCGGCACGGCGATGATGATCCGCGGCCGGACCATCTTGCGCCGGTTATGGATCTTGCGGATGAAATACCGGAGCATGGCTTCCGTGATTTCAAAATCGGCGATCACGCCCGCTTTCATCGGGCGGATGGCGACAATGCTGCCGGGAGTTCGTCCCAGCATCATTTTGGCCTCCTCGCCGACGGCCAGCACCCGGTTGGTCCCGGCTTGAATGGCCACGACGGAAGGTTCCCGCAACACGATCCCGCGATCCTTGACATAGACCAGCGTATTCGCCGTGCCCAAGTCAATCCCGATATCATCCGAAAAAAAGCCTAAAATAAAGTTAAACATACATCCGGACCCCGTTGCCCTGTGAGCGGAGGAACACCCGAACCGGCGCGGTTTTCCCTACCCCGTTATACTGCGCTAATAGTGAGGGAACGCGAACGGGTAAGTCAAGCATGAAAAGATTCCTTTTTCGGGTTACGGCATACGGGCCGGAACCGATTCCAGAACGGCTCGAATCTGTTTTTCACGGGCCTCGATGCTTTCACACAACTTGAACTGAACGCGGGCCCGGATCAGGTTCTGCTCGGGATGCTTGACCTTGAAATAAACGTTCCCCGCCAGGTGATCCTCGAAGAACCGAAGCCCCAATTCATACGCCAGCAACCGGATGGCGTCATACAGGTGGACCCGATCTCCCGGGGTCAGGAATCGGTTGGCGTTCATCATGTAGCCTTTGACAAACGCTTCACACAGATCCACATCGAACACCACCTCGTTCAGATTCTCCACATCCTCGCCAGCCGGGTTGCAAGTGGACCTCAGGGCGTCTCCGAAATCGTAGTGAATCAGGCCGGGCTTGACCGTATCGAGGTCGATGATGCTGGTGCCTTTGCCCGTAAAATCGTCGATCATGATATTGGTGACTTTGGGATCGCCGTGGATCAGACGGAGGCCTAAAATGCCTTTTTCCCGGGCCCGCTCCAGGCAATGGGCGAGCTCCTCGCGCTGCTCCACGAACCGGGCCAACCGCTGGGCCTCGGAGGAGGAGGCCAGGATTTTCGCGGCCGCGGGCGTGGCCAGCGTGCGATGGTACTTGGCCAGGTACAACGGCGTGATGTGGAAACCCGGCAGCGTGTCGTTCAGGCGGATGGGGTCGAGATCGGAAATCAGGTTGTGAAAATGGCCCAGCACCGTGCCGCACTCCAGGGCATGCTCCGCGCCCTGCGTGGTCGTGTAGGCCGTCGCCGAGGCGATCAGCGTCATGGCCCGCCAGAACGCCCCCTCCTCGTCGATGAAAAAGTCCCGTCCGTCCTTGCAGGAAATCACCCGGGGCAGTTGCCAGATCCGGTCGGACGAGCCCCGTTCCGCCTCCAGACGGTTGTGGACATGCTCGGTGAGAATGCGGATATTGAGCATGACCCACTCGGGGCGCGTGAAGACCCGGCGGTTGATGCGCTGGACGATAAACCGCTCCTCGCTGAACGTGGTCCGGAAAATGGCCAGATAGGTGTCGTTGACATTCCCGGAACCGGTGGGATTGACCATCACCAACCGGCCCGCCACTTGAAACTGAAACGCCACATCCGCCACATTCATGGGCACCTCTTTACGCTGTTGGACTTCATGGTGCCTGTCCGCCGGACTTTTGTAAATGACAAATCGAGTCGGCGGCACTTGACAGTTTCGGCCGGGGCGGCTAAAAATGGACGCATGAAAACTACCGTTCCTTCGCCGCGTCTTCCCTCTCCGGCCACTGTACCCGAATTAGATCCCGGGTTCCGGCCGGCCGCCTTGTGCAACCGCGAATTCCGCCGCCGGGTTCAAGCCACGCCCAACGCCTGTCCGGTGAGCATGGTCCTGGAACAGGCGGACGGCTCCCGCTTCCGTTTCGAGACGGCTGTTTTCCCGGACGGCCATCCGGAGGCCGGTTCCAACATGCTTCATGTCGAACGCCTGGTCAAATTCCTGCTCTGGTCGCGAGGCGGTTTCCGCCTCTACCTGGCCGGCCCCGCGGCGCTCGCGCCGGCGCTCCGGCGCCATTTCGAGACCACCCGCACCGGGACATTCGACGCGGACATCATGGGGCGACGGATTTACGAAAAACCGTTCGAGATTATCGCCTGCTCCGCCTCCGAACTTCCCGCTCCCCGCGAATCCACCAAACCCCTCGGCCGCCATCTGAAAGGCTGCCGGATCGGGTTCGACCTCGGCGCCAGCGACCGCAAGGTGGCGGCGGTCATCGACGGCAAAGTGGTCTTCAGCGAAGAAACACCCTGGCATCCCGTGGTGCAGACCGACCCGCAATGGCATTTCGACCAGATCATGCACTCCCTGAAACGGGGCGCCGCACATCTGCCCCGCGTGGACGCCATCGGCGGCAGTTCGGCCGGCGTGATCGTCAACAACCGGATCAAGGTCGCCTCCCTCTTCCGGGGGGTACCGCAAAACCTGTTCGAGACGCGCGTCAAAAACCTGTTCCTTGAGCTCAAGGCCGCTTGGAACAACATCCCGTTCGAGGTGGTGAACGACGGCGAAGTGACCGCCCTGGCCGGGTCCATGTCGCTCGGGGCAAACAGCCTGCTCGGCGTGGCCATGGGCTCCAGCGAGGCGGCGGGTTACGTGACGCCGGACGGCAACATCACCTCCTGGCTGAATGAACTGGCGTTCGCGCCGGTGGACTTCAATCCGGCGGCGGCCGTGGACGAATGGTCGGGGGATTACGGAGTTGGCGCGCTTTATTTTTCGCAGCAGGCAGTCGGCCGCCTGCTGGAACCGGCGGGCATTCCCTTCGAGGCGGGCATGCCGCTTCCCGCCCGCCTTGAAAAGGTGCAGGCGTTGATGAAGCAAGGCGACGCTCGCGCGGCCCGGATCTACCGCACCATTGGCGTCTACCTGGGATATACGATCGCGCATTACGCCGACTATTATCCCCTCGAGCACCTGCTCATCCTGGGGCGCGTGACGTCGGGCGACGGCGGCACGCTGATTCTGGACACGGCCAAGCAGGTGCTCGCCGCGGAGTTCCCGGACCGGGCCGGTCAAGTCGGTTTCCACATTCCGGACGAGACCATGAAACGGCACGGGCAGGCGGTGGCAGCCGCCAGCCTGGCCGTGGCTTGAGCACGTAAAGGACATGGCCATGAACACTTATCTCGACTACGTGGACGGTTTTAGTAAACTCCGGGAAGCCGGACGCGCGCTTCCCCTCGGCGAGTTCCCCTTCCCTCCCGCGCGGGCCGCGGGGGGGCCGAAGGCCTTGTTGTTTTCCCCGCATCCGGATGACGAGTGCATCGACGGCGGGCTTCCGCTCCGCCTGGCGCGCGAAGCCGGTTTGGAGATCGTCAATGTCGCGGTCACGCAGGGGAGCAACAAGGCGCGCCAGGCGGCGAGGCTGGAGGAGTTGCGGAACGCCTGCCGGTACCTGGGCTTCGGACTGGTGACCACGAGGGAAAACGGGCTGGAGCAGATCACCCGCAAAACACGGAACGGCAATCCGTCCGCATGGGCGGAAGCCGTCGCCTGCGTGGCGGCCATTGTGAAACGATTCCAGCCGACGCTCGTCTTTATGCCGCACGAGTTGGACGCCAACAGCACCCACCAGGGAACCTCCTTGCTCGTGATGGACGCTTTGAAGGCAATCGGCGACACATTCCGGTGCCGGGTGGTGGAGACGGAGTTCTGGGCGCCGATGGCGGCGCCGAACCTGATGGTCGAGGTGCCGAAGCAGGAACTGGCGGATCTGCTGACGGCGCTGAGCTTTCACGTGGGCGAGGTGAACCGGAATCCGTACCACCTGAGCCTGCCGGCCTGGATGATGGACAACGTCCGCCGCGGGGGCGAAGTGGTGGGCGGCCAGGGGGGGGCGGCGCCAGACTTCCCGTTCGCCACGCTGTACCGGGTGCAGGGATGGAACGGTCGCACGCTGGAACCCATCTGGACGGCGAACCGGATACTGACGGCCGGCGACACGGTCGGATCCATTCTGGAATAACGATTGCCGTCCGTGCCCGCCCGTGTTTCATAAAAAAAAAAGACCCGCGACGCTTGTCGCGGGTCTTGCTGAAATAAATCCCGGCACCGTGCTACTCTCCCGTAGACTCGCTTCTACAGTACCATCGCCGCTGAGGCCCTTCACTTCCGTGTTCGAGATGGGAACGGGTGTTTCCTCCTCGCCATGGGCACCGGGGAAAAATGAAACTGCATAATGAGATTCGAAAATAACCGCGCTGAGGCCGAGCGAGTAATAATAAAAGGTCAAGACTCACGGCAGATTAGTACTGGTAGGCTAAACTTCTCGCGTTGCTTACACTTCCAGCCTATCAAGGTCGTCGTCTACGACCCGCCTTTAGCTCCTTGCGGAGAGGGAGATATGATCTTGGAGGAGGCTTGGCGCTTAGATGCTTTCAGCGCTTATCCGTTCCGTACGTAGCTACCCAGCTATGCTCCGAGGCGGAACAACTGGAACACCAGAGGTACGTCATTCCTGGTCCTCTCGTACTAGGGAATGTTCTCCTCAAATCTCCTGCGCCCACGGTGGATAAGGACCAAACTGTCTCACGACGTTTTGAACCCAGCTCGCGTACCGCTTTA
>CAZSUH010000166.1:0-4885 GCA_964609905.1 uncultured Verrucomicrobiota bacterium
GGGCCCGATGTGAACCGAATGATCCCAGAGTTCCCGGTCCGTGTTCCGGTCGGTCAGGCCCCAGTAAATCCACACGTCGGGCTCGGGATAGCCGCTGGTGATTTCGCCCCGCAGAGTCGCGGCCAGCGAGGTCACGTTGGTGGCGCCCCCCGCCAGATCCACGATCGGCGGGCCCAGCCATCGGAAGGAACCGGTCGGTTCCGCCCAGCACTCGCCGTATTGGTTTGTGGCATAAAAGCGGTAGAAGTGAAGCGTGCCGGCGGCCGTGGGAACCACGTTTGTGCTTAGCAGGCCGATCGAGGCGGGAATGGGGAAGAGGTTGGTGTTCGCCCAGGCGCCCCGGACCTTTCCCGCGTCGTTCGTCCCCCAGAAGACGCAGGCTGACACGTTGGCGTCCAGGCCCGTCTCCGTCAGCCATCCGTTCAGCGTCACCTCCGACGCGCCCACCACCGCGTTGGAGTTGGCGATCGTCGGGCCACTGAAAAATTGAGGCGCGTCATACGTGCTGAACAACGCGTTTGACGCCATGTTGAGGTAAGCCGCGGAGACCCAGTTGGAGGAACGGACGTCCGCGGACACGCGGACTTCGTCGAGATATCCGGGGAAATAATTCTGATTGAAAGAGTAACGACTTCCCAAAGAAACGTCCCCGCCAATGGACTTGGGGGCATAGGTCACGGTGGAACCATATTTCAGACCATCCAGGTAGAGCATCGCGCTTCCGGAACTCTTGCACACCACCACGAGATGGTGCCAGACATTCAGGCTCGGCGTGGTGCCGAAATAACGCCAGGTTCCATCATACAGGCCGATTTGCCCTGTTTTATCGGTGCCCCAACCCAGCAGGAATCGGCCGGAAAAAGCATCGAAAAAAAACTGGTTGGCTGCCGTGCTGCTGCCGTTGATCCACATCGAAACGGTATGCGTGGTCCCGGTGTTCGACAAGCCGGTGACGTTGATGTAATTCGAGTTGAACTGCTGGCCTTGTCCCACCACGGCATTCGTTTCAACCGGCGGCCCCGCGGCCTTCTTGGCGCCGACGACGCCGTTCGTCGTGGAGTCGGCGATGTGCGCGCCATCCGCCCCATCGTTCATATGCCAGACCGCGCGATACGCATCCTCCCACACCGCCCCATTGGTCGTGCAGGGGGGCGCTTCCACTCCCGCCTTCCCCCACAGGGCATAGAGGGTGGTATCGGCCGTCAGTTCCGGCACCTTCACCCAGACATACGAAACGCCGTCGGTATTCCATGTGTCCACCTCGAAATCGAGTGGAGTCGTCTTGTCGGCCGCGGCAAACCGCAGATCGCCATAGGGCGGCGATTGAAAATCGGCATAATCGAAACCCATGCCGGCCGGCGTGTTGCTGAACACGACCAGGGCAGGGAAATTGGTCAGGGTTTCTTCGCCCTCGTACCCATTGAAGGTAATGGGCATAATTTTTCGCCAACCCGTGAAGTTTTCCTCTCCCCACGCGACGGATGCGCTCACTCCGATGCCGATCGCGGCGGCCATCACACCATAGCGGAGCCAGGCGACGGACTTTCGTGTTTCCCACACGGCTTGCTTCGTGCACATTCTCGTTTTCCCCTCCTTGAATAGGACTCGGCGACTATGAGGACGACTAGTGATCAAGTGGAAATCTGATTATGATAACACCCCCCCCCAAAAAAAATCAACCCGCGATGGCGCGCGGGTCGATCTTTCCGATGAGCCGATGAGCCAAAATTCAGGCGGGAAACCACCGTTCCATGTAACCCCGCATCTGCCGGAGGCCCTCTCCCGCGGGCGGAAGCGGGTACTCGGGATGCCAGCCCTCGAACTCGACCGACACGCAACCGCCATAGCCGATCGCTTCCAGCCGTTCCATGATCCAGGGGATATCCAGTTCCCCTTCTCCGAACAGGGTGCAGTTCAGGCGTTGCGGGGCGAATCCGTCGTGCCCGAAGTAATGGGGGATGCCGTCCTTCAGATGCACGTGGAAAACGATCTCGCGCATCGTGTCGAGCCCGGCTTTGTAATCGACAAGCGTGCCGAACAGGTTGCCGGGATCATAGGTGACGCCGAGCGCGGGGGAGCCGACCGCGCGGCAGAGCGCGGCCGCGTGTCCGGGGTTCCTGGTGATGGAGCCGGAATGATTTTCCATGACCAGGCGCAGGCCCTTTTGTTCCGCATACGCCGCCGCCCGGCGCAACCAGGGGAGGGCGCGGGCCATGACCGGTTCGAGGGCCTCGCCCTCGCCCGGCGCGATGCGGACCGCCGGCGCGCCGAGGTCGGCGCCCAGGTCGATTTCCAGGAAGGCCTGGTCCAGCGCGGCCTGGCGGTCGGTTTCGCGGTCGGCCGTGAAACCGGAGCCGATGCTGCCCGCCAGCGCGCAAATCTCGAGACCGTGGGCTTGCGCCAGGCGCCGGATGCGTTCGCGCGCCGGCTTGTCCAGGGTGCGGAACGCATGCGAGTCCGGTTTGGAGACAAACAGATCAACGTAGCGATAGCCGGTTTCCGACGCGATCCGGAACGCTTCGTCCACCGGTTTGTCACGCAGGCCGATCGAACAGACCGAGAGGTTCATGCCGTCTCCTTTTCTTTGCAATCTCCTATGTTCGTCCTTCAGCATCAAGACGGAAATGATGACGGGAACAGGTCTCTCGATCAATAAGAGTTTGTGGCGATGATGGAGGCCAACCGGCTGGCCCTTGAGGGTGGGGCGTTATGGTCGCATTGCGTGACAATCAGGTTCATGATAAGGTGATCGTCAAATGGGAGAACTGA
The DNA here is from genome assembly GCA_964609905.1 of uncultured Verrucomicrobiota bacterium. Taxonomy (GTDB): domain Bacteria; phylum Verrucomicrobiota; class Kiritimatiellia; order CAIKKV01; family CAIKKV01; genus CAZSUH01. The sequence continues at coordinate 2,770 of CAZSUH010000166.1, forward strand.
GCGCCATGAAAAAATCGGCCCGCCTTTTCATCGTGGATCAACAAGAAGCGAAGGGTTCCGTCCGGACTATTCAGGAGGCGGTCGTCAAGGCGGGGCCGGGCGACACGATCCTGGTCAAGCCCGGCATTTACCGGGAGCATGTCGCCCTGGTGCGCGGGGGCGCGAAAGGCCGGCCGTTGACGATCCGGGCGGAGGCGCCCGGCACGGTGTTCGTGCGCGGCAGCGAGGTGTGGAATCCGCGCTGGACCAAAGCGGGGAAAGAGGACGGCGTCTATGCCGCGCCGCTGCCCGGGGACCTGTTCACCGGCGAATCCAATCCATTCCGGTGCAAGCTCTGCGTGTGGAGCCACGACAAGAAGGAGGATTCCCGTCCCGCGGATCGGAAGAAATTGTTCCCCTATTCGACCGATTATCCGGCCGTGGACGCGGCGTTTCGGCGGATCGTTCCCGAGGGCCGCACGCTGCCTCCGCCGGCCCCGCCGCCCAAGGACCGGTTCGCGGAGCCGTGGCCCGCGGCGCACGACCGCCCGATCGGCGATCCGGCCAAGCTGCTGCCGTATTCACTGGGCCAGCTTTTTTACAACGGGCGCGAACTGCCTCAATCGCAAACCGAAAGCGAAGTGCGGCGCGTGCCGGGCTCGTGGATTCTTTCGGTGGACGGCCAGCGCATCCTGCTGCATTTCCCGGTAGGCGGCCGGCCGGGCGACGGCAAGCTGGAGATCACCGTGCGCGACCGGGTGTTCGCGCCGGCGCGGCGCGGGCTGGAGCATGTGATCGTCTCGGGCTTCGTGTTCGAGCACTGCGGCAACCAGGGACCGTTTCCGCAGAACGGCATGGTGTCCATCCGCAGCGGGTCGTATTGGATCATCGAGCACAACATCATCCGGTTCGCGAAAACCATCGGACTCGACTGCGGCGGCGAATACTGGAAGCCGGAGGAACTGGCCTACACGGTGCCGGAGGACCGGCGCGGATTTTCGCCGCGCGGCGTGATCATCCGGAACAACCTGTTCTGCGACAACGGGCTGACGGCGATCTCCTCGCACGACAACACCAGGTTCCAGATCGTGGACAACGTGATGGAGCGCAACAACGCGCTGTCGCTCTCGAACGCCTACGAGTGCGAATGGGAGGAGGAGGGGGCGATCAAGCTGCATGGCGCGAATCATACGCTGATCGCGGGCAACCTGATCCGCAACAACTGCGGGCACGGCATCTGGATCGACAACGGCCACACCCATTCGCGGATCACGCGGAACGTGGTGCTCGGCAACCAGGCCAGCGGGATCTACATCGAGGTGGGCGCGCCGCACACGGGCGGCATCATCGACCACAACATCGTCAGCTCGTCCGCGCATTTCTTCAATTTTCACGGCGCGGGCATCACGATCAACGACACCTCCGACCTGATCGTGGCGCACAACCTGGTGATCGAGAACATCGGCCCCGGCCTCTGTTGCGCGGCGGCCCAGGGGCGCCGGTATGGCGATAAGGCGCGGACGCCGGTCAGTTCCTCGCGGGAACGGATTTTCAACAACCTGTTCATCGCCAACCACGGCAACGTGGAGATGCCGTTCCCGCATCCGGATGCGATGAACAACCGCTCCGACTCCAACGTGTTCGTGAATGCCGGCCCTTTCCGGTTCTGGCGCAGCCGTGTGCCGCTGAAGGAAATCCTCCGGTTCGCGAAAGGCAAATTGCGGAGCAAGCCCGATCGGGCCGCGCTGAAAAAAGCCGCGCTGACCGGCGGCTTTGCGCCGGCGATCTGGCCCAAAATCACGGGTTGGGAGAAGCATTCCCTGTTCCTCGACACCACGCAAATGACCTGTTTCGTGAAACCCTACGAGACGTCCGTTCGGCTGCGCGTCGATCCGCTGGCGCTCCTGTTCAAGACTCGGTGCAAGCGGGTGCCGGGTGTGGACACGGATTTCTGCGGCCACCCGATCCGGGGCAAACGGATTCTCCCCGGCCCGTTCCAGGATCTGCGGGACGGCGATAATTATTATCTGCTGGCTCCGAGAAATGGTTGGGTATGAACGGCATTTCCCGTCGTCAATGGTCGAGCCGATTGCGCTGTTGGCATAAACCGGGAGGCGCGGGAAGGATGGCATGAGGG
>CAZSUH010000167.1:0-4775 GCA_964609905.1 uncultured Verrucomicrobiota bacterium
GCGGTTTTGGAGGTGAGATCCACGGCGGCCTTGATGGGCGTGCGATCCTTGACGGTCAGTTCGATTTCCTTCTCTTCGTACCCCGGCAGGGCCAGGCGGACGCGGTGCGTGCCGAGCGGGAAGTCGGGGATGAGCAGGGGGGATTTGCCCCGGAAGGCGCCGTCCACCGTCACCCCCGCGCCGGGCGGCGTGGAGTGGACCAGCACCAGTCCCAGCAGGGGATCGAGACGGAGTCGGACCACGGCTTTCTGGTCGGGCATGAGCGAGAGGGTTTGGCGCGTGATCCGAAAGCCGTCCTTGCGGGCCTCCAGCATATAGACGCCGGGCGGAAGGCCGTCGAAGGTGGCGGGCCCGATGCGCGGCGTGCCGCCATTGCAGACGATGGCGGCGCCCTCGGGCGTGGTTTCCACCCGGAGCTCCGCGCCGGCCGGGGGCGGGGGCTGGAAGAGATCGCACGCGTTGAGCGCGAGCAAAAGCGGGAGCAGGAGGAAAAGAGGCAAGAGTCGGCGCATGGTTATCTCCCGAGTCGGCGTTCCACTTCCAGCAGTTTCTTCCGCGCGTTCTGATGGCGGTCATCGGAGCGGTCGGGGATCAGGGCGACGATCTGGCGGAACTGGTCAGCGGCGCGGGGCCAGTCGTTCAGGCTCCAGGCCTTTTCGGATTCGAACAGGAAGGCCTTGTATTCCTTGTCCAGTTCCTGGCGCGCCTCCTCGGCGCCGGCGACGGCATCCGGGAAAAACGGCGGCTTGGGGTCGACGGTTTCCAGGTACCAGCGGCAGGAATCGAACGCGCGAATGGCGTTGAACAGGTTGTCGGGGCGCACGTCGCGTTCGTCGAGGCATTTGTGGCCCAGTTGCAACGCGTCTTGGGCCAGCGCGATCAGCCGTTCGGGCGGGAGGGCCAGAGACGCGAGCCCCAATTCGTTCTGGGCAAAGGTTTCGATGGCTTCGCGGACGGGCTTGAACGACTCGGGTTCGAGCCGGTTGAGCACCCGCACCCGGTGCGTGCGGCGGCCCAGCGTCAGCGTGAGATCGCGCAGGGACCAGATACCGTCCGGCGGCACGCCGAGGTATTCGGCATTCAAGTCGAAAAACGCAAGCCGTTCCAGATCCGCGGCCAGGCTTTCGACGACTTCGGGCGCCAGTTTCTTTTCGCGAGGCACGTGCCGTCCGCTTCCGACGTCGTCGATCTGGGCTGTCAGGGTGTTGTCGCGCAGGGAGAGGACATACCGGAAGACGTTGCTGGAGGAGCCGTCTTCTTTTTCGTAAAACAGGTCGAATGTGTCAGGTTGGTGCGGAGCGGGGATGGCGGAGGGCCGGGCGGAGGCGGAGCGGCGCGACGGTGCGTGGGGCTTCAGCCAATAAACCGCGGCCACGGCGACGATGGCGAGGCCCAGCACGGCCAGCACCACGGAGGGCTTGGAGTTGGCGGCCGGTTTCTGGCCCTGGGGCGCCTCCGGCTCGTTGCGGTTCAGGCCCAGGTCAATGCGGGTTCCCGGCACGGAGGGAGCGGGAACAAGGGCGGGGGCGGAGGATTCGGGATGATCGTGCTGGATCAGGATTTTGGTTTCGCCCATTTCCAGAAGATCGCCCGCGAGGAGCGGTTTGTCCTGGGCGGGCTTGCCGTTGACCAGCGAGGCATTGGTGCTGCCGAGGTCGTTGATCCAGAGCGTGCCGTCCGGCTTGAAGAACAGACGGCAATGGAAGCGGGAAAGAGAGGGATCGGCGAGGACAATGTCGTTGCCGGAGGAGCGGCCCAGGCGGGCTCCGGCGGCGGGGATGGTGAAACGGCGGCCGGCATCCGGACCCGCTTCCACGCGAAGATGAAAAAAATCTGACTTGCCGCTCACGATGCACCTCCACCTAAAAAATATAGCATAACACAACCCTGGCGTAAACAGTGCGATGCGCCTAGGTCAAAAAGGGAATGCCCCCGTTAATGTCGTTGAGCCCGTTGAACCGGGGTGCCATCACAAGGATGGAGGAGGGGGAGGGATTCGCCACCTGCCCGATTTACGCTTTCGCAACCCATTCATTGCAACGGGTTATGCGGATGGCCGAATAATCGCAGTGATTTCAGGTGAAGGAAAGGTGAAATTTTTCAGTGTTGGATCCCCTCGCCCTACCGTTAAACCCCGACACGTTATCCCTGCCCGCCGGGTCCTGGGGGTGCGATGCCAATGAACCCGTGACGGGCGGATGGGTGGAACTCCGAGGACACGGGATCGGGGCTTGAATCAGAAACTGAAGGGCGTATGATCGGGGCAGGATACGGTGCTGGGGGATATTGGCATGAAGATCATGGCCTTCAACGGAAGTCCACGGAAGACGTGGAACACGGCTACCCTCCTGAACAAGGCTCTGGAAGGAGCCGCCTCGAAGGGAGCGGAAACCGAACTCGTCCACCTCTACGACGTGACCTTCAAGGGGTGCATCAGTTGCTTCGCCTGCAAGACCAAGGGCGGTAAGAGTTACGGCCGGTGTGCTGTCCGGGATGGACTGGCACCCATCCTGAAACGAATCGAGGAAGCCGACGCCTTGATCCTTGGCTCCCCGATCTACTTCGGCAACGTAACTGGCGAGATGCGGTCGTTCATGGAGCGGTTGTTCTTCCAGTACCTGACCTATACCGACCCGGTGCAGTCGCTCGCTCCCCGGAAGGTCAAGACCGGGTTCATCTACACGATGAACGTGACGGAAGCCCAGATGCAGCAGTTCGGTGTCGGACAGTGCGTGGCCAATAACGAACGTGTCCTGAGCATGCTGTTCGGATCGGCCGAGTCCCTGTGCAGTTTCGACACCCTCCAGTTCGACGACTACAACAAGGTGGTGGCGACTCGGTTCGACCCCAAGTCGAAAGCCGAACGGCGAAGGACGGTCTTCCCCGACGACTGCCGGAGGGCTTATGAGTTGGGCGGCAGGCTGGGAACGCCCGGAGGTTAGGCAAATTATATCACCTGTAAAGCGTGTCGTATTTGTTCTTTTTGGCCTTTTGTGAAATAGGATTTACAGTCAAGCCTCCTTATTACATTCTTCTGAACCAGGCTTGTGTTGCGCCACGGGTTGGGTGTGAAACCGAGGCTGATCGCCCCCTCGGCAGAGTCGTATAGTCAGCCGGTAGATGAAAGCAATTTGTGAGAAGGATTATATCAGCCTGCCTGCTGACCGCCCTGCTCGGCGTGATGTTGGGCTATCTCGGGGCATATGTCGAATTCTTGAATGAACGGGATCACGGTTCGAATTACAGCGAGTGGGAAAATGAATGGCTGGGCATCCCCGCTCTTCCTGGGAAACTGATCGCCCGCCACTTCTTCGGATATGATTACCAACTGACCGAGGCTTGGTTGCTCGACAAACATCGGATCGCCTTCTGGAATGGCGTCGTGTTTATGCCCCTCGGATTGCTGGCAGGAATGAGAAGGCGGACTAGCCGTTGACGGTTCTCACCGCCCACCCATACCTCTGCCCGATGTAATCCGCCCACGGTTCCATCCCCTTCGGCGGTTCCTTCAGCAGGCGACCGAACAGCCGTTCGGTACTGACGCTGGCAAACCTGTCTGACTGCCTGACCAGTTTCGCCCAGACGCCCGTCGCCGTGTCCCCCAGATGAGCCAGTTACAGAAACCTGTTATGCCATCAGGCGTGCCCGGAGCCGGTCTTCCCTTCTACGCCCTTCGCCCGAAGCGGGCTTTTGCTTCGAAGGGTTACATGAACCGTTTATGCCAATAGGCGTGCCCGGAGCCGGTCTTGAAGTATCGCTCCAGTTCGGCGGCTTTTGTAGGTGTTTGAACGGCGACATAGGCAATCAGTGACCAAGGGCGATATCGGGAAGTGGATGGAACGCCTCCGGAATTGTGAACGGCCAGACGGGATTCAACGTCTTCGGTCATGCCGACGTAGGTTTTGGAGGGGCGGAAAAGGCTGCGGAGGAAGTAGACGTAGTGCATGAATCCTCGTATCGAGACAGGGAGCCCTCCTACGCGCTGCGGGCGAAGCGCCCTTGCGCTTCGGAGGGCGCCATCCTTCGCGTCAAGGGCTTGCCATCCGTAGCGTGACCGACGAAGGAGGGAGACGCGAAGGATGGCGGAGAGGGAGGGATTCGAACCCTCGGTACAGGTTTAAGCCCGTACGGCGGTTTAGCAAACCACTGCTTTCGGCCACTCAGCCACCTCTCCGAAAACCGCATTGTCAAACCGCGGAGCGCCCGCCAAACAGGCAAAGCCGCCGCGTCAAGAATTCATACCTTACGCCATTCCCCTCCACGCATTCAAGCTTAAATGACAGGGCAAACCCGGCAAACCCCTTCCGTGATGCCCAATATCGTGCCATGTCCGGATATCGGACATCGGTGTCCGGAAAGCGGTCACTTTAAGGGCTGAAACGGCACAAAAAAGCCGGGATCGGGCCTTTTCCCACGTTGGCACAAGGGGTGCTATTAAGAAGCCCGCCACCGGAACCGATCAAGGAAAGCCAACGTGGAATTCCCGGAAACGGATGGCGAAAAACCAAGAAGGAGTTGCGAGATGAAGACGACGGAGATGATGAAACGGGGCGTGGAGTCGGCGATGGAGGCGGGATTGAGGATGGGGATTCGTTTGCAGGCGATGAGCGCCGGCGTCCGGAGGAACAAGCGGGGGTTGAGCACGGTCGAAACGATTGCCCTGACGGTGGTGGTGGTGGGGGCCGTGGTGGGCGCCGCCACGATTTTGAATCCGAAACTCAACGATCTGATCGGACGCGCGTTCGACAAGATCGCTGAAAACCTGGGGCTCTAAC
>CAZSUH010000168.1:0-4710 GCA_964609905.1 uncultured Verrucomicrobiota bacterium
CGCAATGTGGGGATGGAGAAGCAACATGCGCCGGCGAGGGAAGCTTGGCGAATCCCGCATTGACACAAGGGGAGCGGGCATGCCATTATGAAAAGTCAGGCAGATTGAAAGAAATAGCCGTCGGCGGAGCGTATTGCGCCGCCGCGAGGAGAAGGATCGCTTTGGAACAGGATCAGGAACTGTTGCGCCACAGCGCGGCCCATGTGTTGGCCGCCGCGCTGTGCCGGTTATACAAAGACATTCAGCTCGACATCGGCCCGGCCACGGACACCGGCTTCTATTACGACGTGGACATGGCCCACAAGCTGACGCCCGAGGACTTCCCGGCCATTGAGGCCGAAATGGCCAAAATCGCGGCCGCCGACCTGCCGTTCGAACGCCTGGAGGTCTCCCGCGCCGAGGCCGAAACCATGCTCAAAGCCGCGGGCCAGACCCGCTTCAAGCTGCTGCGACTGGCCGATATTCCGGAGGGCGAGGCCATCACCCTCTACCGCTGCGGCGATTTCATCGACCTGTGCCGGGGGCCCCATGTGGCCGCCACGGGCGCGGTCAAGGCGTTCAAGCTGATGAGCGTGGCGGGCTCCTACTTCCACGGCAGCGAAAAGAACCCCATGCTCCAACGCGTCTCCGGCGTGGCCCGGGAGTCGAAGGAGGCGTTGGCCGACTACCTTCACCAACTGGAGGAGGCGCAGAAGCGCGATCACCGCAAGCTCGGCCGCGATCTCGACCTGTTCAGCGTGCAGGATGACGTCGGGCCCGGCCTGATCCACTGGCACCCCAAGGGCGCGCGGGTCCGGGCCGTCATCGAGGAATTCTGGCGCCAGGCGCATTTCAAGGGCGGCTACGACCTGCTCTACACCCCGCACATCGGCCGGGCGGGCCTGTGGCAGACCTCCGGCCACCTCGGCTTCTACAAGCAGAGCATGTATGCGCCCATGTCCATCGACGAGACGGACTATTACGTCAAACCGATGAACTGCCCCTTCCACATCGAGGTCTACAAAAGCCGCAAGCGCTCGTATCGCGACCTGCCATTGCGCTGGGCCGAACTCGGCACCGTGTATCGTTACGAGGACAGCGGCGCCCTGCACGGGCTGCTGCGGGTCCGGGGCTTCACCCAGGACGACGCCCACATCTTCTGCACGCCCGAGCAGATCGAATCGGAAATCGCGCGCACGGTCCGGTTCGCCTTGAAAATCTGGAAAGCCTTCGGATTCGAATCGATCACCGCCTACCTGTCCACGAAGCCGGAAAAGGCGGTGGGCGAGACCACCCGGTGGGACCAGGCGACCCGGTCCCTGGAAAACGCGTTGAAGGCGGAAGGACTGCCCTTCAAGGTGGACGCGGGGGGCGGGGCGTTCTACGGGCCGAAGATCGATTTGAAAGTGCGGGATGCCATCGGCCGCGAGTGGCAGATGACGACCATTCAGTTCGATTTCAACATGTCCGAGCGGTTCGAGCTGGTCTACACCGGGTCGGACGGGTTGGAGCACCGGCCGTACATGGTGCACCGGGCGCTGCTGGGCAGCCTGGAGCGGTTTTTCGGGGTGCTGGTGGAGCATTACGCCGGCGCGTTCCCCCTGTGGCTGGCGCCCGAGCAGGTGCGGGTGCTGCCCCTGACCGACAAGCAGATCGAAGCGGCGGACGCCCTGGCGGCCCAACTGACCGAGGCTGGCTTCCGGGCGGGCGTGGACCGCAGTTCGAACAAGCTGGGCGCCAAGATCCGCGAGGCGCAGGTGGACAAGATTCCTTATATGGCGGTGCTGGGCGGCCGCGAGGTCGAGCAGCATCGCGTGGCGGTGCGCTGCCGGTCGAAGGGCGATCTGGGCGCGATGGAGACGGAGGCGTTCCTGGCGAAGCTGAGGGATGAGGCGGCGCGCCGCGGAGCGGAGTGAGGCAACGAGAGGAAGGGGCGCCGCACGGCGCCCCGCAGCAGAGGAGGTAGGTTATTCGTCCGCAACTGATTCGAGTCAATGACAAGATCAGGGTGCCCCGGGTCCGGTGCATCGACGCCGCCGGGAATATGATCGGGATTATTCCCACGAACCAGGCCCGCACCATGGCCCGCGAGCAGTCGCTTGACCTGGTGGAGATTTCGCCGAACGTGGATCCCCCGGTCTGCAAGATCATGGACTTCGGCAAGTTCATGTACGAGCAGAAGCGGAAGGAGAGGGACGCGAAGAAAAACCAGGTGGCGTCCATGCTCAAGGAGGTCAAGTTTCACGCCAACGTGGGGGAACACGATTTCCAGACCAAGCTCGGCCACATCCGCGGATTTTTCGAGAAGGGGCACAAGGTCAAGGCGTCGCTCTTTTTCCGCGGCCGCGAGAACGCGCACCGCGAACTGGGCCAGCAGGTCATGGACCGGGTGATCAAGGAGTGCGGGGAAAGCTGTGTGGTGGACCAGCCGCCTCGGATGATGGGCAACCAGATCGTCATGATCCTGGGCCCGAAATCGGGCAAACGCTGAGCCGGCCCGGGCGGAGAACGGATAGCAAGAAAAGGCTGGACAGCGGAAAGCTGATCCGGTATGTTATCCCCTTTATTTTCAAGCGAGGATAAGCGTATGGGGAAGCAGAAGACAAGAAAAGCCGTCGCCAAACGGTTTAAGGTGACCGCCAACGGCCGGGTTAAATTCGGCCGGCCGTGCAAGAGCCATTTAAACGCGTCCAAGACGCGCAAACAGAAGCGGCACCTGCGCAAAACCGGCGTGCTGAGCGCCGCGTTCGAGCTGAACATCCGCAAGATGTTGAAAGGTTGAAAGGGACCAGTCATGCCACGAGCCACTAATGCCCCGGCGTCCCGCAAGCGCCGGAAAAGAGTATTGAAGCAGGCCGCCGGTTTCCGGGGCAAGCGGAGCAAGCTGTTCCGCCAGGCCACGGAAGCGGTCGATCGCGCCATGCGGATGTCCACCGAGCACCGCAAGGCCAAGAAACGCGACTACCGCTCGCTCTGGATCGTCCGCATCTCCGCCGCCTGCCGCGCCGCCGGGATCACCTATAGCCGGTTCACCCAGGGGCTCGAAAAGGCCAAAATCGCCCTCAATCGCAAGATGTTGTCCGAGATCGCCATTCGCGATCCCGAAAGCTTTACCCAGCTGGTCGCGCGGGCCAAGAGCGCGCTGGCTTGACCGGACGAGTCCGAAGTCGCACGCAAACACGGCCAACCGCGCGGTTGGCCGTGTTTTTTTTATATCGTCACCGGATCAGGAAAGGCATCCATGAAGGCGAATGACATCCAGGAACTCAAGCATCGGGCGATGAGCGAGGCGGCGGCCGCCGTTTCGCCGGACGCGTTGGAGGCTGTGCGGGTCAAGTATCTCGGTCGCAAGGGACTGCTGCCCGAAATCATGCAGGGGCTCAAGGGCATGGATCCCGCCGAACGCCCGCTCGCGGGCCGGTATGCCAACGAGCTCAAGCAGGAGCTGGGCGACACCCTCGCCTCCCGGAAACAGGCGCTGGACGAGGCGGCGCTGGCCTCCCGCCGCGCCCCGTTCGACGCCAGCCTGCCCGGCAACTGGCGCGCCCATGGCTCCCGCCATCCCGTTTCCCAGGTGATCGAAGAGGCCATCCGCATCTTCCACGGCCTCGGCTTCACCGTCGCCGACGGGCCGGACCTGGAGACCGAGTGGCATAATTTCGATGCCCTCAACACCCCGGCCGACCACCCCTCGCGCGACGTGCAGGACACCTTCTGGATCAACGACCGCACGCTGCTGCGCACCCAGACGTCGCCCGTTCAGATCCGCGTCATGGAGGGCCGTCAACCGCCGGTTCGCATCATCGCACCCGGCCGGTGTTACCGACGGGACACCACCGACGCCACCCACAGCGCCAACTTCCACCAGATCGAGGGGCTGTACGTGGACCGCCAGGTGTCCCTGGCCGACCTGAAGGGCGACATCACCCATTTCGCGCGCGAGATGATGGGCGCGGACGTCAGGGTCCGGTTCCGCCCCCATTTCTTCCCCTTCACGGAACCGAGCGTGGAATACGACTTTTCCTGCCATATGTGCCGGGGCGCGGGCTGCCGCGTCTGCAAACAGAGCGGCTGGATTGAAATCTCCGGCGCCGGCATGGTCAACCCCCGCGTCTTCGAGAACGTTCATTACGATCCCGAGGCGTTTACCGGGTATGCGTTCGGCATGGGCGTCGAACGCATCGCGATGATCAAGTTCGGCATCGAGGACATCCGACTCCTGTATGAAAACGACGTCCGTTTCCTGGAGCAGTTCGCATGAGAATTCCCCTGAGCTGGTTGAACGACTACGTGAGCCTGGAGGGCGTGTCCCCGCGCGAGTTGGCGGACAAGCTGACCTTTTCCGGGCTGGAGATCGAAGGCCTCGAGACGATCGGGTCGGACTTCGCCGGTTGCGTGGCGGCCGAAGTGACCGCCATCCGGCCCCATCCGAACGCCGACAAACTGACGCTGGTCACCGTGGCCCGCGGCGCCGAGCCCCCGCTGGAGGTGGTCTGCGGCGCGCCGAATGTGGCGGTGGGCATGAAGGTGGCGCTGGCGACGATCGGCGCCGTCCTGGCCAACGGCATGGTCATCAAGGCCGCCAAGATCCGAGGTGTCGCCAGCAGCGGCATGCTGTGCGCCGCGGATGAACTGGGCCTGTCGGACGATCACAGCGGCCTGATGGCGCTGCCCGCGGACGCCGTGCCCGGCACGCCGCTTTCCCGCATCCTGGGCCCGCCCGAAACGGTG
>CAZSUH010000169.1:0-4625 GCA_964609905.1 uncultured Verrucomicrobiota bacterium
ACGTTGACCGTGTAGACGCCGTGATCGGCGCGAACGGCGCGGACGACGTCGTCCATTACTTCGGCCACGACGAGGCGGGAGAAGCGGCCCGAGCGGAAGGCCTCATAGAGGAAGAGGCCGGCTTGAATGGCACCGAAACCGAAACCGACGAACACGCGTGAATTCATGCGGGCTCCTGGGCGGGAAAGGATGGGGGAACGAAAACGGGAGGATGCAGATAAATGGGCGCGAGGGGGAGGGAGGGGAGGTTCAGGCGCCGGCGGGCGCCGGCGAGGCGGCCCACGGTTTCGGCGGAGGGGCAGAGGGCGCGGGGCACGAGCTGGACGGATTGGCGGGCGCAGGCGGCGCGAAGGGGCTCGGCCAGCGCCTCCCAATCGGCGGTGCAGACGGCCTCCGCGCGCGCCACCTGATCGGGCAGCGATTCGAGCGGATCGAGACGCCAGTCGCCCTGGAGTTCGGCCAGGCCGTGTGGCGTGTCAAACAGGCCGGACCAGAGACGGTCGCGGCGGGCATCGCCGCAGACCAGCACGCGCGCGGAGCCGGTTTCAAGGGCGACTTCCGCGGCGGCGGCGGCGGCGCTGGGCAGGCCATAGACCTGGGCGCCGCCCGGCAGGGCCATGCCCTGGGCCGCGGCGAGGGCCATGCGCAACCCGGTGAAGGAGCCGGGGCCGAGGCCGACGGCATACGTGTCGAGGCGGTCAGGCGAAATCCCGGTTTCAGCCAGCAGGCTTCGGATGGCATCGAAGAAAAACCGCGCATGAGCGCGGTCGCCGGCCCAGCGGCGGATCGCGAGCAGGCGGTCGCCGTCCAGGAGGGCGGCGCTTTCCGTGCCGGTGGAGGCTTCGAGCGCGAGCGCCGTCATGGGGTGTCGGCTTCCAGGTTGAGCCAGGCCATTTCGCGGGGGGTGAGGCGGATGAAAACGGCGTCGCAACTGGCGGCCAACTCCGACAAGTTGAGTGGACCGATCATGGGAAAACAGGAGAAGGGCTGATTGAGCGCGTAGGCGAGGGCGATCTGGACGGGCTGGACGCCGCGTTTTTCCGCCAGCTTTCGGGCGCGATCGAGGCGCTGGAAGTTGTCCTCGCTGTACCAGCCGCTGACCAGTTTGGGATCGTTCCGTTTGGCGGGATCGCCGCGGACGAAGAAGCCTGCGGCCTGGCTGGACCAGGGGAGAAGGGGAATGCCGGAGCGGGTGTGCCACTCGCGCGACTTGGGCTCGAAGGCCGAGACGGAACCGGCCCAGACGGGTTCAACCATGCGGGCGAGGCTGAACTGGTTGCTGATGACCGAAAAACCGTTGAGATTGCGCTCCCGGGCATAGGCGTTGGCGGCGTCCACGCGGGTCAGGTTCCAGTTGGAAGCGCCGAAAATGCCGATGCGCCCGGCTCGCTGAAGTTCGTTGAGTGTTTCGATGAAAGCCCCGACGGGCACCTCGACGTTGTCGCGATGGAGCATATAGATGTCCACGCACTCGGTTTGAAGGCGATCCAAACTTTCGACAAGCTGGCGGGTCAGCCACTCGGGCGTGCAGAAAGGCGAGTGGGCGCCTTTGGTGATGAGGACAACCTGGTCGCGGATGCCGCGCTGGGCGAGCCATTGACCGAGGATGCGCTCGGACTTGCCGCCGCCGTAAACGTAGGCGGTGTCGAACGCGTTGCCGCCCCGCTCGAAGAAGTCGTCGTAGAGGATAAAGGCGAGGGGCGCCTCGTTCAGGCACATGGCGCCGAGGATGATCTGGGAGGCTTCCTTGCGCAGGCCGGGCAGGCGGCGGCGGGGCATGTAAGCGCCTTTTCGGATTTTGAGAGGGCGTCCGTGGATCGGCCGCGTCATGCCCTCGGGGGTTTCCGCGGCATAGTCCATGCCGATCGCCCGCCGCCAGCGGTCGAGCGCCTGCATGTTGCCGAGGGTGTCGTTCCAGGTCATGATCGGGGACTGGCGGGCGGGGAGGAACGCGGCGACGGAATCGGCTTCGATCGTGAAAAGGGATCGGTCGGTGGTGAGAAGAATTTCCTGGGGCTCCTTCTTCCCGTCGCGGTAGAGGAGAACGCGGCGGGGATCCGCGTCGGGCGACCAGGGATTGGGCAGGCGGATGCGGCCTTCCGAGCCGTAGAGGAGTACGTCGTTTTCCTGGGCCAGACCGATGGAGCAGGAGAGCTGGGCACAGATATCGCCGGGGAAGCGGAGGGTGGTTACGGCGAGTTCGTCCACGCGGGTGAATCCTACGAGTCCGGCGCCGAGCACCTCCAGCGGCTCGACGAAGTCCGCCTGGCGCGCGGCGCCGGCGGCGAGGCGGGCGAGGGAGACGCAGTAGCAGCCCAGGTCGAGGATGGATCCGCCCCCGAGGGGGTTGCTGAAGAGGCGGCTTTCGGGGTGGAAGGCGGCTTTGAAACCGTAGGAGGCCCGGATCAGGCGGAGGTCGCCGATGGCTTTCTGGTTGAGCAGTTCGCGGAGCTTGGCGATTTGCGGATGGAGGCGGAACATGAAGCCTTCCATGAGAAAGACGTCATGGTGGCGGGCGGCTTCGACGACGGCCATGGCCTGGGCGTAATTGAGGGCGATCGGTTTTTCGACGAGGAGGTGCTTGCCCGCTTCGGCTCCGCGAATGGCCCATTCAGCGTGGAAGGGGTGCGGGGTGGCGATGTAGAGGGCGTCGATTTCGGGATCGTCGAGAAGGGCTTCGTAGGAGGCGTGCCGGCGGGGGATCTGGAGGGCGTCGGCAAAAGCCTCGGCGGTGTCGCGTTTCCGGCTTCCCACGGCCGCCGGAATTCCGGTATTGGAGGACGCGAGCGCTTTGGCGAACACGCCGGCGATGCGGCCTGTGCCCAGGATGCCCCACCTGATTTTTTGCGGGCCGATCATTCGCCGCCGGTTCCTTTCGTGGCGCGGTCGAGATACGACGAGGTGCTGTACCCCTCGACCAGCGGACAGAATGCCACGCGCCCCCCCCACTGGGCAAGCAGTTCCTCTTCACGCCGCACCCGGTCGGGCTCGCGGGAGCCGCCCTTGATGTGAAGCGGCGGCTGGAGTTCGGACAGCGTGGCGAGCGGCTCGTCCTCGTCAAACGCCCGCACGTCCGCGACCGCCTGCATGGCGAGGAGCGCGGTGCGGCGGAAGGCGAAGGGAAAGACCGGCCGCCCGGTTCCCTTGTAGCGGCGGATGGAGGCATCGCTGTTGATCAGGAGGCAGAGGGGCGCGCCGGCGAGCGCGGCGGCCTGGGCGAGAAATCGGAAGTGGCCGATGTGGAGCACGTCGAAACAGCCGTTGACGGTGGCGAGGACGGGCGCGGCGGCGCCGGGGCTGGGAATCGGGAAAGCGGGCGGCAGTGCGATGGGCACGCGCCCGTCGCGCGCGGCCGCGAGGATGTCGCCGGTCCGGCAACCGGGCAGAAGCGGGAGTTCCTCGATGCCGGCGGCCAGGCGTTCGGCGGTGCGGGGAATGACACCGTCGCCGGGGAGCGGCCGGCCGACCCAGGTGTAGGGGCCGAGGGCCTGCAGCAGGGGGGCGATGTCGGCCGGCCGGCCTGGGCAGAGGGCCGCGACGTCCTTCAGGAAGCCGAGGCAGGCCGTGCGGTCGGAGAGGGTATAAACGGGGGCGCCGCGGGCGGCCTGGGACGGCGCGGCGCCGTTCTCTTCCACGATGGCCACGACGGCTGCGCCGGATGCCGAGGCGCGGCGCAGGGCCGCGAGGTTGCCAGGCTGCAGGATTTCGAAGATGCCGGTCACGACCGTCACGGCCCGGGGGTCTTTGGGGCGGGCGCGACGCCAGGCGGCGGCCTCGGCGGGCGTAAGGAGAACGGGTGGCGATGCTGGAAACATGGGGTCACTATAGGTCAGCCGCGAGTAAAAGGAAAGGGATTACGGAGTCGTTCGGTTGGCGTTTTTGGGCGGCCGAGCGTGGTCGGGGAGTTCCCAATATGCCCGCCGGACGATGGCTTGTTCGCTGGTCATGGAGACCGTATCGTGGTAGTCTGTGCCCATGAAAGCAACGCCGACTGTCGTCGATCAGTTCACCACCCGCAGTGGCGAAACCGTCGCCATCAAGCTGATCATCCCCCCGGCGCCGAGCTACGCCAAAGACGTCCGTAACTTCCTTTCCTGGATCGACGCCGAGAACTTCCGCAGCATCACCTCGCGTTTGGCGGGGCTGTTCCGCGACGTCAGTGAAGACCGCTACTTCTTCGCGGAAATCGACGGCGAGATCGTCGGCCAAATGTGGTACGGCTGGGGACGCCATGCGCGGCCCGCGGCAAACTTCGGACAGGTCTTCGTCGCCGCCCGCCACCGCAAGAAGGGCATTGCCGAGCGCCTCTTCGCCGCCTTCAGCAGGGATTATTTCGACAATCGCCCGCCCATTGCGGCCTTCTGTTCCACCGGCTCCGAATGGGTCGCCAACATCTACAAGGCGGCGGGCTTTCGAACCATCGACCCCAAGGCCGGTTGCGGCCCGCTCTACTGCCCGAAACCCGGTCAACCCGAGACCTTCGATGAATTCGCCGACACGTTCTACCGCGGACAATGCGCGGAGCGCGCGCAGGGCTTCCCCGCCACCATGGAATACCGCCACGAAATCGATTGCGTGCTCAAATTCACCCTGATCCGCAAAGGCTTGCTGCCGGAGCCCTTCCC
>CAZSUH010000170.1:0-4553 GCA_964609905.1 uncultured Verrucomicrobiota bacterium
CAGATGCGGGTCAACCGGCTCGCGTTCAGCTGGTATTTCCTGCATATTTGCGGCAAGGGTGAAGGCCGGTGGCCGTGGGCAACGTACCGGAATCCCAGGACCGGGCAAAGGGTCATATCCGTGCCGGCGAACACGGACGACCTGTTCGGGGATATCCAATCCGGGGCGGACGTCGCCGGCCGGGTTGACGCCATGCTTTCCAGGGACGGCAAGACGGGCCGGATCGCCGAGCTTGTCCAGCAGAACCGTCCTGTCACGATTCTCACCCACTGGCAATCCCTGGATTCCGGCGGCCGCTTTTTCGGGCTTCACGCATTTGACCGGGTTCTGCGCCGGGTGTCAGACAGGTTCGGCGACAGGGTGGTATGGATGAAGTTCAGCGAACTCGCGAAGATGACCGGGCCCCGGCCCGGTCCGGTCGGGAAGAAATAGCGGACAGGGAGAGCGAACATGAAGAAACGGGTGGTGGAAGCGGTCCTCTTTGCGGTCGTGATCGGAACGGTCGGCGTGTGTTCCGCAAAAGCCCAAGAAACGAAGACAGGCCCGAAGAAGGACTTGGTCGTGTATTACTCCTTCTCCGGCAAAACCGAACTGGTGGCCAAAACACTGGCCGACGCGTTGAAAGCCGATGTGGTCGAAATTGAGGACACCGCCAAGCCCACGAAGGAGCAGGCGTACGGTCCGGGAAAAGAAGCCTCCATCCAAGGGAAATCCTGGCCGATCAAACCGTTCACGACGGATTTATCCGGCTACACCCGCATCTTCGTGGGTTGTCCGGTGTGGTTCGGCATGCCTCCCCCGGCATTCAATGCGTTCGTCGAGCAGACCCGCATCGCCGGCAAACAGGTGGTGGTGTTTGTGACGTATGGGGGCGGCGGCCAGGACAAGGCGATAAAGGCCATGACCGGCAAGATCGCGGCCAAGGGCGGAAACGTCGTTTCCTCGTTTTCGGTCAAGACCGGGAAAGCCACGGAAGCCGACATCGCGGCCAAGGCTCAAGAGATCGCCAAGCCGTACATGCCGAAGCCCTGAACGTTTCCTCTGCTTGCGTTGACTCCTCCAGGCGGTGGCGGTCGCATCTCAGATTTCAAAATGGTGTATGAGCAGCAGGAAGGCTCTGGCGCCTTTGCGTTTGGATCGCGGCAAAGAAGGGAGACTATCCATGGCGGAAAAAACGGTGGTGTTGACTTTTGACGACGCGGTTGCCAACCACGCCACACGGTGCGGACCGCTGCTGAAAAAGCTGGGCTTCGGCGCCACGTTTTATGTGTGCGAGTTCCCGCCCGATTTCGAGACCGACAAGCGGCAATACATGAGCTGGGAACAGATCAAGTGGCTTTACGACGCCGGGTTCGAGATCGGCAATCACACCCTTCGGCACAAGGTGGTCACGGATATTTCCGCCGAGGAATTGGAGACCGAGCTGACCGAACTGGAGGAGCGCTGCCGGCAGCGGGGAATTCCCAGGCCCGTTACGTTTGCCTATCCGGGATGCAGCAGCGGCAGAATTGAAGTCGCATTTCCGGTGCTGGAACGCAAGGGATACCGACTGGCCCGGACCGGGCAGGCCGGGTGTTACGTTCCCGGGAAAGGCAATCCCCTGCGGGTGCCCTCGTTTCCGGTGCATGGCACGGATAAGAATGTTTTTTACCAGGCCGTGAACCAGGCCCAGGAAGGCCGAATACCCGTGTTGATGTTCCACGGCGTTCCGGAGTATACCCATCCCTGGGTGGATACCCGGCCTGAGCTGTTTGAGGAATACATGGAATTCCTGGCAAAAAACAAATTCAGGGTAATTGCGCTTCGGGATTTGCTGCAGGCGGCTCCATGACAGCCAGGTACGGAACGCGATTGACTCCAACCTGAGGATGAGCAAATATCCCCAACGAGCTGTACGTGATAGACGTGCGGACGTATCTGCCAGCGTCTGGACAGGCGTGACGTTCGCGGGATAAATGGGCCAAGCAGGCAGCGTCCATGACAAAAGGAACTGTAATTTCCCATCCGGCCCCTGTGGAGGAAGTCCCGTCGACGGATTTTGGCCTGACCGTCAACGGTCAACCCGTCTTTACCCATCAGGCGCGGGTCTCCGCCCAACCGCTCAACCAGGTGTGGCCGGGCTATCAGCGTCCACTGGAGCAGACCGAGATGGCTTCATTTGCGTCGTGGGACATGACGGGGCCTGTGGAGGTCGTCATCACCAGCGCGCGACCAGTCCATGAGGCGCGGGTGCGGCCAACGTCCTACGGCATTCAGCCGGTCATCGAGGGAAACAAGCTGCTCTTCACGTTGCCCAGGCCCGGGCAAGTCACGGTGGAGGTCAACGGCACACACCGCGCGCTCCATCTCTTCGGCAATCCGCCGGAGAAGGACGTTCCCGACCCCCAAGATCCCAACGTGTGTTATTTTGGCCCCGGCGTCCACTGCCCGGGAGTGATGACGATGGCCAGCAACCAGACTGTCTATCTGGCGGGCGGTGCTGTGGTTTACGGCTGCATCGTTGCCGAGAAGGCCGACCACATCACCATCCGCGGCCGCGGCATCCTGGATGGCAGCAAGTTTGACCGCGCGGATGTCCACGGACTAATCAACACACTCGGCTGCAACCACGTGACCATCGAAGGCATCATCCTGCGCGACCCGAATATCTGGACGGTCGTCCCCGTGGTCTGCCAGCACGTGCATATCCGGAACGTCAAGCTGATTGGCCTGTGGCGATACAACACCGACGGCATCGACTTTGTCAACAGCCAGCACTGCAGCGTCGAGGACAGTTTCGTGCGCTCTTTCGACGATTCCATTGTTTTCAAGGGGCTGCAGGGCTGGGCCGGGTTCACATGCAACCTGGAACCGGTCACGGACATCCAGGTGCGGCGCTGTGTCATCTGGAACGACTGGGGACGGGCGCTGGAAATCGGGGCCGAGACCGTGGCGACGGCAATCCGCGACCTGCTGTTCGAAAACTGCGACATCATTCACAGCACGCACGTCGCCATGGACGTCCAGAACGGGGACCGGGGACATTGTCACCACCTGCTTTTCAAAAATATCCGGGTGGAACTTGACGACGACATCACGCGGCCGGTTTACCAGGAGCGGAAGGAACAGCCGTATGATGTGGATCCCTCCGAGCGATACGTCTGCCCGCTTATCGTCCTCGAGATCATCCGTTGCATGTGGAGCAAGGATCCAATTCGCGGTCGCATCGAGGATATCCATTTCAAGGAGATCGATGTGAAAGCCTGGAGCACGCCCCATTCGGCTTTTCGCGGGTTCGATTCTGAACATCGTGTGCAGAACGTGACGGTCGAGAATCTTCGCATCAACGACCGGCGAATCACCGACATGGCAACCGGCGGGTTCACGCAGAACGAGTTCGTGCGCAAAGTGGAACTCGGATGGTCCGATTAGGCAATAGGATTGCGAAAGGAGATATTCGACATGGCCGAGGAAAAATGGCAGATTCACGCTCATCGCGGCGGGCGTGACGAGTTTGACGAGAACACGCTTTCTGCGTTTCAAGCCAGTTACGCCAAGGGGTTGCGGGGTTTTGAGACGGATGTCCGGATGTGCAAAGACGGCGCGCTGGCCATCATGCACGACGGGACGATTGAGCGCACCACGCTAGGCAAAGGCGCAGTCGAGGATTTGACGGAG
Source organism: uncultured Verrucomicrobiota bacterium (assembly GCA_964609905.1). Classification (GTDB taxonomy): domain Bacteria; phylum Verrucomicrobiota; class Kiritimatiellia; order CAIKKV01; family CAIKKV01; genus CAZSUH01. The sequence goes on from CAZSUH010000170.1 coordinate 3,658, forward strand.
GCCGAACTGCGCCAGGTCAGGACCCGAAAGGGCAATCCCATCCTTTTCCTGGATGAACTGGTCTCCTTTCTGGAAGACAAACCGGGACTCTACATCGAGTTTGAAATGAAGACGGATGCCAATCGCTATCCGCAGGAGAAATTGCACGTCTATTGCAGGAAGCTTTACGAGTCCATTATTCCCAGGATGCCGAAGAGTACCACGGTGGTATTCACCTCGTTCGACAAACGCCCGCTGATTTTCGTCAAGAACACCTATCCGGACGCGGACCTGATGCTGATCACAGGCGCACCGTGTTGCGACGCGACGATCAAGGAGGCGCTGGATCTGGGCGTAAAGCGTCTTGCCTGCACCTGGGATGAAAGCACGCGTGCCAGTGTTCGTGCAGCCCATCAGGCGGGTCTGGTCGTGGCCGGATGGCCGGGCCATACGGTCAACGACTATCTGCTGGGCGTTGCGCTGGGTTTTGACCATATGTGCGCGGACAATCCGGTTGAGGTTCTCGAGTTCAAGAATCGGAACCTGCGATGGCTGAAATAGAGAGAATCCTGATCGCTCACGCCCCGCCGAAAGGCCGATGATGCCAAGTCTCATGTCAGCATTTCTGCTGGTTGCCGCCACCGGATTCATCTGGGCGCTGGTAGGCGTCGTTTTCAGTTTTGCCTCCCGACAACGGCTGCACCTGCCGGCATTCATGTTCGTTTCCAGTTCCTGCAACGCGCTGTATGCCTGGCTGTTTCTGTTCGAGCCCGCCCAATGGGAGGCGGCCCGGAATTTCCCGACCTTTGCCATGATCGGGGTCATGGCGCTGGCCGGCGCGCTTGGAGCTATCGGCTTTCTGCTCATGGGCGCGGCCATGCGAAAAGGCCACCGGGGTGTCGTGTGGGCACTGGGTC
>CAZSUH010000171.1:0-4487 GCA_964609905.1 uncultured Verrucomicrobiota bacterium
TCCTCCCATATCACTCAATAGGCATGGGCTTATGCGAACAGCGCAATCGGCTCCGAAAACAGGTTTTCCCGTTGACAGGCCTCTTTCCCTTCCATACTCTTATAAACACACGTCAAATCAAGAAAGGCCACTCTTTGAAGATTGGCGCAGTCTGCCTGTTAGCCCTTTTCGCAAGCCTGTCCGCCGTTCCCGATGCGTCTTGTAAAACGATTGGTGTATGGAAAGACGCTCGGGCCCACGTCACCGAAGGCATGCTCAAGACGCTCCAGGAGGACGGCTGGCAGACCGTTATTCTCCAAGGCAAGGACCTGTCCGACGAAGCCAAGCTGGCCGGGCTGGATGTCGTGTTCCTGCCGGGCGGGCATAACCAGTATTTCTTCGCTGACTTTCCGGCGCGCCGCGCGCTCGTCCAATTCGCGGCCGGCGGCAAGGGCGTCCTGGCCGGAGCGGTCCGCGGCGGCTATGTGCGCACGGGCAATCGCCCCCTGTTCCCGGCAGTGGGCGAGGTCTATAACCGGGTCAACGGGCCCTATCTCTCCGCATTCGGCGACAGCGAACTGGCCAAAGCCATCGACCAGCCGTTCTGCCCCGGCGGCTGGGACCACATGGTGGTCAAAACGGGCCCGCAGGGAAAGGTGTTCGCGGTCAACGGCGAGGATCCGGTCGGCGTCTACGGCGACTGGTACGGCGGGCGGGTTATCCTGTTCGGCTCCTTTCTCGGCATCGACGCCAAAACGAACGCGATGGAAGGCACGGAGCGGCGGGTGCTGCTGAAATTCGCGGACTGGCTCGCCGGCGCCCCGGCCTGCGGCGACGCCGAGCGGGCGAAATACCGGGCGCAAGCGGACCTGGATTTCCTGCGCCGGGAAAAGCTCTGGGACTGGACGCTCAACGAGCGCGGCCCGGACCGCGGCCCCGGCGCGCTGCCGCAGCTCCGCAACCAGGTGGCGCAGGCGTTGGAAAGCCGTCTCTACACCCTCGACTACATGGGCCGGTTCCTGACGGGCAAGCCGCTCGACACCTGCCGGTCGGCGTCCGACGAGTTGCGCCGGGCGATGAACACGCTGGACGCCAATTTCCGGAAGCAGACCGCGGCGCTGACAGCCGCCGTCAACGCCCTCTCGCGGGAGGAGCTGCTGGCCGAGAATCCGTTCGCCAATCCCTCCAACGTGATTCGCCTCATCGACGCGGCGCCGGGCAAGACCGATGCGGAGAAGAAAACGATGAAAGCGGGGCTTGGCGACACGTTCGCGGCGCGGACCGTGGCCCTGTTCCTGCATGGCGGCGAATATGCCGAAAAACTGTTGCCTGCGGCGCGGCAACAGGAGCTGATCGCGCGCGCGGACCAGGCGCTGGCGGCGGTGCGGCCGGCGGTCAGGGCGGCCAAGGCGGCCAAACTCGCGGCCGAACATAAGCAGGACCTGGCCGCCGTGCCGGGCCTGGTTGAAAAAGCCGGCTCGGCGGATGTAACGGTCCGTCGGGCGGCAGTCCTGGAGCTGGGCCGGATCGGCGATCCCGGGACGGCATCCGTCCTGATCAGGGCCATGAAGGACGACGACGACAAGGTCCGGGTCCGTGCGGTGCAGGGCCTGGGCTGGATGCAGGCCAAGGAGGCGGTCCCGGCCCTGCTGGAGGCGCTGGGCGGGAAGGACACGCTCCTTCGCCGCCGGGCCGCGCAGGCGCTGGGCCAGATCGGGGACGACCGGGCCGTCAAGCCTCTGATAGGCGTCCTGGCCGACAAGGATTGCGATGTGGCCGTCAATGCCGCCCTGTCGCTCGGCTGGCTTAAGGCGAAAGAGGCGGCGCCCGAATTGCTGAGGATCGCCACCACTCTTGACCGGAAGAACGCGGACCAGCGCGCGCAGATCCTGGCGGCGATTCGCGCGCTGGGACACATCGGCGATCCGTCGGTCGCGCCGGCTCTGGAAAAGCTGGGAACGGAAGCGAAGGACATTCCGATCATCAAGCGGATCGGCCGGATCAAGAACGTCTATTCGACGTCGAAAAGCCTGGGTCTTCAGGGGCATGCCGAGCTGGCGGTCGCGGAAATCAAGGCCGGCGGCCGCGGCGAAGTCGGGGTGAAGCAGGCCGATTTCCTCGGCTCGAAAGAGGTGTTTTACCGTCTGACGAAGAACTTCAACGCGTTGGCGGGCCGGCCCAATTTCGGCGATCCGCCGGGTGTCTATTGGCCGTATTTGCGGGAGGCGGGGATGACCGGCATTCACAACGCCTGGGGCGATCCGGGCGGCGACCCGGCCAAGTACCTGAAGGCGGTCCATGTGGCGGGCGAACTCGACCTGGGCTGGCTGGACGCCCTGCCCAGCGACTATGGTAGCGAGAATGCCGGGGCATCCCGCGCGAATGGCATTGAGAAAGCCGGCGGCGATCTGGTCCTGCTGACGTTCCAGGACGAGTCGGCGTTCCAGGGATTCTGGTTCGAGGAAACCTATCCCACGCCGCCCACCACCCAGGCGCAATTCGAGGCCTGGCTGGCGGCCAAATACGGCGCCGACTGGCGGAAAACGCTGGTCTTGAAGCCGGAGGAAACCAGGTTCGAGAACAGCCCCACGCTGATGGTGGAATTTCTCCATTTCTGCGCGGAGCTGCAGGAGGCGGCGTGGCGGGAGACGCAGGACTGGCTGCACGGCCTGCGCAAGGGCTGCTCTTTCACCTACACCATCTCGGAGGCGGAACCCACCACCTGGCCGGGGCTCACGGCCCGGGCCGGGACGGTGATCGACTCCATCGGGCCGGAAACCTACCAGTGCTTCGGGCGGTTCAACTCCTATTTCCTGGAGATGCACAAGAACGGCGAAGCCCGGCCGATCCTGGCGGAGTTCTACAACTGGTACACGCCGTCGCCCGCCCACGAAATCCGGGGCTTTGCCCAGCACCTCATGCACGGCGAATGCTTCTACAACTTCCACATCGCGCATATTTTCGCCCAGGCCAATCCCGGCGACTACCTGTGGATCTGGGATGCCACGCGCTGGGGAAATGCCCGCAAGATTTTCCAGAAAGCCGAGAAGATCAAGGACTACATCGCCGTGCCCGAGTCGGCCGCCAACGTGGGCCTGGCGATCAGCGACCTGAGCAACCTGGCGGTCGATCCCTGGAACTACGGGGGCGGACTGGGCAAGCGCTGGCCGCAGAACCGCACCGCGCTCTGGACCGCGCTGAACCAGTCGCAGATCCCAACCGACATCATCTGGGCCGAATCCCTGACGCCCGAGAAACTGGCCCGCTACAAGGCGCTGGTCCTGGCCGATGCCCGGATCGTCACGCCCGCCCAGGCAAAGCTCCTGCGCGACTGGACGGCCGGCGGCGGGACCCTGGTCGTCTGCGGCGCCGCCTCGCGGTTCGATGCCTGGGCGAAGCCGTTGCCGGACTATGTCCTGGCGGACGTGCTGGGCGCGCAATTCGTTGAATTCGCGGGCGTCTCCGATCCGGAGAAGATCGACACCTATTGCTGGATCCAGGACAAGGCGACCGCGACCAAGGTCACCTCCGATCTGGGCGCCTACGGCACAGGCACCGGCAACTACTATGTGCACCGCGACATCAAGCCGGTGAAATCGATCGGTGCGTATAAAACGGCGGCAGTATCGCCGCTCCTGCCGGGGATCGCGCCCGGCACGGCCTGCGAATACGACATGCCGCTGGGCTACGACAAGGTCAAGCCGGCCGCCGCCGAGACGCTGGCCGCGTTTGCCGACGGCGATCCCGCGCTGACCGTGAACAAGGTGGGCAAGGGGCTGTGCTACTTCTGGACGCCGGCGTTCCCCGCCCTGTCCTACATCAGTTCGCGGTGGGAGATGCACAACGACGGATTTGAGTTCTGGCCGAACGTGCGCGAACTGCTGGCCGCGATGGTGAAGGGCGGCCTCGCGCACGCGCAGGCCACGCTGCCCGTGGAGGTGTCCGGCGTGTCGAAGGAAGTGGAAGTGACCCTGCGGCAGCAGCCGGAGCGGAACCGGATGATGGTGCACCTGCTCGACTACGACCCGAAATCGGCCGGCGTGACGGGCGCGTCGCTGACCGTGCATCCGCCGGCGGGGAAGACCGTGAAGCGGATCTTCTATCCGGACACGGACACGGAAATTGCATTCGCAGCGGGCGAGGGCGGGGTCGCTGCGAAGCTGCGCGGTTTCGAGGTGCACGACATGGCCGTAGTGGAATGGCGATAACAGGCGAAGGAGATGCTCATGATCAGGAAATGGCTCGTGGCGGCGTTGGTGGCGATAGTGGCTCAAGCCGGCTTTGCCAGGACGGCGGGAATTCTCCACGGGGGCCGGGATGTGATCAGTCCCGGCATGATCAAGACGCTGGTCGATGACGGCTGGGCGGTCACCAATCTGGTGGGGAAGGATTTGGAGAACACGAACAAGCTGGCGCGCGTGGACGTGCTGCTGTTCACTGGCGGATGGAACCTCTACTTTTTCCCGAACGCCGCGGCGGCCCGCGTGTTGCACGGTTTCGTGGCGGAG
>CAZSUH010000172.1:0-4403 GCA_964609905.1 uncultured Verrucomicrobiota bacterium
TGGCGGGAGCGACGGGACTCGAACCCGCAACAACCAGATCGACAATCTGGGACTCTAACCATTGAGCTACGCCCCCGGAAAAAGAATTCATACTATGGCAGGGATCGGCGCGGCATACAAGCGGAAAAAGAGCCTTGTCGATTTTTCTTTTTCCACCGTTCCCCGCTATACCGAGGCGATCAGCGACCGCAGATAGTTCACCGTGACGGCAATATCCTTTTTCTGCTGCTCGCCCGAGATTTCGCGTTCGATGATATAGGAGCCCTCGAAACCGAGTTCCGCCAGTTTTCTGGCCAGCACGGGGAAGTTGACTTTGCCGTCGCCCGCCTTCACTTCGTGGCCGAGCTGGCGCCCGTTGGTGGGGTACACCCCGTCCTTGGCATGCAGGCAGCGGACGTATTTTCCGAACACGTCCAGGGCGTCCACCGGATTGCCCATGCCGTAGAGGATCAGGTTGGCGGGGTCCAGATTGATGCCCAGGCCGGGGATGCGCAGATCCTCGATTACGCGGAGCAGGGTCACGGGCGTTTCCTGACCGGTCTCGAACCAGAAGCCGATTTTCTTGTCCGCGCAATAGGCGGCGATCTCGTGGATGGCGACCAGCGTTTCGCGATAGGCGGCGCTGGCGCAGGCGTCGGGGATGAAGCCGCAATGCGTAATGATGGCGGGAGCGCCGAAGGCGGCGGCGAAATCCGCGCCGATCTTGAGGGCGTCGATCCGGATGCGCCGGAACTCGGGAGGCACGAGGCCAAGGGTTAAGGGGCCTTGGATGAAATCCCAGACCGCGGGGCCGGGATAGCCGACCCAGCAGGCGGACACCTCGACACTCGACTGATCGGCCAGGCGGCGCAAGGCGGCGGGGTCCGCGGCCGCCCAGAGGCGGGTATCCCAGGAGCAGAGTTGGCAGGCTTCCAGTCCGAAGTCGCTGACCGCGTCAAACGGGTTCCGATCGAGAGCGAGCGAGGTCATGGTGCCGACTTTGTTTTTAGCCATGAACGCGAGATCCTTTCGTGTGGTTGGAATGAGCGGCAAACAGGGCGGTCCAGTGATGAGCGGGGATCGGCATGGGATGCTCCGCCGGCGGGATGACGGCCAGCGCGCCGTCTTCGGGGCGGAATCGTTCGATGATCCATTTGGAGATCATGCCGAAGGGGCCGAGGCCATCGAGGTTCTCGGGATCCGCGAACAGGGCCTGTGTGGTTTCGACGCCATCCGGATGGAGATCGCCGGCCGGACCGGTCAGGCGGAGGCCGAAGACCATGTAGAGATTCTGGTCGGACGCGCCCTGGGCGTGGCGGATGGCGAGAATGCCGGCGGCCTCCGTTTCCAGGCCGGTTTCTTCGCGCACCTCGCGCACGATGGCGGCATCGGGGGCTTCATCCTCCTCGGCGAAGCCGCCCGGCAGGGTCCAGCGTCCCTGGCCGGGTTCGTGCCCGCGCTGGACGACGAGGACGCGCCGCTCATGAACCAGGAGCCCGCCCACGCCGACGGAGAAGCGGCCAAAGACGATATGGCCGCAGGAGGCGCAGGCCAGACGATTGCGTCCGCCTTCCATGCGTACGGCAAGTTCCGCGCCGCAACGGGAACAGAATCGTTCCTGGGCGTTGGCGGGCTGGTCCTGGGGCAAGGGGCTATGCGGGCACATGAAGAAACATTATACGGGAAGTTCGGTGACGGCGCAACAAAGAGATTGCCCGGTGCGGGCAGGGGGATATACTGTATGCTACACGCACCGCTTTACCAGGAGAGACCGAATGAATATGGAAACCGTCAAAACCGCAACCGCACCCGCCGCGGTGGGCCCCTATTCGCAAGCCGTCAAAATAGGCGACTGGCTTTTCTGCTCCGGCCAGATCGGGTTGAGTCCGGAAGACGGAAAACTGGTTCCTGGCGGGGTGGAAGCGGAAACCCGGCAGGCGCTGGCCAATCTGGACGCCGTGTTGAAGGCCGCCGGCGCCAGCCTCCAATCGGTCGTCAAGACCACGGTGTTCATGACGGACATGAAAGCCTTTCCCACGATGAATGCCGTCTATGCCGCCTCCTTCATGACGCCGTTCCCGGCCCGAAGCACGGTCCAGGTGGCGGCTTTGCCCAAGGGGGCCTGCGTGGAAATCGAAGCGGTGGCGCATGCCTGAGATGGAAGCGGAAGTTTGGGATGCCACCCTACGTCCGGTGAGGCAATAGAGCGCGGAGTGCGGAAACCATGTTTTTGGCGATGACAGCCATACCCGGCGTATTCGGGTGGATGCCGTCCGTAAAAAAGCGGGGATCGGCGGGCACCAGCATGCCGCCTTCGATGATTCGCGCGGCTGGATAGCGGGGCGCCAAATGGCGCAGAACTTCCCGATAAGACTCCAGCATAACGCCGTCCTTATTTTTCTCTCCGGCAGGCCCGACAGCAGGAAAAGCCGTGACAAGACCGAGCGGCATGCCGGGACGGAGCGCGAAGAACCGGTCCAAGAACGCGATGCTGTCTGCCTCATATTGCGCCAGGCGCTTGCACCCGTTCCAGTCGTTGCAGCCGAAGGCGACCGTGGCGAAATCGGCGGGGATGGCGGCGGCTTCAGCCGCGCCGGGATCCATTTTGGCGCCCCCCACGGCCGTATTGTGGTGATTGCATCCGAGAGTGCGAGCGGCCAGGGCGGTATACGTGCGGGATGGCGACGCGCAGGTCATGCCCTGCGAGATGGAATCCCCGATGACCAGCCAGGTCAGCGGTTCGGGCGGAAGCGGTTCCACGACGGCCGTGTCGTCGACGGCCAGGGAAACGAGCCAGGATTCCACGCAGTGGGGCAGGAACAGATCGAACGAACGACGGATCGGGCGCGGATCGATAAACAAACAGGCGGACCACGGCTCGGGGGTTCGCTCGCCCACGAACGAGCCCCAGGGCTCTCCCTCCACGTGCAGATCGACCGTATCGAACGGCCGGGCCGCGCGGTTGAAACGCATGGCGATGCGCAGGTTTTGCGTGGTGGATGCGAAACGGATCCGGATCCCGGCCTGACAACGGGCGCGGATGACGGCGGCTTCCGACGACCCGAAATGAGCGCGTAGTGCGGGTGCCATGCGATCGAAGAACAGGCCTTCGGGCTCTTCCCGGAGTTCGGCACAGCCGGTGGAGCAGGCGCGTAAGAGATCGGGGGACAGTTTCATGGACGCTCCGGGGCGGGGAGGACGGGAAGTAGGTACAGGCGGGGATGGGAGGCCAACGTCATGGCGGCGTGGGGTCCGAGGGTACCAGGGGGATTGGCGGATCGTTTTTGGAGCCGGTGACGGACAGGAAACGGCGGAGCAGGACCTGTTCGCGGAAAAGGTGTTCGCGCGCGGTGAGCGCGGTCAGGTCGATCTGGGCGCCGGCGAGTGCGTCATGCCCGCCGCCGGTTCCGTATTTGCCGACGATTCCGCGCATGATCCGGCCGGCATTGGCCTCGGGGTCAAGGGTGCGGAGGGAAAGCAGCATGCGCCCTTCGAACCGGCCGTAGCAGAGGGTCCAGGAGACCCCGTCCAGGCGGAGGAGCAGATCGGCGACTTCCCCGATCATGTCCGGGTTGTCGAGGGCGCCGAGGTTGGAGACGATGCGGGGGCCGAAGCGGTGGGCGTTCGCGATGCCCCGCAACAGAAGCCGGTAGTAGGCGGGCGGGACGGGAGGGCTCTGGATTTCGGCCAGCATGCGGCGGTTGACGAGGGGATAGAGATCGGCAAACGCCTCGATATCGGCACGGGTTGATTCGCCGCCGAGCCCCTGGGTGTCGGACCGGATGCCGTAGACGAGCGCCGTGGCGAGGGGTGCTTCGATTTCGATTTTGGCCGCGAGCAGGTATTCGTAAAGGATGGTGCTGGTGGCGCCGTAGCTGCCGCGGACATCCGTGAATATGGCCTGGCGGGTGGCCTGCCGGATCGGGTGGTGGTCGATCACGACATGGGGAATGACGTGGTTGGGCAGGGAGTTGTTGCCGGTGCCGGGTTGGGTATCGACCATGGCGATCAGGTCATAGCGGGTGATGTCCCATTCGCGGATATCGTGAAGATTCAAGTTGAGGTAGTCCACGAGGGCCCGGTTTTCGGCGCGTCCGACGGTGCCGCCGTGGGCGAACGAGCACTGGACTTCGGCACGCGCATTGGCGAGGGCGCGGAGGGCGGTCGCGGCGGCGATGGCGTCAGGATCGGGGCAATCCTGCATGACAATGAGCATGTTGGCTTTGCCCTTCAGCAAGGCCAGGAGCCGTTCGACTTTGAGAAGCGATTTTTGTTTGACGCGCACGGAATGCCCGGAGGTTGAACTGACACGATTGAACGTACCACATGGGCGGACAGAATCAAGGGGAAACGGGCTGCCTTTTTTGAAGGTGAACATCGGTTTGACAGGGATTCCGAATAAGCCTATAAACGAGACCTAGACA
>CAZSUH010000173.1:0-4329 GCA_964609905.1 uncultured Verrucomicrobiota bacterium
GTTGATGAAGGAACGTTGGTGGTGGACAACGGCGGGCTGGCCTATACCGGCTACACCGAGATCAACTCCAATGTCACCGGAACCGCGGTGGGTGACGTGGTATTTCGGAATCGATCGTTCCTGCTCCTGGACACGAACCAGAGCGTGACGGTCGGCGGCATCTGGTCCAACGGAGCGACCTTTGTGCCAAGATCGGGTTCCCAGGTTATTTTCGCGGGTGCTCCTGCGTCCACGTCCGTTCTGTACGGTTCCACCACGTTCATTCGGCTTACCTGTGCGAACGCGGGCGGCAAGACCATTTTGTTTGAAGCCGGCCAAACCAACTCCATCGCCGCGGACGGGCAACTGACGTGGTCGGGAGATGCGGGAATGGAGAACTTGATTTTGCGTTCCACAAGCGAAGGGGCGTCGTGGCGCTTGAATGTCAACGGCGCTGCCGCGCAATCGGTGCGATTTGTGAACGTAAAAGATTCGGATGCCTCGTTGGGCGCGCCGGTCGGCGCGTTCGATTCATTCGATGGCGGCGGCAACACGAACTGGGCGTTCAGCGAGTCGGGCCGGGTGGAAACGAATGTGTGGACGGGCTTCACGAGCACCGTGTGGAACGTGGAAACCAACTGGAGCCTGGGACGAGCCCCGCTTTCGACCGATTTTGTGCTCATCCCCGCGGGGCGCCCACGGTATCCGGTGTTGGACTCATCCAAAACATTCGACGGCGGCCTGACGATCGAGCACGGCGCCTCGCTCAACCTCGCGGGGTACGACCTGACGTTGCCGACGAACGCGATCATAGCCGGAACGCTAACGGCATCGAACACGGAAACGATCACGGCTTTCACGGATATCGATTTTACGGACGGAACGTTCGTGCCCGCGCTTTCCTGCCTGGTAATCGGCGGGACGGGGGATCAGGCGGTCAATCTGGCGAACCAGACTTTTTACCGAATCAACGTGACGAATCGCAGCGGAACGGTCGACTTGGTGTCCGGCTTTTCGGCCGTTGAACTGCGTTGCGAGGCGGCCGACGGCGCGTCCGGCCTCGTGTTTGAGCAGGGCGAGACCTATGCCCTGCGCGCGCTAGTCCTGCTGGGGTCGCCCGTGACCACGAATATCACGTTACGGAGTTCCTCCGTGGGGCAGAAGTGGAGACTGAACGTGACGGGGAGTGCGATGGTACGTGGGGTGGACGTCCAGGACAGCGATGCGAATGGCGGAGTGCCGATCCGCGCCATGGCGTCCAAGAATAGCGGTTCGAACCCGAACTGGTTCTTCGAGGAGAAATGGTCCTTGTGGATCGGGGCAAACGGCGCCAGTTTCCATACGGCCACCAACTGGTGGCCGGAGGGGGCGCCAGGAGCGGCCGACCGGGTGTTAATTGCAGGGGCGAACGCGGCGAGAATCGCCTCGCCGGTGACGGTTCTGGAGTTGGCGGTGGGGGGCGCTCTGACGGTCGCCTCGAACCTGACGGTCGTGGAGGACTTGACGGTGCATGCCGGTGGGGTCGTGACGATGGACCGCCCCGTGGTGGTGAGTAACGACGTGTACGTGTTGGCGGGTGGAACCCTGACCCATTCGATAAATGAGGCAGCGGAGGTCAACAAGTTCAACCTGACCGTGCGGGGCAACATGGCCGTGGACACCAACGCGGTTGTGGATGTCATGGGTAAAGGATATGCGAACGGGAAAGGACCGGGCTACAGCGGGAGCTATGGCGGGCGCGCGGCATTGTCGTGGGCGACGACCGGCTACTGCTATGGTTCCATCCTGTCGCCGACGAATCTGGGCAGTGGCGGACCTTCGGTTCGCGGAGGAGGCGCCATTCGAATGGTGGTGGATGGGAATCTGATTCATGACGGTCTGATCGCCGCGGACGGGGTTTACGGAAATACGCCTTCTTCCGGCGGAAGCATTTGGCTGACCTGCGGCTCGCTATCCGGCGCGGGCACGATTCGCGCGGATGGGGGTAATTGGGGTTCCGCTTCCGCCGGTGGCGGACGGATTGCACTGGTGGTGACCGCTCCGGGCGCTGATTTTCAAAACTTTTCCGGTCCGGTCTCCGCATTTGTGGGCGGGGGTGTCGGGTGGGATGGCGGAGCGGGAACCGTGTATTGGCAGACCGGAAATCAACGCCCGGGTAGGGGGACGGTGACGGTGAAGAACAATGCGAAGACGGGGATAACCGAACTGCCGGCGTGGATTCACGGCGTGGCGGAGGAGTCGGATCACGCGGTGTTCCATGTGGCCGATGGTGCGACACTTCGATTCACGAACGATTTTACGGTGGGCGACGTCTGGCTGGACACGGCCAATGCGACGCTGGATCTGGGGTCTAACACGCTCACGGTCAACACGCGGGAACATTCGTTGACGCCGGGCACGGTGACCAATTACGGCGCCATTGTCTGGCGGGGTTTAGCGCCCGGAGCCTTGATCATTGTGAAATGAACGAAGGGAGCACCGTGTGATGAAAGTTGCGAAAAAAGGCCATGCGAAGGGCAATTCGAGATTTTTCGCGTGTCGGGGTCATGTTTTCGGAGCCTTGATCGGCGTCTGGCTGGTGAACGGGGCGTACGCTCAGGGCGTGCCGTCGGACGCGCCTGGCGTGAACTGGACGGAGCAGCGAAAGAACGGGGCATCGCTGCTGGCGGCCAAGGATCCCGAGAAGGGGCTCGCGCTCCTGATGGAAGTGGCCGAAAAAGCCCCGGATACGGAACCCGCACGGCTCCAAGCCATCCTGGCGCTGATGCGCTATTATGCGAATCGGATCGATCTTCATCAAACCCTGAAATTCGGAAATCAGGCGTTGAAGAGTCCGACGCTCGACGCGCAGCAGCGGCTGATCGTTCTGCGCAACCTTCGCGATTTATTCTGTCTCCCGCCCCGGATGAACTTTCAGTATCATCACTATTATTATAATCTGTGCACGGAGTCGGAGTACGAACAACTCCAAAAACAGTATCCGGCCTATTTGCATGATATTCTGGCGCTCGACCCGAAAGACTCGGTTGCGCGAATTGACCTGGGATATGCCGAGATTCTGAACGGGCATCCGGATCAAGGCATGGCGGAACTCAAGACGGCGCTGGAGGGAAAGTCCCTCACGCCGGAACAGATCGGGAATGCTTATGTCGGGCTTGCGGAAGGCGCGTTTGTGAAGGGCGACCGGACGGGGGCGATCGCCTTTCTGGAAACGCTGGACGCCATGAAGCTGAACACGCAAAGCCGCCACGGGCCGAGGCCGGCCGAGTTCGCCAAGGCGGCCTTGATCCGATTGAAAGGCACCCGCCTGGATTCGCTGGGATTGCCCGTTTATACGGACGGTCGCGCGTTCCCGGCGGCTCAAGAGGCCCGCTATGAAGAGGCCTTTACGACAGTGCGGACGGTAAAAGTCACATGCGGCCCGGGTTTGAAGGCCGATGATCCGCGGCTGGCTTTGCTGACCCATAAGTTGAGCCGGTATGGCATCACGATCGGGGACGCGGGCGCATTTTCAATCGAAATCGACACCGGTCAATTGCAGGCGCCTTCGAGGCCCGAAGGCTATGCGCTGAGGGTAAGTCGGGACGGAGCTGTCGTTCAGGGGCATGATCGGCAGGGCACGCTGTGGGGGATTGTGACCCTGATCCAGTTGATGGATCCGGCCACTCAAAAAATCCGGCTTTGCACGATTAACGATTGGCCCGACGTGGGCAAGCGGGGGCACGCGGGCGTCCATGCGGAGATTCTGGAATTCGATCTGTTCGCGAAAATGAACTGGGTCCTGACCAACAACGGGCGGTGGACGGATCAGCAGCGCTACACGCCGTTGCGCTGGTTCGTGGACTTGGACATCGCGCGCGAGTTCGCGGCGCTCGGCCTCCAGTATTACATGACGTTTCGTTTTGAAACCATGCATCCGAAGGTATCCCTCTCCTCCGAACGCACCTTCAAGATGCATGTGGAATTGCTGAGCCGGTTTGCCGAAGTGGGGGCCAACGCCGCCTGGTTGTATGACGACGAGCGCTATCCCCTGCATCCGCGGGATGTCCAAGCCCATACAAACGGAGCCAACCTGGACGCGGCGTACATTTCGAGCGTGTATCGCGCCGTCAAGGCGAAATACCCCGGCTTTAAGATGATTTTCTGTCCTCCCTTTTACTGGGGGCCGTATTACAGCGCCGTATTCAAAGGCTACGCCAAGTTGCCGGGCGGCGACATGCGGGACGCGTACAACCAATCCATTCGGGACCGCCTGGATCCGGAAATTGACGTGTTTTGGACCGGCGACCGCATGGTGGCGTACGCCAAGACGCGGCAGGATGTGGAGTGGGCGACTCAGGCGTTCGGGCG
>CAZSUH010000174.1:0-4324 GCA_964609905.1 uncultured Verrucomicrobiota bacterium
ATTGCGTGCTCAAATTCACCCTGATCCGCAAAGGCTTGCTGCCGGAGCCCTTCCCCAGCTTCCAACAAGCCTGCTTCGATCATCTTGACGGCCAGGGAGATCTGGTGGTCTTCTTGTCCCCGCAAAAATGTCCGCTGGGCTGGCGCTTCACTCCCCGAGACGGCTCGGCCCCGCGCGGCGTCATGCACCCCGAGTGCAAAATCTGAGGCCGATCCGGTTTTCGTTGCGTCGGGCGGGCGGGTGTGGCATGGTATCGCAATTATTCAACCGCCGTCCGGCACGAAAGGATTCGATCATGAAATTGGGCGTCAGTTCCTACAGCTTCAGTCAACTGTTCGGCAAGGGCTTTCAATCGATCCTGGAGATCATCCCGAAGACCAAGGAAATGGGATTCGACGTGATTGAGTTCTCCAGCCTCTGGCTGCCCAAGGGCGAGACGCCGCTCACGTTTGCGCCGAAAATCCGCGAAGCGTGCGACAAGGCCGGGCTACCGATCGCGAATTACACGATCGGCGCGGACTTTCTGAACGGCAGCAACGGCGACTGGAAAGCCGAGGTGGAACGGCTGAAGGACGAGGTGCGGGTGGCCAAGATCCTCGGCGCGCCGGGCATGCGGCACGACGCGACGGGCGGCTTCGGGAAAGCGCATCGCGGGGCGCGCGGGTTCGACGATGCCCTGCCGACGCTGATCAAGGGGTGCCGGGCGGTGACGGAATTCGCGGCGGACCTTGGCATCAAGACCATGGTGGAGAATCACGGCTTCTTCTGCCAGGACAGCGAGCGGGTGGAGAAGCTGGCGAACGGCGTGGCGCATCCGAATTTCGGGCTGCTGGTGGACATGGGCAATTTCCTGTGCGCGGACGACGAGCCGGCCAAGGCGCTGGGCCGCGTGATGCCCTATGCGTTCCATGTGCATGCGAAGGATTTCCATGTGAAGTCCGGCAGCGGGCCGAATCCGGGCCAGGGCTGGTTCCGGTCGCGCGCGGGCACCTATCTGCGCGGGTCGATCATCGGGCACGGGGATGTGCCGATCGCGCAGTGCATCGGGATCATGAAGCGGGCCGGCTACGACGGCGTGCTGTCCATCGAGTTCGAAGGGATGGAAGATCCGCTCAAGGGTATCGCCGTGGGCCTGGAGAATCTCAAGCGCTTTGTGGCGGTTGCCGGGTAATCCTGGCCCCGTTAGGATCGGCCCTGTTTTTGGGATGCGTCCAGGTCCCCGCGTGTGACGTATGGAGCGGGTGGAAAACGAGGGCGCGGCAGGAGGTTCAGTCATGGTCATCGGCTTATTGACGGCGACGATCACGATTCCGGAGTCCCATTCGCTGAAAGATAAGCGGGCGGTGTTGCGGTCGTTGAAAGACCGGATCATGAACCACCACAACGTGAGCGTGGCGGAGGTGGGGCGGCAGGATGTGTGGCAGGCGTCGGACCTGGCGTTCGTGACCGTGGCCGCCGAAAAAGAGGTGGTGGAAAAGCGGCTCTCCGCGTTGAGCGAAATCCTGAGGGGCAGCCCCTTTTTCGTGTTGACCCGGTTGGAAACGGAACTGCTTTAGTTGCGGTGGGCGGCTGTTGCCGGTCAGGGCGTGGCGGGTTTCTCCGCAGCTTCTTTTTCCTTGGCGATCAATTCGTCCAGTTTAGCCTTCAACAGGTTGCCGGCGGTTTCCAATTCGCGTTTCTTATCGGCTTTGATGTTCGCCTGTTTCTTCTCCTGCTCGCTCAGCTTGCCGCCCGGTTTCTTGAAGTCGTCCTGGCGCTTCTCCTCGGCCTTGAGGGCCTTCTCCACTTTTTTATCGACCTTTTCCCGCGCCCCGCGCTCCATCACTTCGGCTTTGCGGGGATTCAGGCGGCCGCCGGGGTAAGGCGCCTTGTTGGTGTCATCGGCCTTCCATTCCTTTTTGGCCAGCTCCTGGGCTTTTTGAAAGAGTCGGTTTTCCAGCCGGATTTGCGCGTCCAATTGCTTGAATTCCTCGGCGGACATGACCTTGAACTCGGCGTTCTTTTGCATGTCCGTGATTTTGACAGCCAGGGAAAGTTCCTCGGCGGCCGCGCCGGACGCACCAACAAGCCCGGCGCTTGCGAGAAGGCTGACAAGGGGAACCAGACGGAGCGCGGAACGGAACGATTTCATAGCGGGATCCTTTTTGTGAAGAGCATACGCGGTCCGCCTCCGCAATCAAGCGATTTTCAACCCGCCCGGAAAGGGGCCGCGCCATCTCGCCATGCCGGCCCCTCGTGAATAAGCGAACGAGCCGTGCCGTCTAAATACAAAGAAGGTTAGACTACCCGCTGCGGCGTCAAAACCGGGAGGGTGAACAGGACATGAAAAAGCATTTTCGCATCGATTTGCATGGCGTTGCATGGATGGCGTTTGTGGCGGTTGTCGTGGGGGGGAGCGCCACGTTGGCCGTTTCGGGAGAGGAGGGGAACTCGGCGCCCCCCCCCGTGCCGGAGCAGGAGCAGCCGGAGGTTTTGAGCGGAGGTCCCGTGCATGAAGCCTTTGCCGGACCGGTCAACTTGCAGCCTCAGGATATCCTGAGCGCGCCGCGGGAGCCCCCGCCGGCGGTGGATGAACAGCCCCCGGATCGGAGTCCGGAAAAGCAGGGGCTGATCTGGGTGCCGGGCTACTGGGCATGGGACGATGACGACGAGAACTTCATCTGGGTCAGCGCCTGCTGGCGCGCCGCTCCGCCGGGCATGATCTGGACACCGGGCTACTGGGCGCCGCGAGAGGGGGCGTGGGCCTGGGTGTCCGGCTATTGGAAACCGATCGACTCCGGAGAGCCGGAGTATCTGCCGGAACCGCCGCCGATGGATGCTGCGCCGCCTCCGGAGGCCGAGTCGGACGGAGACTCCCTCTGGGTGCCGGCTTGCGCCTATTGGCAGGAGAGCGGGTATGTGATGCGACCCGGCTATTGGCTCCAACCGGTTCCGGACTGGGTGTGGACCCCCGCGCATTATATCTGGACGCCGCGCGGCTACCTGTTTGCGCCGGGTCATTGGGATCACGCCCTGGAACAGCGCGGCGTCCTGTACGCGCCGGTTCGTTTTCCGGAGACCGTCACCCTCCAAACGCGTCCCGTCCATGCGCCGCTCGCGGCCCTGGACCTGGCCCCGCTGTCGGTCAGCCTGTTCGCCAGTCCCCGCTACAGTCACGTTTACGAGCATGCCCGGTGGCGCCGTTGGAGAGCCGAGCCCGATTGGAAGCGGAACTGCCGGCGTGACGATGACCGGCGACGCGGCGAAAGCAAGCCGCGTGTCCGTTCGAATCCGGAACCGCCACCCCGGATCGTCAAGCCGCCGGTCCGATCCATGCCGCGCATTCCGGCGGTCAACCCGCCGGCGCCGAAGCCGAATCCCAAACCCAAGCCGCCCCGGATTGTGAATCCGCCGGCGCGGAAGCCCTTGCCACCGCCGAAGCCGAATCCCAAACCCAAGCCGCCCCGGATTGTGAATCCGCCGGCGCGGAAGCCCTTGCCGGCGCGGAAACCAACCCCTCCGCCGGCTGTTACCGCGCGACCCGTTCCGCCTTCCGGCGACCCGCGGATGGGTCCGACCGACGAGCGCGCGTTTCGGAGGGGAGGCGGTGCTCGCGGGGGCTCTCGCCCATGACCTTGCGGAACTGGCGGGCGAAGTAGTTGCTGTCGCTGAATCCGCTTTCGAAGGCCGCATCGGTGACGCGCGTGCCCGGCCGTTGCAGGAGTTCCGCGGCGTGCCCGATCCGGACGCGGATGACATGCTCGATCGGCGAGCAGCCCATGACGGTGTGGAAGGCGCGGGCCAAGGTGCTTTCCGACATGCCCGCGAGGCGGGTGAGCTGGTCGATTCCGATCGGCTCCCGGTAATGGGCTTCGATAAAACTGAGGACCTCGCTCATGTTGCGCAGGGGGCGGTTATCGGCGCGGGGTGTTTTGAAATAACGGCGGGCCAGGAAACCGATCAGGCCCATCAGGTGCGTGACGGCCGCGAACCGATAGCCGGGCGCCTGGCGGGCGAGTTCGTGTTCGAGGCGGGCGATCATGGCAGCGGATTCCGCGAGCGCGTCGGGCGGGAGGCGGAGCCGGTATTGGAACCGGTTGGCCTTCCGCAGGCGCGGTTCCACCCGGAAGAGCGCGTGGTAGCCGGGCACATCGGCCAGCGTGTCCAGGTGCAGCCGCAACCGGCGCGGATCGAAGAGAATGTTGACCAGCGCCATACGTTCGGCATCGACGATGTAGCCGTGGGACATGTTCCCGCGGATGAGGAACACGTCTCCCGCCTGGATCGGGTACCGCTCGGTTTCCGTGATGTGGCGTCCGTGCCCGGCCAGGATGACCACCAGTTC
>CAZSUH010000175.1:0-4229 GCA_964609905.1 uncultured Verrucomicrobiota bacterium
GGGCCGCGAAAGAGGCCGTCCGATTCGTTGGTCAGGGTGATCTTCATGCGCACGGCTTTGCGAAACGCGACAAACTTCGACGCGAACTTCGCCGAATACCGGTTCCCTTTTGGGAATTCCCGGCCTGTCTCCAGGATGTAGTCCGCCGTTCGCTTCCACTCGATCGGCTCCAATGCGAGAGGCTCATCCCGCTCCCAGATCGAATCGCCGAGATAGTGCGCCACATACAGGATTTTCCGACCGGCGTCGCCCTCCCGCGACACATAGAGCACCTCGGGCATGTCGAGAACTGCATAGCCGCCGTCCGCCCAAGGCGCCAGAACGCCCACCTTGGTGTCGCGCTGGCGGGCGGCTTCCACGCGGGTGTTTTTAGTTCCGCTGATGCGGCGGCCGCCGGGCCACGGCAGCATGGTCAGCGGCGCATCCGCCGCCCGGATGGGCTTATTTTCCGGGGTGATCCCGAACTGGGTCAGGCTCGCCTGGATTTCCGCCGCGCTCAACCCGGTGGCGGCCTGGATTTCGTCCGTCTCGAATCCGAACCCCCACACCATGTTCTGCAACCAGTACCGCAGTTCCGCGTCCGTCTCCGGCTTCCGGGGTTGGGCGCCAACGACTGGATGGCCCGCCTCCGCCATCCCGGCTGCCCAGACCACCGCCGCGAGCGCCAGCGCCAGCGCCGCCATGCCCCGTCCGATCGTGTTCATCGCCGTTCCTTTCGCGTTACCGATTAGCGGGGCTTCAGGAGCCGGGGAAGTTCTTCCCGGCCCCACCGGCCTTTCGCCTCGTGGTCCAGTTCGCTGTATTTCCGGGCGAGTTCCTCCACCGCACGGTCGCTGTTGTCCACATCCAGTTGAACGGAACCGCTTCGCGGAGTGAAGAGCGACTCTGCGGAGCGGTTCCGTTCAACGAATCAAATACCCATCATCCGCCCCCCTGCTCGCCGGGTTCAAAAAAACGACGAAATGCAAGCGTCTTTTTATACTATTGTATCCACCGCGCCATTACAAATCCGATGCGTAATGGAATCTTATAACTGTACAGGTGCGAGCCGCTCGCGAAATAGATCCGCCCGTTCATCAGCTCCCCGCCGGCATCGATGGGAACCGGCGATTCCGCCAGCAGGCTGAGCGTGGATCTGACCGGATCGAACCGGACGATGCCCTTCTTAAATAACACATAAACAGACCCGTCCGGCCCGACCAGCAGGTTGCGCGGACCCTGCGTCAAGGCCACCGGCCCAAACTCGGCTTCCGTGTCCCGCTCATACACCACCTTGCGCCGGACAGGATCGAAGACGAAAAACCGTTTTCCATACTCCAGGATGGTCGACACCCACGGGGTAAAGCCGACCAACCCGTACACGAGCCCGTTCGGACCCATGACCATGTCCGTAAATTCCTGCGCGCCCGGAAACACCGCGGCATGCCATTCCACCGCCTTGCTCCCCCCGTCCATGATGTACAGTTCCGCCTCCTGCGCCTTCTGAATGCCCCCCGACCCCGGACGGGTCGACGTGCCGCCCAGCAGCTTCCCGTCCGGCAGCGCCACCAGGCTCATGGTCGTATGCTCCGGAATAATGTGGGTATGCGCAACCTGAGTCTTCGTCCGGGTCTGCGTGTCCCAGAACACCAGCCCGCCGCCCGTCGCCCCATAGACGGGCGAGCCGGACATGACGATCGTCTTGCCGTCGGGAAGCGCCAGCAGGTCGTGCGGACGGTTCATCACCTCCCGGTTCTCGCCCAGGTGCAGCGGATTGGAATTCGTATCGCCCGCCCTCGTCTCCACCCACGGCCGCGCCGGATCCCATTCCAGCAAATAGCCGCCTGTGTAACACCCCACGTAAAAACGGCCGCCTTGCGAAGTGACGGTGTTCCATTGTCCGATCGAGGGATGATTGATGCACCGGCCGGTTTTCGGATTAAAGCTGAAGAAACAGGAACTGCCCCCGCAGAGGGTTCCGTCCGGCGCCGCGGCCACCTCCGAAATTGCGGCGCCCTCGCATTCGTAGGTGAAGCTGACCCGCTTCGTCTCGCCGGTACCCGGCCCCTCCACGACGAGATACCGCTCCGTGAGATCGAGTTTCGTCAGCCGCCGGCCGTCCGGAAACAACCGATGCGCCAAACCCTGGCTGCCGCCGATGCCGATCGACCGGTCGGGCGCCGGCCGTCCCTCCGCCGGCCGACCTTCCCCCGCTTCGTATTCGACCAAGCCTTCCCGCCGTCCGATCGACCCGTAGACCTTGCCGTTCGCGCCCCGATACACATAGGCGCCGCCGGGCCTCCGCTTCTCCTCCGGAATCAGGGGCTTGACGGTCCTCGTCCGGGGATCGAACGCGATCGCCTGGCGCCGGGCGTTGCCGATGCCCCAATAGACCCAGCCCGCATCGTCCACGCACAGCCCGCGCGGATACTGGGACCAGTTCTGCGGATAAAGCTGCCCATAGTCCGTGAAGGCGCGCGTCCGGGGATCGAACTCGACCAGGCCGCTCTGCGGATAGGTGACCGACCGGATGATCCCCGCCTGGTCCTCCGCGATGCTGAACGAGGTATTCGGCGCCGTATTGGTCCAGAACGTGAACGCCGCCGCCACGGGATCGTATTCGCAGAAATGGGCGCCGAAATGGGCGTAATACTTGTTGCGCGACGACAGGAAGGAGAAGAACGGCGAGTCGGAGTTCGTCGGGAACGGCACGGGCCGCTGCACGGTATTCCCCGTTTCGGCGTCGATCTGGAGCAGCGCGTAGCCCCCGCGATAATCGGCGAGCCAGACCAGCACGACGCCGCGTCCCGCCCCGTCCTGCGTGACGACCAGGCCGCGCGAATGGGCGTTCGGCGCCGCGACAATCCCATGGTCGGTGAATCCGGCGAACCGCTTCGTCCCGGCCGCGGCCGGCCCTTTGTCCATGCCGCAGCCCGCCAGCAGGAGGGCGACGAGCGCACCGCCCAGGAGCGGTCCCATGTTCATTGGCCCTGCCCTTCCTCGATCGTCACGATCTGCGGCGCGGTCACGCCCGTCAACGTCACCCGTTTTCCCGATACTGGGAACAGCGCTTCGACGGTGTACGTTCCGTTCTTCGGCACGGCCACATGCTGTTGCAGGATGGCGCCCGTGTACATGGCCCCGCCGCCGGTGCGCACCTCCCGATAGCCCATCAGCCGGCGGTCCTGGCCCGCGCCGTCCGTGTAGACCCACACCTTGGCGCCCACCCCCGACCGATTCGTTTGGGCCCCTTTGACCAGGATCCCCAGCGCGTTTCCGTCGTCCAGGTTGTTCTTCAGAAGGGCGGATGGATGCTTGCCCCACGCGGTGGCGAAGAAGTCGAGGTCGCCGTCGTTGTCCAGGTCGCCGAAGTTGAACCCATGCGCGCCGTACATGTCCAGCCCGATCGCCCCCGTCTTATCGGTGAACGTGCCGTCCCCGTTGTTCTGGAACAGCTCGAAAAAACTGCAGGCAATGAAGATGTCCAGCCACCCGTCGTTGTTCCAGTCCACGAGGGCCGTTCCATAGGCTCCCTTGTAGCGATCGATGAGCTCCAGCCCCGAACCCCTGGTCACGTCCGCAAACCGGAAACCCCCGTCGTTGCGCAGCAGCGCGTTGCGGCCGGCCACGTAAATGTCCAGGTCGCCGTCATTATCGTAGTCGCCCAGCGTCAGGCCCAGGGTGCTGCCGGACAGCCGCTCTTTGCCCGCGCCCAGATACCCGGGCACCTCGACGAACTTCTTCCCTCCCCCGTTGCGAAAGATGTAGAAGACGCCCTTGCTGAACGTCGCAAGGTCGACGTACCCGTCGCCGTCCAGATCCGCCATGCCGCACGCCATGTTCCCGCCGTATCCCCGCTCCCCCTGGGCGCCCAACTCGCCCAACCCCATGGCCGTGGTGACGTCCTCGAAGGTCCCGTCCCCGCGATTACGGTACATCCGGTTTTCCTGCTCGCACCCCACCACATACAAGTCCAGGTCGCCGTCGTTGTCGATGTCCGCAAGCTGGCACACCGACACCTGGCCCAGGCCCGCCAGCCCCGCCTCTTTGGTCGCGTTCCGGAATCCGCACTTGCCGTCGCCCAGGAACAGCGCCGGCACATTGCTCTTGTTCGCCATCTCCGGCATCCAGGACACGAACAGGTCCACGTTTCCGTCGTTGTTCACATCGCCGAACGCGCTCCCGATGCCATACGGCAGGTTCACGCCCGCCTTTTCGGCCATCTCGGTGAATTTCCAGTTGCCGTCGTT
>CAZSUH010000176.1:0-2430 GCA_964609905.1 uncultured Verrucomicrobiota bacterium
TAACGGATGCGCCGGTTCCTTTCAATCTTTTTTTGCTTTCCGCAACAGAAACTAGATTAAACCGTCATAACTACCTGGGTCGCCACGTGCATGGCCAAAGTCCATATGCCTGGACTTTTCCTTTTGGGAGAGCTTACGCGGTCGGCGCGGCGAGCAGCTCGCGGCAGACGAGCAGCATGCGGGGCAGATGGAAGAAGCCCTTCCACTTTCCCCCCTTCAGCAGATGCGTGGGCTTGCCCTGGCGGTTGAGATAGCCGAACCATTCGCCGTAATCGGGATCCGGGAACCGCGCCCAGGTCCAGTCGTGCAGTTTCTCGAACCAGTCGGCGAACTCGCTCCGGCCGGTCAGGCGGCACGCGAGGGCCGCGGCGATCAGCGCCTCGTTGTGCACCCACCAGAGCTTCATGTCCCACTGCAGTTCCACGTGGGGCTTGCCCAGCACGTCCATGAAGTAGTAGAGCCCGCCGTATTCCCGGTCCCACCCGAACTCGAACTCCGCCAGGATGATATCCGAGGCGCGGGGAATCCAATCGGGCCGGTTGAGAATCCGGGCCGCGTGCAGGATGAACCACATGGCCTCGATCGCGTGGCCCGGATTCAGGTGGCGGCCGGTCATGGAGTCCAGGTCGAAGCGTCCGTCGAGCCCGACGTTTTCGAACACCACGCGCCGTTCCGGGTTCCAGAAGGTGTTGAGCACCAGGTCCACGGTGGCGGCCAGTTCCGCGTCATGCGAGGTGTCGGCCAGGCACTCCCGCAGCGTGAGAAGCAGGTTGACCTTCATCATGTAGAAACCGAGCGACCGCATGGGCGCGCGGCCGGGCAACTCCTTGGTCCATTCCCCCTTGGGCCGGTTTTCGCGGGCGAGGTAGCGGTCGAAGGCGCGCAGGGCCTCGGCTTTCGCGTCGGGATTGCCCGACGCGCGGAAAAGCGCGGCCGAGCCCATGACGGCGAAGCACTCCGAGAAGACGGAGTAGGGGGCCATGGTTGGGCGGCCGTCGCGGGCGAGGCTGAAGTAGTAGCGGCCTTGCGGATCGCGCCCGTGGGTGGTCAGAAACCGGAAGCCGTTCTCGGCCAGCGCGAGCCAGTCCGGGTTTTTCTCGAGTTTGACGGCCAGTTCGCTGAGCATCCAGACGATCCGCCATTGCATCCACATGAACTTTTCGGTGTCGTAGACCGAGCCGTCGCGGTCGAGGCAGGTGAAATAGGCGCCGTGCTCGCGGTCCGGGCAGTGGCGGAGCCAGAAGGGGATCACGTCGTGCGTGAGGGTGCGGCTATACAGGTTGTGGTAGGGGACCAGGCGGTTGTGTGGGGTCATGGCTGCGCGCTCCTGAAAGAGCCCTGAACCGGCCGGATCTCGCCTTCCGCCCACTGCTCCGGCGGGGGGAGCGGAGCCCCCTCCACCGCCAGGCGCAGCGGACGGATGGCGCCGGCTTCCAGGTCCGCCGTGTCGATCCGGCGATCCAATGCCCGGCCGATCGCGAACGCGTCCGGGACGGAAAAGCGATTCTGGCCGGGCGTGCAGGCGTGTACCGACCGCTCGGCGCCTTGCCCCTCCACCATGACGATGCCGCCGCAATCGCAAAAGAATAAAAGAAGGGGTTTTCCGCACGTGCCGCAGGCTGTTTTTTTCAGCCGGGCGCTGCACCAGATGCCATGAACGGGTTCCGCGGTTCGCATGAGACGATTCCTTTATTTAAGCACCAGTTCGACGGTGTTCGCGCTGAGGCGGCGCAAGACCCGGTAGCCGTCGGACGCGGGCACGGCGATGCCGCCGGGACCGGGGCGGCAACATGCGTTGGGCCGGCAGCGGCCGTTGTCGCGGGCCAGGACGCGGCCGAGCAACGCCACGGGCGCCCAGCCGCGGCGTTCCGCGACAGCGGCGTCCCCGGCGAGAAACGCGGGCGAATCGGTCACCACGCCCAGCACATACTCGCTTTTCTCGTCCGCTCCGGCCAGGCGGTCTTCCTGGAGGGTGACGAACAGGCCGGCCCGGTTTTCGCCGGCCGGGCCGCCGTCCGCCCACTCGAACCACTGGGCGTAGTTGCCGCCGCCGGCGGCCCAATGTCCGGCGTGGAATCCGCCCGTGGCATCGATCCGCGCTTTCACCGCCGGTTGTTCCGGGGTTCCGGCGGCGAGGTGCCAGGCGTAGGGGGTGGTGCTGGCGCCGTGCCGGCCCATGACGACCGCGCCCGGGTGCAGGGCCTGCGTGTCTCGGCCGAGGGCGGCGCTGTGATCGCCGAGGGCTTCGGTTTCGAGGCCGGAGGCGTGCGCGCACTCGCCGCCGGCGAGGGTGTCGCCGCCTTCGGCGTGGGCGGCGTTGCCCGAGGCGAGCGAGCCGTGGCCCTCGGCGTGCGAGAAATGGCCGGACGCGGTGGTGCGGCAGCCTTCGCCGTGGGCGCCGAACTGGCCGGTGACGGCGGAGCGGTAGCC
>CAZSUH010000176.1:2530-4132 GCA_964609905.1 uncultured Verrucomicrobiota bacterium
CCCTCCCGGGTGCAGAAGAGGATGGCCGAGTTGTGGCGGCACCAGATGGGGGGATGGGTGACGGGGGTGGTGGTGGCGGCGCCGTGGACGGGATCGATCATCCGGTCCGGAAATTCGCGGGTATAGTTGCCGTCGGGGCAGAGGACGGGATCGGCGCGCAGGCGGAACCAGGGTTTTTCCCCGGACTTGCAGGCGGCCATGCCCTGATCGTCCGGGAGGATGAAGTAGCGGCGCCGGCCCGTGACGGTTTGGACGCCCTCGGCGTGGGAGTCGTTGCCCGCGGCGAGCGTGATGCAGTTTTGAGCGTGGGCGATGACCGCCTCGGCCCAGCAGAAGGAGCCCTCGGCATGGGAGTTCCAGCCGGTCGACCGGGTATGAAGGCCCTCGGCGTGGCCGGCGTCGGCATGTTTGCCGTAATCCGCGTCGTCCATGACGAGTGTGCCCACGCCTTCGGCGTGGGAGCCCTTGCCCAGCGCCCGGGTGTCGATGCCCTCGGCGGTGGCGGCTTCGGCGCAGCGCGGGGTGGGATCTGTTTTTTGCGAAGAAGGCATGGGCCGGCTCCTTTTTGTTGGCGTCATAGTTACTGGCCGCCCCGGGGAAGTCAAGGCCGCACTCCACGGGGCTGGCCGTCGGAGATCCGATAGTGGCTGGGGGAGACGCCCATGATTTTTCGGAACCGGCGCGCGAAGTAGTTGCTGTCGGCGAATCCGCACGCAAAGGCGGTTTCCGTGACCCGGGCGCCGGGGTGCCGCAGCAATTCCGCGGCCCGAACAATCCGCACGCGGATGACATGTTCGATCGGCGAACACCCCATGACCGTGTGAAACTCGCGGGCCAGGGCGCTCTTGGACATGCCCGCCACCCGGGTCAGTGTTTTCAAACGGATCGACTCCGCCACGTGTTCTTCGATAAATCCCAAGACTTCACTCATTTTCCGATGCGGCTCGTGGCGGGCTTGTGGATCGGAAAAGTAATGGCGCGCCAGGAAATCGATGAGATTCATGAAATAGGCGATGGCGGAAAAGCGATAGCCGGGCGTTTTCCCGTCGAGTTCTTTTTGAAGGCGCGCGATCAGGCCCGCCGCCTCGCTCAGGGCGTTGGGCGGCAACCGAAGCCGATGACGGGACCGCTTGATCTGACGGATGGACGGTTCCACATGGAAAAGCATGTGATAGCCCGGTGAATCGGCCAGTCTGTCCAGCGGCAACCGAAGCCGACGCGAATCGAACAGAATGTTGACCAATTCGAGGCGCGAGGGGTCCCGGTATTCGTGAGGGGTCCCCTTCCGAATGAGAAAAACATCGCCCGCTTCGATAGGGGACGGCACGCCGTCGGTCACATGCATTCCGCGTCCGGCAAGAATGACCACCAACTCGTGGAATTCGTGGTGGTGAACGGGTATGGCGCCATGGCGGTGGTATCGCAGGCAGACCAGCGGAAATTTCCGATCCGGGAAGTAGCGGGACGCCTTATAACGGTCCATTTGGGAATATTGTGCTAGTTTTCGCGAATATTGTCAAGGTTCTATCCATGATATAGCGGTATGCTTAATAGGTTGGGTTCTGTGGCGAAAAACAGGAGGATGTGGCGATGGCAAGGACG
>CAZSUH010000177.1:0-3979 GCA_964609905.1 uncultured Verrucomicrobiota bacterium
CGGCCCTGGAGCCGACCGTGTCGTTCCCGCATCTGCCGTCGAACACGAGGCTGGCGCGCGAGTCGGGGAGCGTGACGATCGACCAGGTGGTGATCGGCTCCTGCACGAACGGCCGGTTGAGCGACCTGATGATGGCGGCGGAAGTCCTGAAAGGACGCCGGGTTAAAAAAGGATTGCGGTGCATCGTGATCCCGTCCACGCAGAAGATCTGGCTGCAGGCCATGAAGAAGGGCTTGTTGAAGCAGTTTGTCGAGGCGGGAGCGGTGGTCTCCACGCCGACGTGCGGGCCGTGCCTGGGCGGCCACATGGGCATCCTGGCGAAGGGCGAGCGGGCGGTGGCGACGACCAACCGCAATTTCGTGGGACGGATGGGGCATCCGGAATCCGAGGTCTACCTGGCGAGCGCCGCGGTGGCGGCGGCGTCGGCCCTGACGGGCCGGATCACGGATCCGGCGGAGGTGGCATGATGAGCGGGAAAGGACTGGCCATGAAGGCGGACGGGAAAGCGTTCAAATACGGCGACAATGTGGACACGGACGTGATCATTCCGGCCCGTTACCTCAACACCTCGGATGCGTCGGAACTGGCCGCGCACTGCATGGAGGACATCGACGCGACCTTCACGGCGCGCGTGAAACCGGGGGATCTGATCGTGGGCGGCCGCAACTTCGGGTGCGGCTCTTCGCGCGAGCATGCGCCGCTGGCCATCAAGACGGCGGGCATTGCATGCGTCATTGCCGAGAGTTTCGCCCGGATCTTTTATCGGAACGCCATCAACATCGGACTGCCGATCCTGGAGTGTCCGGAGGCGGCAAAGGCGATCGCGGACGGGGCCGCGGTGGCCGTGGATTTCGAAACGGGCGTCATTACGGACAAGGGCACGGGCCGCACCTGGACATCGGCGCCGTTTCCGCCGTTCATGCGGGAACTGATGGCGGCCGGGGGCCTGGTTCCCTACGTGAAGGCGCGCCTGGCGAAGCCGTAAGGCGCGGGCCGCGATTCCGGAGCGGGGCGGATTTTTTAACTTTTTTTGTTTTGCCATTCCCAAAACGGCTCTCTATAGTTAGAGAATCGTTTTAAATGGCGGTAAGGGGTGTGTGGTGAAAAAACCCGTTTTGCACATGGGGGTTGTGTTGTCGCTGACGGGGCTGATGCTCATCGGCTCCGGGTGCATAACGGGCTTTGAGAAACGATCGCAACCCGTTGTGTTCGAACCGGAAACGCCGGCTGTCGAGGCGTACGCGCCGATCGAGCCGGCCCAAGAGGCCGAAGCGTCCAAACCGGCGCCAGCGGTGGAGGAAGAAGCGGCGCCGGTGCCGGCCAAACGGCCCTGGTACAAACGGTTATGGCGGAAAGCGCCTGCGGCCGTCAACGGGGAAGGGACGGAGGAAGCGCCCGAACAAGCCAAAGCCAGCAAGCCGGGGGTGGACATCGAATTGTCGGCGATATCGCCGGAGGCGGATGCGATGTTTTCGCCTTCGGGCGAACCGCTGATCAAGAAGTTTTATCCGTTGCGGGTGTCGGTTTCGGCCGGCGGTCGCGTGGAGGTGCCGGAGCAGGTCAAAACGGTTTCCGAAAAGGGCGAGATTTCGCTTCCTCTGATCGGGAGCGTCGTTTGCGAGGGATTGACATTAAAAGAGGTGTCTGATACTTTTTCCAAATTATATGGACAATTCATCCGGGGGCCCCAGGTTTCGGTTGAGTTTGTGTATGAGGGCCGGCCGGGGGAGATTTCGCCGTGGGGGTCGGTCGTGGTCTCCGGCGATGTGGGGCATCCGGGGCGGGTGAACATACCGCCGACACGCGATTTGACGTTGAGTCAGGCCATCCAGTTGGCGGGTGGAGCGCCCAAAACGGCGGATCAATCGTCAATTGTGGTGTACAGACGGCTGAAAGAGGGGACCGTGAAAAAGATCGAGGTCAACCTGCTGGCCGTGGCGAAACAGGGGCAGAGGGATAAGGACATTGTTCTGGAACCGGGCGATTCGATCTATGTGCCGGAGTCAATATGGTAGGCAAACTGGGTTTTGGAGAGTCCCGTAGCATGAAAACAAACAGGTTGGTTGGCGGCGCGAGCGGTTGGCGCGTCTTGACTTTTCTTGCATGCGGCTTGATGGTGTCGATCGCCCAGGCCGGTTGGGACCCTGGAGCGGGGATCAAGGCCGGCCGGTTGCGGCTCAGCCCGTTCGCGGATATTTCCGTTGGCTATGACAGCAATGTGCGTCTGTCCGAAGGCGAGATCACGGAAACGCAAGTCTCGGAAGAAGGCGACTTCTTCTCCCGTTTCTCGGCCGGTTTGGGGATCGGCCGCGTGCTGGAATCCGAGTTGGATTTGCGGTTGCGGTTTTTGTACGACACCCGCCAGTATGCCGACGAAACGGATAGCAATTCCGACAATTTCACCACGGAAGCCTCGGCGCGGTATTGGCCGGCTTCGGACAAATACATGGTCAGCGCAGGCCTCAAATATCGGGAAATCCAGGATAGCGAGCGGGTTCCGCCCAGCGCCGCGCTGACCATGCCCGGTGAACTGCCGCTGCCCTATTTGGAAGAGCGGTCCGACCGCTTGAAACGCACGGGCATGGATGCGTTTGCGAACGCGAGCCTGCTGGCGCTGAGCCGGACGGATCTGTCGATCGGCGCCACCGCCTCCTCGGTGGATTACAACGACCGGGGGTTGTTCGATTACGTGGATTGGGGCGTAAACGGGTCGGCGGGGTATCGATTCACGGAAAAGACCTCTTTCTTCGGGGTGATGGAGTATTCGATGGAGGATGGCGATGGGCTCTCGGATCCCCTTCCCGTATACAGTTTCCGGCTGGGCTTCCGCACGCGGCCGCGCGAAAAGCTCGATTACAGCATCAGCGCCGGGGCGACGGCATACCGGAGTTTCGACGATGCGACGGGCCAGTCCAAGAGCGACACGGTGAGCCCGGACTTCGACGGGCGGTTGAATTGGCGGTATTCCGAAAAGCTCAACTTTTTCGGCAAGGCGTGGACCGATGTCACCCCCGCCGTTCAGCAAGCGGAAAATACGCGCCGGTCGTATAGCGGGCAGCTCGGAGCCGGCTATGCGTTCATGAAGCGGCTGACCGCGTCGGGGGCGGTTTCCTACCGGTTGGACGATTACGACTTCCCGGTCGAATACGAAAGTGGACAGGCTCAAGAGCAGGCGGAGCTGTGGCAGGTGACGGGGCGCCTGGTGCTGGCGCCGCGCGCCAACGCGTTCTGGAACACGTATGTGGAAGCGTCCTACGAACAGGGGGACAACGATCTCGACGATTACGATCAGTGGATCGTCTGGCTGGGCGCTTCGGTCTGGTACTAATCAAAGCGGGATCATGGAGGAGTGGAGATGAAAACGTTTTTAAGCATGGCGATGGCGGTTCTCCTGGCGGGTGTGGTGCGGGCGCAGGACGCGGCTCCGCAGTCGGCGGCCCAGTTGGCGGCGCAGGCGGCGGCGGCCAAGGTGCTGGTCATTCCGGATAACGCGAAGGCGGCGGAAGCGCTGGCCGCAAAGATCCGCGAGCTGCTCAAGGACGAGCAGGCGGTGAAGGACGGCGTGCCGGAGCTGACGATCGCCGCGCTGGTGAAAAGCGATCCCCAACGGGCCATGCACATCATGCCGTTGTTTCTGAATGCCGCGACCGAATTTGCGCCGCTGGATCTTTTTCAACGGCTGATGGCCGCGTCGTTGCTGGCCACGGGTGACGAGGCGGACGCGTTGACCCAGGCGATCTTGGATGCCCTGGCCGGGAAAGCCCGCTGGCTGGCGGCGGCCATGGACGTGGCCAAGGACAGCAACCGGCCGTTGCCGATCGCGTTGCGCACGGCGATCCAGATCATTCCCGCCGTGACGTTGCCTCCCGTCGTGATTCCGCCCCTGTACGAGGGCCAGTAAGCCGCGGGCGTGGGCGTATGTTTTTTTTCCTCTCCTTTCTGCTGGTATTCCCGGTGTGGATGCGGGGCGGGACGCGTC
>CAZSUH010000178.1:0-3912 GCA_964609905.1 uncultured Verrucomicrobiota bacterium
CCGGCCTGGACGGCCGAATACAGCCGCCGGATCGGCCAGGCCATGGATATTCTCATCTCGGGCGGCGCCCGCCGCGTCTTCTGGCTGGAACTTCCCGATATGAAGAACCCGGCCCACCAGGCGGATGCGGACGAAATCAACGCGGCGGTCCAGGGGCAGGCCGCGTCCCGGCCCGCGGTCACCTATTTTCGAACCCGCCCTTTTTTGAGCCGCAAACCCGGCGAATTCGCCAAATACATCATCGACGCCAAAGGAAAGCCCATCGAATTGCGGGACGCCGACGGCATCCACCTCACCCGCGCCGGCGCGGACCTGACCGTGGCCAAGTTGATCGAAGCGCTCTGGCCCCAACCCTAGCGAACGGAACCACGCGGCATGCACGCCATGCATCGCATCCTGATCCTGGCAGCTTTCGCCTCCGCCGCGGCGCTCGCCTCGGAATTGGCGGCCCCGCCCGCGGAAGTGCCCCATTCAACCGCGCCGGCGTTCGGGCGATGGGTCGAGATCCTTCCGCAAAGCCCCACGAACAAACCCAGGGCCGGCCTGGACACCGATGCGGTCAACCTGACGCCGGCCCAGAAACTCCTGTATGACACCATGCTTCTCGTCCAGGACGAGGATTATTCGAATGCCATTCCCCGCCTCGAAACCGTGATCGACCTGGACCCCTCGCTCGTGGCCGCCTGGGCCGATCTCGGCTGGAGCTATTGGAAAACCGGCCGCCTGGCGGAGGCGGAGGCGCTCTGGAAAAAACTGCTGACGCTCAATCCCAACTCCGCCACGCCCTACAACCTGCTGGCCCAGATCGAACTTTCCCGCAACGGCCTCGAGAAGGCTGAGGCGATGCTGAAAAAAAGCCTGGAATTGGAGCCCGGTCCATACGCGATCCGCTTCGCCCTCGCCCTCGCCCTCGCCTGGCAGGCCCGCGCGTTCGAGGCGCTGCCCCTCCTGGAGGAACTGGTCCGCGAGGAACCCGACCGGGTCGATGTCCGCATCGAGCTTGGCAAGACGCTCAAAGCCGTCCAACGCTACGAGGACGCCGCCGCCCATTGGCGGCTCGTTTGCGAGACGCTGCCCGATATGCCCGAACACCGCCGCGAATACGCGGCCTGCCTGCTCTATTCGGGGGACATCGACCTGGCCCGTGAAAATGCCCGCCAGGCCGCCGCGCAGGACGGGGGGGCTCCGGCTTCCCTGGCGCTCCTCGCCGATGTGGCCGAAGTCGCCGACCTCCCCGAGGACGCGGTGACCGAACTCCGGTCCCTCATCGCCAAGTCCGGCGATCCGCTTTCCCGCAGCCGCCTGCGCCAGCGGTTGACGGCCAATCTCCGGCGGCTTTACGACCGGGATCCCAAGCGGTTTCCGGTTGACCTGATCGTCGAGGAATGCCGCCTCGCGATCGACGAGGATCCCCGGTATGTGGTCATGCGGATGCTGCTGGGCGAAGCCTATGTCATGGCCCGCCGGTTTACCGACGCGGAACGCGTCTTCACGCGCATTCTCGAGGAACAGAATCCCCTCAATTACCGGGCCCAGCGCGGATTGCTGGAAGTCAGCCTCGGCCTGGGCCGATTCGAGGAGGCCCGCCGCCGGATCGATGCACTGTACAAAGGCTACAATGCGGGAAATCCCTACCGGTTCGTCGACCGGGCCCGGCTGGAATTCGCGATCGGGAATTATCCGGATGCCATCCGCAATCTCGACCTGCTCGAACGGGAAGGCCTGCGCGGCAGCGTGCTATGCCTCGGCTACAACACCCTGTCCGCCACCGACTGGGAACCCGGCCTCTCCAGCCGCCTCTTCCGCGACCAGTTGCTCACCCTCAGTCGCGCGGGCTTCCGCTTCATCGCCCCGGACCAGATCGACCGCACCTTTGCGCTCAACAAAACGCCGTCCACCTTCCGCGCCCAACCCTGGCCGGGCCGCCTGATGCGCTGGATCAAATACCAGTTCACCGGCCAGGCCCCCCGGACCGGGGCGCTCCGCACCCTGGAGGATTACCGGCCGGAACGGATCGTGTGCGTCTCGTTCGACGGCGCGTTCCGAAACGCGTTCCTGCTCGCCACCCCCGTCGCCCGCGAACTGGACGTGCCCCTCGCCATGCACATCCCCGTGGGCGGCATCGCGCGGCGCGACACCGGAATCGCCTCCTGGGATGAAATCCGCGAATCGGCCGCCTCGGGCGTCTGGTCTTTCGGCAGCTTCGGCGTCAACGCCAATCTGCCCCTCCCCGGCGCCGCGGACGGCTATACGGTCAATCCCCTCCCCAACCGGCTCTGGCTTCCGGATCAGGCCCGTATGGAGACCCTGCACGAATGGACCTTGCGCCTCCGCCAGGAAATGCGCGACAGCCGGCAAACCGTGCTCGACCAGCTGAAGCTGGACCCCGGGGAAGCGCTTCATGTCGCCTACCCGCTCGGGGACATCGGGCAACAGGGCGGCAGCAACATGCGCGACGCCGGCGTCCCGATCAACGTGCCCTCCGCCATCCTGAATGAAGCCGCCCTTTCCTACCGCGTGGGCTTCCTCCCCGACCCGTTCGGTTACGCCATGGCCGCAGACCACTCGCTCGCCTTCCGGCGCCATGAACCCGGCCCCCGCGATACCGGCCAGGATCTGCTCCGGCATGCCCTGGACAACCATCCCGTCTTTCTCGCCCGGCGCATGAAGGCGGAATTGGCCGCGCTCCAGGGCAAGACCAACCTGGCGCGCCACATGATCGACATTCTCGACCGGGACGGATACCCCGTGGAACTCCTGCGCGCCCTGCGCGACCGCGTGGAGGCCAGTCTCGGCGGCGCGGTGCCGGGAGAGCCGATCGAACGGGAACCGGGCAAAGGCGAAGCCACGCTCCGGCTCAGCAAGCCCTATCTCGGCGCCGAAGCCTGGGCCGACAAGGCCAACCGGCAGATCGAGGTGCGCGGCGCGGGCGCCTTCGCGGGGCTCAACCTGTCCCCCTCCGTGAAACTGGAGGCCCGCTTCCGCCGCCTGGAGGTGGAGCAGGAGGCGGTGACCAGCGAGTGGGTGGTCATCCGGCGCGCCATCCCGTTTACCGACCGCACCTCGGAGATCACGATCGAGAACGGCGCGATCACCCGCTCGAGCTTGACCTTCACCTCCGTTCAGCAGCAGGACGTCTACAGCAACAAGATCACCCGCGCCCGCTTCGACTCCCTCACGCTGTATCCCGGCCTCCGGCTCTCCCGCGTCTTTCCGGACGGTTCCGTACTCGGCGGCCAGTTCGGGGTCTGCCGGTTTGAGGGCGACGAGAAAAACGGCACGGAGCCGGTCTGGGGCGCGGATCATTTCTGGAAACTGGCGCCCTCCTTTTCCCTGGCCGGTGCCTACACCCGCGATCTCGTTCCCTCGGGCCGCCGGCCCATCGTGTCCGACGCGCTCGCCCTCCATGGCGTCTGGGCCGCGCGCGACAACCTCGCCGTCTCCGCCTTCGGCCGCTTTTCCTACTACGCGGACACCAATTCGATGCTCCATCTCCAGGCCTCCTCCATGTGGACCGTGGACGACCGCCAGTCGGTCGCGCTCGGGCTGCAGGGCGAACTGACCACGATGGACGATCCCAGCCCCGACTATTGGTCTCCTTATTGGGAACAGCGCATCTACGGCGTCGCGCGCCTGTCCCGCGCGTACCCGGCCTTT
This sequence comes from uncultured Verrucomicrobiota bacterium, assembly GCA_964609905.1. GTDB lineage: Bacteria > Verrucomicrobiota > Kiritimatiellia > CAIKKV01 > CAIKKV01 > CAZSUH01. The sequence continues at coordinate 3,658 of CAZSUH010000178.1, forward strand.
TACGCCCGCGCGGAGTGCAAACTGGGCTGGGCGCGGGAGGAGGCGCGGCCCGAGGACGAGGAGCGCTGGAAGGCGATCCGGGCGCGCGGGGAACAGCTCGGTTTTTACCCCGGCAAAAAACCCGGCGTGGACTGGGAGCCCGCCGTTTCGCTGGGCGGCTCGTTCCGGCGCACCCTCGCCAAACAATGGGAAATCGGCCTGGACGGCGCCTGCTCCTTTTATTCGGATTACTCCGATTATCACATCGGGGGCGTG
>CAZSUH010000179.1:0-3848 GCA_964609905.1 uncultured Verrucomicrobiota bacterium
TTTTTCCTCTCCTTTCTGCTGGTATTCCCGGTGTGGATGCGGGGCGGGACGCGTCTGGAGTTGATGGGGCCGATTCCATGGATGGCCTTGGGGGTGCTTGTCACGCTGTTGTGGCAACCGCCCGTCCGCCGGGATGAAACGGCTCAGGCGGCCCGCATGCGGGTGTGGCACGGCTTTTTTTCAGATCCGGTCCTGTATGTGGGACTGGCTTTTTTGCTGTTGCTGGGGCTGCAATGGTGGAACGGGCCGCGCGAGGAGATTTACGATCCCACTCTGAACCGATGGATATTCGGCCCACCGCCCCGGCCCGGGCTGGCCCTGTTTTGCGTGGACCGCCAGGAGGCCCGGGAGATGCTGTTCTGGTTCGGTCCTTTGTACGTCGCCTTGTTGGCGGCGCGAAACGGGCTGGGGCGTGAGGGGAAGATGGAGCTTCTGAAACTGTTGGCGATGAACGCCGGGTTGGCGGCGTGTTTCGGGCTGATCCAGTATTTTTCGAAAACGGACCTGATCTACTGGCTGGTCCCGGCGAAGGCCCCCTTTTTCGCGGCCTTCGGGTATCAAAATCATGCGGGATCCTTTTTCGTCCTGATGACGGCCCTGTTGCTCGGATTCCTGGTTCGCAGCCTGGTGCGGGGCGAGGAGAAGGAGGAGTTGCCCTGGCTGCTGCCGGTGTTGATTCTCACGAGTTTCGGTGCGATTTTCAGCCGAAGCCGGGCCGCCATTCTGCTGATGATCCTGCTGGCCTCGGCGGGCGGACTGTATGGTTTCAAGCGGGTGCGGTGGCGCTATTCCGTGCAAAGCCGGACCGCCGTCCTGGTCTGCCTGGCGGCGTTTCTGGGAGTGGCGGCCTATGTGGCGGCCGTGGTGCCGGGAAATCCGGTCCGGGTGGAGATGAGAGGCGCCCTGCCGGAGGAGCAGAAGAGCGCCGGCTTGACGGAAGAACTGGCGGACCGGCTTACGGGCGCGTCGAATCCATTCCGGCCGGCGACCTGGAACATGGTGAACGAGCATCTCTGGTTTGGGGTGGGCGGCTGGGGGTATCGCCATTATCTGCCGCACTATGTGGAGGCGGAGACAACGGCGGTGTTCCCGGTTGGTTCGGGGAATGCGCATAACGATCCGTTGCAGTTTCTGGTGGAATTCGGCATGTTTGGCGCCGGGTTGCTGGCGCTGACGCTGGGGCTGGCCGTCTGGCCGGCGTTGCGGCGGCTGCGGGAAATCCGCAAACCGGAGGCGTGGGACACGCGGTCCTGGCTGATGAAAATACCGCCGCTGGGGCTGGCGTTGCTGGTTGGGCCGCTGTTGATCCTGGCGCAGGGGTTCGTGGATCTTCCGTTCCGGAGCCCCGCCATTCTGTGGACCTGGTTTCTGATGCTGGCGTGCGCGGGGGAGTTTCTGGACCGGCATGCGGAACGGCATCGCCGGCGTCATGGGGGAGTCGCGGCGGCGTCATCGGGGCAGGGCGAGCGGCCTGTCTGAAGAGATTGTCTTGCGGATAGGCGAACCTTCCGGTAGCATTTTAAATATATGGCAACCGACCACAAAGACCCGCGGGAGGCGTTTCCCCCTGAAGACGAACGGCCGCTGGAAGACGGACGGGCGGAACGGGATTTGCCGGAGGAAGAGCCGGGCGAAGCAGAGTCGGGCGAAGCGCGGAAGCCGGCGTATTATCGCAAGCAGCCCTATTACGGCAAGCACCCCTATTACAGCAAGCGGCGTTCCCCCTGTGGCGGGACGGGGTATTATGGCGGGGCGGGGTATTACGGGGGCGCGGGATATTATGGCGGGGCGGGGTATTACGGGGGCGCTCCAGGCTATGGCGGTGGCGCCTATTATGGCCAACCGCAGGAGGAGGAGCCGGAATCAGCCCTGGGCTCCCTCGATCCGGCTCGCGTGTTGCGCGTATGCCTGAAAAAGCTGCCGGTGGTACTGAATATTATTTTGCTCAGCGCGGTGGCGGCCTGGGCCTATTACCAGGCGTTACCGGAGACGTACCGCGCCACCTGCCTGGTGGAGATGAGCGTGCGGGGTCGGCGCATTATGCCCACCTCTCAGGCCTTCGATGATGGCGGGTACGGCGGCATACAGACCGAAGAGCTGTTCAATACCCGCCTGACCAAGCTGAAAAGCAAGGAAGTTCAGGCCCAGGTGGTTCAACGCTTCCGCCGGGATTTTCCCCGCATTCCCGTCTCGGACGAAGAACTCGTCCTGGCCGTCGAGAACGTCAGCCTGACCATGCGCCGCCGCACCCGCCTGGTGGAAATCACGGCCGTGAGCGTACGTCCGGAACTGGCCGCGGCCCTGGTGAACGAATATGCCGAAACCGCCATGCAACATGCCATTGACGAGAACAAAACCCTTTCGGACAGCGCGGTGTTTTGGCTCAAAGCCCAGGCGGAATCCCAGAAAAAGCTGCTGGAGAAAGCCGACCAGGCCATTGTGGACTACATGGCCCAGAACCAGCTCGATACGCTGGCCAGCCAGAAAAGCGCGGTGGAGTCGTCCCTGGGTTCCTACCACGCCGACCTGGTCAATGTGGAAAACGCGAGCGCGCGCGCCGTGGATCTGATCAAAGTCCTGGAAAGCCTCCAGGTCAATCCGGCCGCGATCGGGTCCATGCCGGAATCGGTTCCGCGCGCCTCGGAAATCGCCATGGTGATGGCGCGGCTCCAGGCGGCCCAGGCCGAGCGGGACGCGTTGCTGGTGCGGTACACGCCCAGGCATCCTGAAGTGGTGGAGAGGGAAAAGCAAGTCACGGTGATCCAGCAGCAACTGGCCGAAGCGGCGAAGCGGGCGGGCGAGACGGCCGTGGCCAACCTGGATTTGCTGCGCAAGCAGGCGGAAACCCTGCGCTGGAAAAAGGAGGAACAGCTCAAGCTGGGCGCGGACCTGGATTTGAAAATCAAGGCCATCGCCATGAAGCTGGAGCAATTGGAGCGGGAGAAGGAAGCCAACGCGATGAGCTATCGCGGCATTCTCAAACGGATGGAAGAGGCGCGGCTGGCCCAGGACGACAACACGGCGACGATCACGATCGTGGAAACGGCGGACATTCCCAAAAAGCCCGTCAGCCGCGGTCTGGTCCAGATCATGGTGCTCGGGACGCTGTTGGGCGTGCTGATCGGCGTGATGGTGGCGCTGATGCTGGACAAGCTGGAGGACAAGGTCATCTCCCCGGCGGACATCGAGAAGCGGCTGCGCTTGAAGATCCTGGCGTTGCTGCCGCACGTGACCAAGACGACCCGCGAACAACTGGCGCTGACGGTGTCCTCGAAAAAGTTCAGCCAGATGACGGAGGCGTTTGCCGGCCTGCGGGCGTTGATGGAATCGCCCCGGTACCAGGAACTGAACCGGTGCGTGCTGGTCATCAGCACCCAGCCCGAGGAGGGCAAAACGATCACCGTCTGCAACCTGGCGCTCTCCTACGCGCAGAGCGGCTTGCGCACGCTGCTGGTGGACTTCGACATGCGCCGGCCCCGGATTGCCCGCATTTTCGGCGTGGTGGACAAGGCGAAAGCCAGCCTGTTGCATGTGCTCGAGAAGGGGGACGCCGCCCTGTTCCCCTCGCTGCCCGTGGAGACGGAGCATGACCGGTTGCATGTGGTGATCAGCAAGGCGGCGGAGGAACTCAGCCCCGCGGGCATTATGGGCCGCAAGTCGGTGAAGGAGTTCATCCAGTGGGCCAAGGAGAACTACGACCGGGTGATCATCGATTCGCCGCCCTTTGGCCTGGTCAGCGACTCGGTGGTCCTGGGGCAGCAGGCGGGCGCGGTGGTGATTGTGTGCCGCATCGGCCGCAGCCGGTATAATCCGATCATGCATGCCTTGCGGGAGTTCCGGCATGCGGA
>CAZSUH010000180.1:0-3836 GCA_964609905.1 uncultured Verrucomicrobiota bacterium
CTGCAGGAGATCAACGTGGTGCCGAAGCAGGTCGAGATCGAAGCCCGTTTCGTGGAGGTGAACCAGAGCGATCTGGAAGAGTTGGGCTTCCAATGGATGTTGAACGACAACTGGGAGGTGCTGACGAAGAAGGGCGGCGGCGCCATGCCGGGCGGAAACCAGCGGATTCAAATCAACAAGAACAGCGGCACCGGCGGGTTCACCAGCGGGATGCGTTTCTGGGATAACACGGTCGCCGATTTAAAGGGAACCGCGAGCGGGGCCATGGGCTCGATCATGACGGTGCAAAGCGTGCTGACCAATCCCGAATTGTCGATGGTGCTCCACCTGATGGAGCAAAACGGGCATGCCGATGTGTTGTCCGCGCCCAAGGTGACCACGCGCTCGGGATCGGAGGCCACGATGCGGGTCGTGACGGAATATATCTATCCGACCGAATTCGATATCCGGTCCGGAACCGATTTGACGGGCGACACCGGCAACACCGATGAGCAGAACGTGGAGGCCAAGGTGGTGGCGTTGCCGCAGAACTTCGAGACCCGTGAAGTGGGCGTCATTCTCAGTGTGATTCCGGAGGTGAGTCCCGAAGGAAACATGATCAACCTGAATATGCGTCCGGAAGTCGTGTCCGATCCGACCTGGCATGAATACGGCGTGACGCTGCCGGACAGCAACGGCAACGAATACGAGGTCAGGATGCCGCAGCCGTTCTTCCAGCGCCGTTCGGTGGAGACACAGATTTCCATCTATGACGGCGCCACGGTGGTAATGGGCGGACTGATTACGGAAAAGCTGGTCACCATTAACGACAAGATTCCGTTCTTGGGCGACATTCCTCTGATCGGCGCCCTGTTCCGGAACAAAGGCAGTAATAGCGAAAAGCGCAATCTGATGATCTTTGTGACCGCGCGCCTGGTGGATCCGGCCGGCAAGCCGATCCGTTCCCAGAAGGCGGAGGACCAGACGCCTGTTCTGGGTGTTCCCGCCGCGGCTGCCGCAAGTACGGCTACGCCGTAAGACGCGAGGCAAGCGCGAGACGCGGATCGCAGTCCATGTGGAAGGCGTCATCGCCTTGAAGCCCCAGCCCATGCCCTGCCACGGCGGCAATCATGGCCGCATTGTCCGTGCAATAGTCGGGCGCGGAAAGCAGGAGCGGAAATCCTTGGCTCCGAGCGCAGGCGCTCAGCCTCTCGCGAAGTCGTTTGTTGAGCGAAACCCCTCCCACGACGGCCACGGGCCGGCCGTCCCGGGCGGCCAACAGGGTCCGTTCCACCAGCGCATCCACGATGGCTTCCTGGTAGCTGGCCGCCACATCGGCCAGTCTGGCCGAATCCCCAGCCGGAATGGGGTTCCGTTTGAGATGGTACAGCAGGGCGGTTTTGAGACCGCTGAAGCTGAACGAAAACGTTTCGCCTTTGATATGGCCGCGGGGGAACGCCACGGCCGCCGGATTTCCGGTTCGGCTGGCTTTGTCGATGGCGGGCCCGCCCGGGTAACCTAATCCCAACAGATTGGCGCCCTTGTCGAAGGCTTCTCCTGCGGCGTCGTCATGCGACGCCCCGAGCAACCGATACTGTCCCGGCGCCATGACGCGCAGGAGGGTGGTGTGCCCTCCGGAGACGATGAGCGCGGTGAGCGGGCAGGTTTCCGCGAGGGCGGGCGCGTCTTTGCCGATAAAGGCGGAGAGCAGGTGCCCCTCCAGATGGTTGACGCCGATCAGCGGTATTCCCAGGCGGAGCGCGAGGCCCTTTGCGGCATTCAGTCCCACCAGCAGCGAGGAGGCCAGCCCGGGCCCCTGTGTGACCGCGATCGCCTCCAGGTCGCTCCACGCGAGATGCGCTTCCTCGACGGCTCGCGTCAGGAGGGGGGGGAGTATTTCCACATGTTTGCGGGATGCGATTTCCGGCACCACGCCCCCGTATGCCCGGTGGAGTTCGATCTGGCTGTAAACAAGGTTGGACAAAACCTCGCGGCCGTTGCGCACGACGGCGGCGGCGGTTTCATCGCAGGAGGTTTCGATGCCGAGGACGATCACTGTTTCTCCTGGAAAACGAGAATTCCCTTGAGCAGGTCCGCCGCGCGTTCCAATGGCTCATCCCGCAGTTCATCCGTGCCTTCCAACAACTTGGCGTCCACGGATCCGGGCGTTTCCGCCTCCATCCGCTTTAATTGGATCTTGTGCCAGACGTCGGGCGCAAGCGGGGCTACGATGTCGGGTTGAATGCCAACCTCGTGAATCAGCCGACCCGAGGGCGTGTAGTAATGGGCCGTGGTCAACCGGATGGCGGATTTGTCGTCCAAAGGGAAGAGGCTTTGGACGGAGGCTTTGCCGAAAGAGGTTTCGCCCGCCAGCACGGCGCGTTTGTGATCCTGAAGAGCGCCGGCCACGATTTCCGAGGCGCTGGCCGATCCGCCGTTGATCAGAATGGCCATGGGGAAGCCGGTGTAATGGCGCTTGCCCATCGCTTTGGCCGGAAGCGGATTTGGCGCGCCCTTACGGCCCCGGGTGGAGACGATGATCTGCCCTTGTTCGAGAAACAGTTCGCTGACGCCGATGGCGGCCGTCAGCAACCCGCCGGGATTGTTCCGCAGGTCGAGGATCAGGGCTTTCATGCCCTGGTTCCGCAGTTTCTCCAACTGCGTATCCAGGTCGTCCGTGGTGGTTTCCGAAAACTGGGTGATCCGGATGTACCCGATACCGTCGCCCACCAGTTTGGCGGCCTTGACGCTGGACACGCGCACGATGTCGCGAATCAGTTCCACGGTCCGGAAATCCTGGACGCCGGCGCGCAGGAGTTTGAGTTTGACCGCCGTTCCCTTTTCGCCGCGGAGGAGTTTGACGGCGTCGTTGACGCCCAGGCCTTCGGTGGATTTGCCGTCGATTTCGGCGATTTTGTCTCCCGCCTGGACGCCGGCCTTGAAGGCCGGCGTATCCTCGATGGGCGCAATGACGGTGAGGATGGAATCGCGGGCGCCGATGACGATCCCGATACCGCTGAATTCGCCCTGGGTGTCGTCCTTGATCTGCTGGTACGCCTGGGGTTCAAGGAACTGACTATGGGGATCGAGCGACTCCAGCATGCCCCGCATCGCGCCGTAAACCAGGGACTGGTAATCGGTCTTGGATTCATCCACATAGCCCTTTCGGATCTGCATGATAGCGGCCGTCAACAGGCGAATCTGGCGGTAGGCCGCTTCATCCTCGGGCACTTGATTGGTTGCGGCTGTGTTGTTGTCCCCGCGAACGGGCGATGGTTGCGGAAGACTGCGGCAGGCCGGCAGGCCGCCACAACATGCCAAAAGGAGCGTCAAACAGGCAAAAGTCGGCATTTTCATGGGACTAAAACTACCGGTTCGGGAGCGGATTGTCGATAGCGAAGATGCCATATTCGTTTGGGCCGTTGTGTGTTTATGACCAACGAGGCATCGGAGACATGGGCGGCTTGGTTTCGGAGCGTGTGTGGCGTGAGTTGGTCCAAAGGGCCAGCAGCATCAGTCCCGCGTACCATATCGGCACCACCCACAGGGGGGGGCGGGGCACCTGAACCGAAGCATGGGGAATGGACGCCAGCAGGCCGAGGAACTTGGTCAGGATCACGATCAGGGCCAGGCTGGCGTAGTTGAACGCCTCGGCCAGCAGCGGGGATACCGAGCCGAACACCACCGCAAAACAGCCGGACAGCACGATCAGGAACGAGGCCGGAATCGCCACCAGGTTGCCCGCCATGGACACCAGCGAGACGTTGCCGAAGAAATAGGCGCATAGAGGCAACGAGGTGAGCCAGGCGGCCGCGGAAAGGGCCATCGTGGCCCAGATTCCCCGGAGCATCTGGCCT
>CAZSUH010000181.1:0-284 GCA_964609905.1 uncultured Verrucomicrobiota bacterium
CACCCGGCAGCGGAGCATCGCCGTGAGCCACGTCGTGCCGGCGTCGCCGGCGCGTTGAAGCAGCTCTCTAGCCTTGAAAAAATCATCCTCGGAGACTTTGGCCTGGCCGTTTTGAGCAACCAGCGGTTTCTCGAAAAAGAAACGTTTGGGGCGGCCCTCAAGAAGCGCAAGTGTCGCCTCGAACCGCTCCGTCTCCCTTGTCAGTACCAGCACCGCATCCGGTTCGTCCGCAAGGAGTTCCCGGATGGAATTGGCAATGCGGCCGCCAAAAGCCGAGACGCATT
>CAZSUH010000181.1:294-3723 GCA_964609905.1 uncultured Verrucomicrobiota bacterium
CTTCGATCGTGTGCGCGAGTAATACGTTAGAACAACATCCTTCTGTTTCGATAGATACGGAAGGTAACTGTTCCGTGCCACACTGCCGGTGCCGACGATGGCAATTTTGATGGGCATGGAGTGTCGCCTTAATTGCGGGAATTGCCAAACACACAGGCAATCATTTCACTTTTGAAATCGTCTTTCAAGAACGAAACACGGTAAACGAAACGCAGCGCCGCGCATATCCCCATAGCTGCCGGCTAGGCCATCCTTCGGCAAGCTTTCCATCGGATTATTTCGCTGGCGCATCGCCCCAGTCGGGCACGGGCAGCAATTCGCCGTCTTTTAGCGCCGATTTGTGGGCCATGACGCCCATGGCCATGTAGCGCGCGGCTTCCCAGGCGTTGATGGCAGGCATTCGTCCTTCGGCGATCGCGCTTACAAATTCGTGAACCAGGTAGGGATGCGATCCTTTGTGCCCCTGTGGTGTATAGACCATGTTTTCGGTGTCATGATCGGTCAGGGAATGGTTGCCTGCCAGTATGAACGCGCGCTGAACGTCCCGAGGCAGAGGGTCGCGCATTTCTTCATCGGCGGGTTGCTCTTCTCCGGACTTGAGGATTTGATCCGGTCGTGTGCCGTGTTCGCGTTTGACCCAGATCCATTTGCCATTGCGGTATGTGCCGCATGTGCCGTAAATGTTGATTTCGTAGCCGTCTCGTTGGAAAACGCCTGGCCGTTCGACTCGAAGAAGTCGTCGTACCCCGTGGGTTTGGCGCCGATGGCCGATACTTTCACCGCGTGGGAATCGACCGGTTCTCGCTGGTTCGCAAGTTCACCCGCCAGGTGGGTATTTCTCCCATGAAGTACCTTGCTCGACTTCAATTGGAATGTGCCGCCATGTTGTTACAGGAAAGCGAACTGTGTGTAGGCAAGGTCGCGGAGCGATTGTGCTTTTCCGATCAATTCCACTTTAGCAAAAGATTCAAAGCGACTTACGTGGTGAGTCCCGCGCGCTATTGGGAGAACGCGCGAAAAACACCGGCTGGCAACGTCAGGTCTCAGAAGAGACTCTCTTCCTTGGCCGCCTCGATCAGGGCGCGCATATTTTCCGGCGGCACATCGCCCTGTATTTCCTGCGCCGGCGCGAAGATATAACCGCCGTTGCGTCCCAGCAGAGCGCGGACCTGTCGGGCTTCTTCCCGCACCTCGTCGGGCGTGCCGTAGGGAAGCGTCCGCTGCGTGCTGAGCCCGCCCCAGAAGGTCAGCCGGTCGCCGAACCGGCTTTTCAGTCCGGCCAGATCCATGGCCTCGGGCTGGACCGGATTCAGCACATCCACGCCGATCTCGATCAGGGAGGAAATGATTTTCTCCACATTGCCGCACGAATGCACCCACACGTCCTTGCCCGCGGCGTGGATCAGGTCGTATTCGCGCTTCTCGCCGGGCCGGATCAGCTCCTCCCAGACGGCCGGCGACATGATCAGGTCCCGCTGCGTGCCCCAGTCGCTGCCCAGGAGCACGCCGTCGATTTCCGGCGCGGCCAGGATGTTGTCCAGCATGGCCAGGTTGCGGTCGATGATCCGGGTCAGCAGGTCGCGCGCGAAATCCGGCTCGCCCGCCAGGTCGGCCAGGAAGTTCTCCAGGCCCCGGAGAAAGTAGGCCTTTTCGAAGTGGGAGCCGTAGAACATGGCCACGATGTACTTGTCGGTGTGGTCCCGGAGCATCCGGATCTGGCTGAAAAAGTCGGGATAGCTGCCGAAGCCCGCGACCCGCGCGGTGTGAGCCGGGCCGGGCGGCGCGGGGGCGGCCCATTTTCCGGAGGGTTCCTGCCAGTTCCACCAGGGCGGAAAGACCTGGATCACGTCGTTATCCAGTTCCTGTTGCAGATCCCGGCCAGGAAAGGCCGCCTGGAACCGTTTGATCCCGTCCGGGGTGAAGGTGATGCAATAGGGGGGCCGGGAGGTTTCCCGATGCCGGATCGCCGCCTGGACTCGTTCCCGCCGTGTCATGCCGCCTCCTGATTGGTGACATGTCCGTCACCATAGCGCATCGTGGACGAAGGGGCCATTTGTTTTTCATTTTATTGTTGACTTGCATCCGCCATGGAGGTATCAAAGCCGCAAGACTAGAAAACAATCAGAAAACCAGTAGAAAACATAAATAAAACTATTTGAGAGCGGATGAATACCTTGCAGGACATGGAGGGTGAAGCGGGGTGTAAACTCGAGCAACGCCTGATTCGAGATATCGAATCCGGCGCCTTGGCGCATAGCGCTCCCATTCTTTCCACCCCCAAACTGGCCAAACAGTTCGATATTTCCGTCCAAACAGCCCAGCACGTTCTGCAAAAACTGACCCGAAAAGGCTATCTGGTGCGCCAGCGCGGCAAGCGGACGCGGGTTGCCGACCGCCGGAAACAGCAGATGACTCGGACGATCGGCGTCATTACCCCGAACCTGTCGGTCGATCTGACTCCGTTCTCCAGCCCGTTTCATTACGAAACGCTGAGCGGCGTCTGGCTCGGGGCTGAAAGCCAGGGCTACGACGTTAAAATTTTAAATAACCGGCAGTTTCCCGGCGATCTCCAGCACGCGGAAACGCTGGGCATTTCCGGCGCCATTGTTCTGTTTCCGGGGAGTTATGCCCGATCCGTTCTTGAACCGCTTCGTGCGGCGGGAATCCCCTGCGTGGCCGTCAACCTTCTCGATCCCGACCTGATTTCGATCGCGCACTGCGTCAATCCGGATTTCAAATTAGTGGGAGAAATGGCGGCCGAACAACTCCTAAAACTGGGGAAAAAGAAAATCGCGTTTTATGCCGGATGCAGACTCATGCCGCATGAACCCCGGCAGCGCATATTTGACGCCTGTCGCGCCGTTCTGGAAGAGGAAGGCATCATCCCTCGTGTGGTGGAACTGCCCAACCCCTACGACTCTCGGCCCGAATTTCAACTGCCCTATCGGGATCATGTCGTCAAGCAGATGGAGGGAATCGAGGCGATTTTGCCGTATCACCGCTTCGAGCACGACCTGCTTGGGGACTGGGGGCTTGACGCCCAGATCCTCGGCGGGATCACCATTTCTCGCAACGCTTCCGTCAACGCCCCCGCCTTTTTCGTCGACCTAAAGCTCATCGGACGCACGGCCGTCGAACGGCTTGCGACGCTTCTCGACGCGCCGGAAACACCTGTGCTCGAACTGAAAATTCCGCCTGCATTCGTCCAGCAGGGCGAACGGGCGGATTCGGCGGGTTCACGCGTTTTAAAATCGACCAGTTTCGAAAAGGAGGAACAGCAATGCGTGTGAAAACAAGGCGGAATCGATTCGTGTTGGGACTTGTGGCGCTCTGGAGCTGGGTGGCGGTGGGTGAGACGCTCTTTCTGGCCAACGATTACGTGGCCGGGGGGCTGAATACCGACACCACGAACACGGTGGAGGTGGCCCG
>CAZSUH010000182.1:0-3590 GCA_964609905.1 uncultured Verrucomicrobiota bacterium
CCGCGCCGCGTCGAACAGGTGCTGTTAAACCTCCTCAACAACGCCATCAAGTTTACGGAGCGGGGAGCGGTCACGCTCACGGCAGAAATCGACCAGGGCCGACTTCGCCTCGCGGTCGCCGACACCGGCATCGGCATCAAGCCGGAGGACTTGAGCAAGCTGTTTCAGCCGTTCCGGCAAATCGACTCCGGCCTGGCCCGCCAGCACGAAGGCACCGGCCTGGGGCTGGCTATTTGCCAGCGCCTGGCGGAATTGCTCGGCGGATCCGTCCACGCCGCAAGCGAATGGGGCAAGGGCAGCGTGTTCACGCTCACACTCCCCCTGCACGAATCGGAGCAATCATGAAAACGAAAGTCCTGATCATCGAAGACAACGAACAGAACCGTTACCTCGCGACGTTCCTCCTCGAAAAACACGGGTTCGCGGTCACCTCGGCGATCGACGGCGCGCGGGGCATCGAACTGGCGGAACGGCTCCAGCCAAACCTGATCCTGCTCGACATCCAGCTCCCCGTCATGGACGGTTACGCCGTCGCCCGCGCGCTGCGGAATAATCCGACTTTGAAAAACATCCCCATCGTGGCGGTGACCTCGTATGCCATGCCCGGCGACCGGGAGAAATCGCTCGCTGCCGGGTGCAACGGCTATATCGAAAAACCGATCAACCCGGAGACGTTTGTCGCCGAGATTGAGCGATTCCTGAAAGACCCGCAGCCGGAGAACCGCCCATGAAGACGAACCGCATTCTGGTGGTGGACGACCAGGAGGAAAACCTGTACTACCTGCGCGCGTTGCTGCAAGGTCACGGCTTTGAAGTCGTCTCCGCCCTCCACGGCGCCGAGGCGCTGGACAAGGCGCGCCAGAACCCGCCAGATCTGATCATTTCCGACATCCTGATGCCGGTCATGGACGGATTCGCCCTGTGCCGCGCCTGGAAGAAGGACGCGCGGCTCAAAACGATCCCGTTCATCTTCTACACCGCCACCTACACCGAGGAACGGGATCGCGAGTTCGCGCTCAGCCTCGGAGCCGAGCGCTTCGTCGTCAAACCGGAGGAGCCGGATGCGTTGCTGGAAATGATCCGGGAAACCGTCGGCCTGGGCAAACGACCGCCCGCCGACCCAGTCCCGGAGCCCGAAAACGAGGAAACCGATTATCTGAAGCAGTACAGCGCGGCGCTGATCCGTAAGCTGGAGAGCAAAACGGAGCAACTGGAGCGGGCCAATCGCGTGTTGGAACGGGACATGGCCGAACGCAAGCAGGCGGAGGCCGAACGCGAACGGCTGCGGGCGCAGTTGACGCAGGCCCAGAAGCTCGAATCCATCGGCACGCTGGCCAGCGGCGTGGCCCATGAAATCAACAATCCGATCCTGGCCATCCTCGGTTACGCCCAGTTCATTGCCGACCAGAAGGACGCGAGCCTGGAACTGAGGGAGTACGCCGCCGAAATCGTGAAGGCAACCGACCGGGTGACCGCAATCGTCCGCAATCTGCTGGCATTCGCCCGGCAGGATCAACAAGAACGCGTTTCGACAAACGTGGCGGATATCGTCATATCGACCCTGTCCCTGATCCAGGCGGTGCTGCGCAACGACGCGATCGACTTGGAGGTGGACATCCCCGCCGAGCTGCCCCCGCTCATCTGCCAAAGCCAGCGGATCCAGCAGGTGCTGATGAATCTCGTCACCAATGCCCGCGACTCCCTCAACGACCGATATGCGGGCTCGCACGCGGACAAGAAAATCCTCATCGCGGCACGTCTGCTGGAGCGCGAACGCGACGCCGGCCCGGGAGGCGCTACCCGTTGGATCCGCCTGACCGTGGAGGATCACGGCGCCGGCATTCCCCCGGAGGTTCGCGACCGCATCTTCGCCCCATTCTTCACCACCAAGCCCGCCGAAAAAGGCACCGGCCTGGGGCTTGCGATCAGCCACGGCATCGTCACGGACCACCACGGCACACTGACCGTGGAGAGCGAGCCGGGGCAATACACCCGGTTTCACGTGGATCTGCCGGCGGACGTGAATCCGGAAACCGATCACGCCGTATAGATCAAGTATAAGCCGCCCGCTAAGACCAGTATTCCGCAGACTTTCTTGAGGATCACGGCACCCTTGGACGCCTCGTTCCAGTTGAGATAATGCTGCACGACTTCTGTAAACGTCCCCGCCAGCACAATGACTCCACCGTGGCCGATTCCATACGCCAGAAGCAGCAGAATGCCATACGGAAGGTCGGACGACGCCAACCGTAAGGTGACTCCCAGTATCGGCGCCAGGTAGGCGAAGGTGCAGGGGCCCAGCGCAATGCCGAAGACAAGCCCCAGGACAAACGCCGCCAGGAATCCCTTTCGCTTCAGCCCCACCTGCCCGGGTCCGCACCCGGGCATGGGAATCGCGCCCAGCAGATGCAGCCCCACCACGAAGAAGATGAAAGCCACAAAATAGTTTCCACACCGCCCCACGTCCCCCATCATCCGTCCCGCCCACGCCGTCACCGCGCCGATCAGCCCGATCGAGACCAGGATCCCGACCGCGAAGAGAAGGGAAATCGCGAATGCCCGCCGGGTCGTGACAGGGCCCTGCTCGTCGATGAATCCCACGATGAGCGGAATGCCGGCCAGATGACAGGGGCTCAGCAGGATGCTCAGCACGCCCCATAGGACGGCTGCCGTCAGGGCGATGGCCGGGGTTCCTTCAACCGCATTCGAGAGTGCCGTAAATATCGTTTCAAGCATGATCGGCATTCCCTAGGGATTCAACACCACCCCCAGCTCTTTCCATTTCGCGAGAATCTCCTCGCGCGAGTAAAACCCTTGATGCCGGAACTGTTCTTTCCCGTCGGGCCCAAAGAAGATCTGCGTCGGAATGGTCCGGATGCCGTATTCCTCCCCCGCCCCCGGATTTTCCCAGACGTCGATGAAGGTCACGTCCAGTTCATTGGAATAGGTCTGCCGGAGTTCCTTCAGGATAGGCGCCATCATTTTGCAGGGCATGCATTTATCGGCGCCCAGATCCACCAGGCGGGGCAGCCCGCTGACCGGAACCGGGCCGGGGGAAACGGCGCGGTCCCGGGGCGCGAGAATCCGGGCCGCCATCAGGCCGCCCACCACCAGCAGGCCCAGCACGATCCAGCCCCGGTTTTTCCGGCCGCAGCCGCAGGATCCCTTTCCGTTCCCGCACGAACACGCTTTATTTTCGCTCATCTTTTTCCTCTTTCAGGAACTTCCTGATCTCGTCCGGGCTCAACACCTTGCCCGCGCTTTTGACCTGGCCGTCCACCACGAGCGCCGGCGTGACCATCACGTTGAATGTCAGGATGTCCACGATCTTGTCCACCTTCTCGACGGTCGCCTCGATGCCGAGCGCGTTCACCGCCGCCTCCGCATTGGCCATCAGCGTTTTGCATTTCGGACAGCCCGTGCCCAGTATTTGAATCGTCTTCATGCCCGTCATCCTTTCATCCCGCCAGGAACCCATACCCCACCCCGGACACCGTCGCCATCACCACCACCAGCGCCACATACGCGATGGTTTTTTTCGGACCCAAAATCGAATGGATCACCAGCATGCTCGGCAACGACAGCGCCGG
>CAZSUH010000183.1:0-3492 GCA_964609905.1 uncultured Verrucomicrobiota bacterium
ACATGCCGCACTTCGTCCGGGGTGAGGGAGCGGCCGAGGAGGGGCTTCTCGCGATACGAGAGCCATTTCTTGATGACCTGGTATCCGCCAATGGTGTAGTCCCAGACCGCTTCGGGAACGTTGCTCCAGAAGGCTGAGTCGTTCAGGAAGACATGGAAAGAGGGTTCAGGGTTCAGAGGGCCAGGATCGATGCGTTGCAGTTTTCCGCGACCGGGCATGGTGACTCCCCCCTTGCCGGCATGGCCCCAGCCCGCCGTCACGTCCAAATCGCCGGCATCGGGGTTCGCGGGTTTGCCGTCCACGCGCTTGAACACGGCAATAGAACGGAGTTCGTCCCGGATTTTGCCGGTGGTGACGTCCGGCACCGGCGTTTCGGTGTCCAGCAACGCGGCAACCCGGCGGCCCAATTCGGCGGAGGCCAGCAGCGCGGCCTTGTCCGCGGGCAGCGGTATGCGCGGCCAGTCCTGCCGGATGCCGTCGGCATTCTCGGTCAGGTAGGCGGGCGAATAGCCGATGGCCAACGCATGGTACCAGATCAGTTCGGCGGTCGCCGGGTCGGCGTCTGGATCGGGCAAGCCCAGCTTGGCCAGACAGGCGCGGGCGAGGGGGGAGAGGTTGGCCTTCCTGTCGGGGTCGGAATCGGTATCGGTATCGAACGTCAGCGTTCCTTGCGCCCCTTTTCCCTTCTCGGATTTCAAGCGCATCGGGACTGCCACAGCGTCGGGAGAAAGAAAGTGGTCATCGGAAAGCAAAGAGGTGAAGAAGAAAGGCACACCCTCGTTTCCCTTGGAACTGTTGAACCGAGTCAGGAAGAATTTGTTGCCAGCCCAACATTGTCGCCAAAGAGAAGGGCGAGGTTCGTTCCACACCGGACGCGTGGGCGTGTAATAGCACCATCGATTGTCAAACGGGCGTAAGGAATAACGGCGAAGCCGATCTTCATCGAACGATTCGGCGGCCAGCACTTTTGTGCGCGTGGATTCGGCATTATACCGAGCGGCATCTTGCGTAAGAGGGTGAGCCGAAGCTTTCAGATCATTCCACGATAGTTTCGCGTCGTAATAGGTTTGCATCCGTTTGGTCAAAGCAGGGCGGTCGTCATCGATGAGCGCCCCGCCGCGTTTCTCCATCAGCCCATTGCTGGGCGATTCCGCGCACAGTTCCACAATCTTCGGCCACCCCATATACGCCTTTGTCACCTCCGCCGGCCTGAAGTTCCAGCGGTTGTCGGCGGCGGGGGTGGCGGTTTCGTAGGACGCGTCGAATTTCTTGGCGGTGAGGGTGTCGAGAAGGTGTGACCGGCGTTCGACGGCCTTGGCGTCGTTCAGGTCGTCGCGGAAGCGGACAATCGGATTCGCGTCCTTTTTCTTGGCGGCCACGACGGCGCGTGGCCCTCCATGTTTCACCCACAGGGAGATGGCCACGCCTTGCTGGATGCCCACGGAGAAACCGGGGATGGCGAAGACCGTCTCGCTGGTACGGCCGTCGGGCGCATATTCGGATATCTTCCGGTTCCCGTGCATGTTTTCGATCCAGAACCGGTCGAAGGAATCGAGCAGGTGCCGGCGCATGACGACAAACGAGGGTTCGCTGACCCAGGAGTGGTTCGAGATAAACGACACCACGCCACGGCCGCCGTGCTCGGCAACGCGTTTTTCGGCAAGCCGGAAGAAGCGGATGTAGAGATCGTCCAAGTTGAACTTCTTGATGCCCCACTCGCTTACGAGCCCCTGCTTGTAGGGCTCGACGAGTCCGTTTTCCTCCTCCGGGCTGATGCCCGCGAAGGCGTTGTAGGGGGGATTGCCGAGGATCACGAGGATGGGCTTGGTATGCTTGACCTTGCCGGCCGCGTCGCGTTCCTCGTCGAAGCCGGGGAAGGCGATCTGCTTGGGCTTCTCTTTGGGCGGTTCCCAGCCGGTAAGCGCGTTGGTCAGGTAGACCCCGGCGCGTTCGGGCGGATCGGTGCGGTCATTGAGCGGCGCGCCGAGCGTTTCCAGTTCGAGTCCGATCTGGAGGTGGGCGATCACGAACGGCGCGGGCAGGATCTCGAAGCCGAACACGCGCTCCATGGCGGCGTGTTTGAGATCGTGGGCCACCAGCGCGTCGCCCCCTTTTTCATGGAGTGTGGCGGCAATGCGGCGCAGCACGGCGCGCAGGTATGCGCCCGTGCCGCAACAGGGATCGAGCACCACCACCTGTGGATCGGCGAGGCCGTCGGCCAGCCCGAGTTCCGAGCGCAGCACGGCGTCCACCCGTTCGACCTGGTAGCGGACGATTTCTTCCGGCGTGTACCAGACGCCGAGTTCCTTGCGCAGGTCGGGATCGAAGGCGGAGAGGAACGGCTCGTAGAAGTATTGGACCGCGTGCCCCTCGTCGAACGAGGAGAAGAAGGCGGTGCGATCCACGCGATTGAGCGCGGCGGCGGCCCAGTCGAGGACCTCTATCAAGCCAAGTGCGCCGAGGCGGGCGGGGTCGGCCACCTGAACGAACAGGGCGCGGAGCATGGGCACGCGCAGGAGGAAATGGGCGGAACGCCAATCGAACCCCCCGGCAACGCCATAGGGGCTGGGCGCTTCTTTGACGGCGGAGGCGAAGGAGGATGGAAAACTCTTTTTGGCGGCGCGTTGCCGCGACCAGAGCACCCAGGCGGAGAAGACGCCGTAGAAGAGGGTTTGGACCAGGGTGGAGCGGAAGAAATGTTCGCCCTTCTCGCCCTCGAAACGCAGACCGAGCGCGTCTTCCAGCGCCTGGCGGAGACTGGCCAGGGCGGGAATGTCGGCGCGTTCCACCCGCAGCCGCGCATCGTGCGCATAGGAAGCGAGCAGGCCTGCCACATCCTGCGGTGCGGCGAGGGGCGCATTGTGGAGCAGCACGCGTTTGAGGTATTCGAGCATGCGCTCGCCCTGTTCCTCGGCGGTCTTGCGGGGGTGCGCGGCGAGTTTCCAGAAATCGGCCTCGGTGGGGGCCAGTTCGAACGACTCCAATACGCGCGGCTGGCCGTCTGGAGAGTGCCCGACCAGCGCGAAAGCGCGGAAGTTGGTGACCAGCACCATGCCGTAATGCTTCCAATACTTTTCCACCTGTTCCGTGGCGACGATGGCGGAAACAGTTGTGCTGGGCGGCTTGGCCTCGATCACGCCGCGCGCGGGGGGCTGGGTCAGGAACGGGTTGGCGGCGGTTTCGGGATCGTGCGCCTGGCGGCGGAACTGGTCGGCGGTAAACAGGCCGCCGTCCGGGATGCCGGCGCCGCGGTTGGCGAGGTTGATGACGCAGCGGACGCGAGGGGAAAGGGTTTTGCCGATTTCCGTGAGCAGGTGCTCCAAGGCGGGGTAGAAGGAGGTTTCGGCGACGTTGGAGTGCGTGCCGCGCGTTTCGGCGATGGCGGTCAGGTATTGCTCGATCAGGTTCGCCGACATGATGGGCTCGCGATTCGAGTTCGGGTCAGTTTTGGGGAAAATACCATATTCCGGCGGAGATGCAAAGCATTCCGAG
>CAZSUH010000184.1:0-3471 GCA_964609905.1 uncultured Verrucomicrobiota bacterium
CCATGGCGTGGAAGCCGTCAAGCATCCGGAAGAAGGCGTCGGGTCCCACCGCGATCATGAGAGGCAGGCCGATTGCCGAGGTGAGCGAATACCGGCCGCCGACCCAGTCCCAGAAGCCGAACATGTTGGCCGTGTCGATGCCGAACGCGGCCACCTCCGCCTCGGCCGTGGAGACCGCCACGAAGTGGCGGGCCACGGCGGCGGAGTCGCGGAGGGCGGCGAGGCTCCAGGCGCGGGCGGTGGCCGCGTTCCGCATCGTTTCCTGGGTGGTGAAGGTTTTCGACGCCACGATGAAGAGGGTTTCGGCTGGATCGAGGTCCCGGGTCTGTTCGAAGAAATGGGCGCCATCCACGTTGGAGACGAAGCGGATGGTCAAGTTCCGGTCGGTGTGGAGGCGGAGCGCTTCACAGGCCATGACGGGACCGAGGTCGGAGCCGCCGATGCCGATGTTGACAATGGCCCGGATCGGTTTGCCGGTGTGGCCCCGCCAGGCACCGGAGCGGACGCGGCGGGAGAAATCGGCCATGCGGGCGAGGACGCGGTTGACGTCGGGCATGACGTCGCGGCCGTTGACGAGCACGGGGGTGTTGGCGCGGTTGCGGAGGGCGGTGTGGAGCACGGCGCGGTTTTCGGTGGCGTTGATGGGGTCCCCGCGGAACATGGCGGCAATGGCGGGGCCGAGACCCCGGGCTTTGGCAAGGGCGATGAGAAGGCGGAGTGTCTCGTCGGTGAGCCTGTTCTTGGAGAAGTCGAGATACCAGCCGCAGGCTTCGGCGCGCAAGCGTTCGCCGCGCCCGGGATCCCGGGCGAAGAGGTCTCGCAAGGTCGCGGCTTGCAGGGATTCGAAATGGGCCGTGAGGGCGGCCCATTCGGGACAATCGGGCAGGCGTGGCGGGTTGGGCATGAACAACCTCCGGGTAAGGGTGAGCGCATACAGGCTACCGAATACCCGGCGGGCGGCAAGCAAAAAGCGCGTCTAATCCTCCACGAGTCCCCCGTCGGTGGTGATGGTGACGGCGCGCCAGGGAATGGTTTTGCCGGACGCGGCGAGGGCGCGTTGGGTGGCGTGAACGATGCCGCCGCAGCAGGGGACTTCCATGCGGAGCACGGTGACGCTTTTGATGTCGTTCTGGGCCAGGATGGCGGTCAGTTTTTCGGCGTAGTCGGTGTCGTCGAGTTTGGGGCAGCCGATGAGGGTGATGCGGCCTTTCATGAACTGGTCGTGGATGCGCGCATAGGCGTAGGCGGTGCAGTCGGCGGCGATAAGCAGCTTGGCCTGGTCGAAGTAGGGGGCGTTGACGGGAACGAGCTTGATTTGGACGGGCCACTGGCGGAGCTGGCTACCTGTAGGAGCGTCGCTTGCGACGCCCGCGCTGGCTGGCGGCTTTGCGGCGGGCTTGCCCCGCAGGACCTTGGCCATGGTGCCGGGACAGCCGCAGGGGAGCTTGGGGGCGGGGGCGGGCTCGGGGGTGGGGCGGGCCTTGGCGGCCTGGGCTTTGGCCACGGCGGCCTCGTCGAAGGGAGCGGCTTCACGTTCCTCGAGATGAATGGCGTCCACGGGGCATTTGGGGAGGCAGGCGCCGAGGCCGTCGCAGTAGGACTCGGAGACGAGTCTGGCCTTGCCGTTGACGAGTTGGATGGCACCCTCGTGGCAGGCGTCGACGCAGAGGCCGCAGCCGGTGCAGGTTTTCTCGTCGATCGTGATGATGGCCCGTTTCATGGTTGCTTCTCCGGCGCGCCGTTCGTTAAGAAACTCAATTAGGTACCAGAATACCACAAAAGCCGGACCGGTCAACACCTTTTAACTTTTTCCTCGCGGCGCGCCCCCGCCCGTGTGATTCGCAATTCATTCGCAAATTCCTCTTGACATGTCTCGTTTCTCGGCACAACATGCCGCAAGACTGCGTGAGGTTGGGTTTCCTAAACAACAGAAAGGATGGCAACATGAACGCGAAACAGGGAATGGCGGCGGTGGCAATTCTGGGGCTGCTGGCGGCATCGGCGGTCGCCGACTGGGAACGGACCGTTAGCGCATCGGACACGAAGCTTCCCGATCAAGGCCGGGTTCAACTCTCCGTGTTGGGCAGCTATTCGGAATGGGAAGCGGGCCGCTCGGACGGCAATTCCATGGAAGCCCGGCTCTTAGCGGAATACGGCATTGCGGATAATTGGTCGGTTTCGATTGCCCCCGGCTTCGCCCGCTGGGACGTCGATCACGGCGGCGATGAGGCGGGCGTTGCCGATACCTTTCTGATGACCACCTACCGGTTCATGGAAGAAGCATCGGCCGGCTTCGACATGGCCGTCATGGGCACGGTGTCGCTGCCCACCGGCGATGACGATGACGGGCTGGGTTCCGGTAACGTCGAGCCGGGCGCCACCCTGCTCGCCTCGAAAGATCTCGGCCCCGTGGTGGCCGTGGCCAATGCGGGCGCCTTCATGATCCTGGATGCCGACCGCGGCGAAGAGGATTATGTGCTGCACGGCAGCCTGGAAGGTATCTGTCCGCTCAGCGAGCAACTGAGCCTGAACGCGGTCATTTCCGCCGCTACCGCCCGGTGGGACCATGGGGACGACGACGCGGATGTGGGCGTTGGCGCTCGCGTCACGCCCACGGAACAGATGTTCCTAATGGGCGCGGTCTATTATAGCCTGACCGACAACTACGACTGGGGATTCCAGGTCGGTGCTGGGGTTGAATTCTAAGGCCGGCGCTTTTTCCGGGACTGACCGAAGGACTCCCGTCTTTCCGCCCTTGTCCTTTTGGCTTCACTTTGATCCCGCCGCGCCGTATGCTCATTCCGCTCAGTCGCATCACGGCGCCCGGGTGATGGAATGGCAGACATAGGGGACTTAAAATCCCCTGCCGCAAGGCGTGCGGGTTCGAATCCCGCCCCGGGCAAATCCCTTGAAAAACACTAAAAAGCCCAATAAAACAGGGTGTTTCGCGCTTCGGCGCAAGTCGTTTCCCGTAGAGCCGCTCTCTTCAGATCTGGTCAGCTCGTTACTCATAAAGCATACTAAAAGCATACCGTCGTTAAGGGAACAAAAACAGGCTGTAAACTGCGAGCGACAAAGCAGCCGTTCGTTATGCCCATGAAGTCCGATAAAAGTTGGGGATAGTAAGAATAAAGGGGCAGGCTCCGGCCCCCAATTCCCTGCCGGAACCCGCCCCGCGTTACAGTCAGTTCTGGCCGGACTGCACGGCCGTCGGATTCTCGATCAGCGCCTGGATGTCGGCCTCACGGAATCCGGCACCGCGTACGCGTCCAGGTATTGCCGATATGCCGGCATCAGATCACTGCTTCAGTTCCGCATACCCCTGCGCTCGACGGAACGCCCGGACCATCGCCTTGGCCACGTCCGTTACATCCGCATTGGGCGGAGGGGCAAGGAGCAACCGTTCGATCTCGCCGGCCAGCTTCCGGGGATGCGTGGTCCGCCCCTTGACCAGGAACTCCGTAACCAGTG
>CAZSUH010000185.1:0-3461 GCA_964609905.1 uncultured Verrucomicrobiota bacterium
CTCATGGGCGCGGCCATGCGAAAAGGCCACCGGGGTGTCGTGTGGGCACTGGGTCAGTGCGCGATGTTGTTCCCGTTGCTGACGGCCGTTGCCTGCTTTGGCGAGCGGCCGAGCGCCGCCAACTGGGCGGGTGTGGGAGCCGTCCTCGTGGGAATGGGCCTGCTCGCGCTCCGCCAATCCGGCCCGGACAACTCCGCCCGCCCCGAGCGCGGATGGCTTTGGATGGCGTACGCCGTGTTTCTGGTGGTCGGCGCGTCCCTCACATTGACGACGCTCCCGTCACACTGGGCCGGCTTTGAGGATCGTGCGAATCTGCGCTTGCCGGTCATGTTTTCGGCCTCCGCTCTCCTTCTTCTGGGGCCGACCGCCGTTGCCGGCTTCCGCAGCCTCGCCCTCCGGACACTCCTGCTGGGAGTCCTCTATTCGACTGTCGTCTTTGTCGGGCAAGTGTTTCTTTATCGAAGCCTCGATGCATTCGTCCCGCTAGGAAGGATTGGCATGGTGTATCCGACCGCCATCGGCTTGTGCGTCGCACTTTTTTCCCTCTATAGCGTCGTGTTCCTGAAGGAACGATTACGCGGGGTGACGCTGGCGGGCCTGGCGCTGATGGCCGTCGGCATTTTGCTGCTGGCGGCGAACGGATAACCCGAGTTGGCTGCTTTTCACGGTGCCCGGTCTGCCCGTCACCTTCGCCGCGACTGGGGCACAGCCAGTCACCGTGCCGTGGCGACGCCAGTCGACACGGCTCTGGTGACTGGCACCCCCGGCGTGACTCGAACACGCGACCGGCGGATTAGAAATCCGCTGCTCTGTCCAGCTGAGCTACGGGGGCATTTCCCGATTGCGTTACAATAGCAACCCCACCCCCCTCAGGCAATCCCGGAAACGACGTCTGCGTTCTTGGCGCATCGGTTTGCCTGTGCTATATTTTACGCTTCAAAAACACTCGCCGGCCCGGGGGATGTTCGCATGAAGCTCAGACTGTCCTTCAAGAAAAACGGCTACCGCTGGCGCTTTTTCCGCGCTGGCGGGCTCGACCAGGTGCGCATCCGCTCGGGCCAGGATATCGCCCGGCTCCCCGAACTCGACCAGAAGCTCTGGGTCATCCTCTCCTGCCCCACCCGCGGCGTCCGCTTCGACGCCCGCACGCTCGACCTCATCGACACCGACAAGGACGGCCGGATCCGCGCCCCCGAACTCCTCCAGGCCATCCGTTGGACCGTGGCCCATCTCAAGGATCCCGATCTTCTCCTCCAGGATTCCCCCGACCTCGCCCTCGCCTCCATCCAGGACGCCAACCCCTCCGGCGCCCGCCTCCTCGCCGGCGCCAAACGCATCCTCGCCAACCTCGGCAAACCCGACGCCGACCGCATTACCCTGACCGACATCGCCGACCGCGCCGCCATCTTTGCCCAAACCCGGTTCAACGGCGACGCCATCGTGCCCCCGCAAGTCACGGACGACCCCGAAATCCGGCAGGTCATCGAGGCCATTCTCGCCTGCCTCGGCGGCGACCCCGACCGCAGCGGCAAACCCGGCGTCAGCCAAGCCAAACTCGATGCCTTTTTCAAGGAAGCCAACGCCTTTTCCGACTGGTGGGCCCAGGCCGAACAAAACCCGGCCGTCCTTCCGCTCGGCCCGGCCACCGCCCAGGCGGACGCCGCGTTGAATACCGTTCGCGCCAAGGCCGACGACTTCTTCACCCGCTGCCGTCTGGCCGCCTTCGACAGCCGCGCCGGCGACAGGCTCAACCGGTCCGAAGCCGATTTTGCGGAACTGGCTCCGCACCCCCTCACGCTCGCCAGCGACGCCATCGCCGTCTTCCCGCTCGCCCGTGTCGGTTCGGGGCGCGCCCTGCCGCTTTCCGGCGCCGTCAACCCCTATTGGGCCGCAGCGTTGACCAGCCTGCGCGATCAAACCGCGGGTCCTCTGCTAGGCGGCTCGACGGATGAACTCACGGAGGAGCAGTGGCTCGCGCTGAAGGCCAAATTGGCCCCTTATGAAGCCTGGATGGCGGCCAAAGCCGGCGTCGCGGTCGAGCCGCTTGGCCTCGAACGCATCCGGACCATTCTGGCCGGCCCCGCCCGGGACGCCATCGGCAAACTGATCCGCCAGGATGCGGAGCTGAATGTCGAAAACGATCAGATCAACGACGTGGAAAAACTGATCCGCTATCACCGCCACCTCAACCGGCTGTTGCACAATTTCGTCAACTTCAGCGATTTTTACGACGAGACCTACGAGGAGATTTTCCGTATGGGCCGGCTCTACATTGACGGCCGGGCCTGCGACCTCTGCTTTCACGTGGAGGACATGGCCAAGCATGCCGTGCTGGCGGCGCCCAGCAAAATCTACCTGGCGTATTGCGAGATCACCCACCCTTCGACCAGACGCAAACGCACCATCTGCGCCGCTTTCACCGCCGGTTTCGCCGAATCGCTCTGGGTCGGCCGGAACGGCATTTTCTACGACCGAGACGGCGAGGACTGGGAAGCCGTGATCGTCAAGATCGTAGAAAGCGCGATCAGCATCAAGGAGGCCTTCTGGTCTCCCTGGAAAAAAATCGCCACCATGGTCGGCGACCAAATCAACAAGCTGCTCTCGGACAAACAGGACGCCGCACTCAAAGCCGCCTCAACCGGCGTGGATCAGACCCTCAAAACAGCCGCGGCACCGCCACCCGCCGCCCCGCAACCCGGCGCGCCGCCACCCGCCGGGGCGGCAGCCTCCCCCGCCGCGGTCAAGATGGAGGGCGCGGCCCTGGCCTCATCGGTCGCCGCGATCGGGATTGCCGTCGGGTTGCTGGGCTCGGCCGTCGGCGGGCTCCTCAGCGTGATCAGCGGCCTGCCCCTCTGGAAAACGCTGCTCGGCGTGGCCGGCGTGATTCTGGCGGTTTCCGGCCCCTCCGTGATCCTCACCTATTTCCGGCTCCGCGCCCGCGATCTGGCGCCCATCCTGAACGCCTGCGGCTGGGCCGTGAACGGCCGCATCAAGATGACCATGAAGTTGAGCCGGGAATTCACCGGCGAAGCCGAACTCCCGTCCAACGCGGACCGGGACCTGCTCGATCCGTTCGCGGACAGTCATCTCACGCGCAACCTGGCGCTGACGGCCGTCTTACTGCTCGGCGTGCTGCTTCTCTATTGGCGCCTCGGCTGGCTGAACGACTGGCTGCCCGCGGCGATGGAACCCAAACCCCGGGCGCCTCTCGGCGCGCCGGCCGCGCCAGCCCCTTAGCCCCTGTTTTTCCAAGACAACTCGAATCCCTCAGTGTCCAGGCAGGCCTGCACGGCCCGGCAGATCCCCTTGCCAAAGTCGCCTTCGCTCCACAGCAGGCCCATGGCCACGATCTGCGCATTCGAAATCGTGTGACGCCAGTGATGGGCGTTGTTTTCGTCCCAGCTTGCGATGATGTCGACGGCATACACATCCGGATGCATGCACCAGATCGGGACGAATGC
>CAZSUH010000186.1:0-3284 GCA_964609905.1 uncultured Verrucomicrobiota bacterium
TCGCAGGGCGAGCAATCGGCGCTCGTCATCCAGTTGATCGTGCATTGCGCCAACGCGCCCGATTTCATGCGCAACAGCACGGCGCCGATCGTCTCCCCCTCCATCCGTTCCGGCACGACCTTCGTCATGCACGTGACGGCGGCCGCCTCACCCGCGTACCAGCGCAGGGCGTCCAGTTGGTGGGTCAGGCAGGACATGATGGCGCCGCCGCCCACCCGCTTTTTAGAGCGGATCCAGAGGTCGGCCGGCAGGATCAGGTCCTGGTTGTGCTCCATCTTCCAGTAGTGGATCTCGCCCAGCAGTCCCGCATCCAGGATTTTTTTCAATGCGATCCAGTCGGGGTGGTATCGCCGGTCGTGGCAGACGCTCAACGTCACGCCCGCCGCCTTGCACGCCGCGATCATTTGGTCGCACTCGTCCGTATTGCAGGCCATGACCTTCTCGACAAAAACATGTTGGCCGGCCTTCGCGGCGGCCAGCGTGGCGGGCAGGTGCAGATCGTGGGGCAGGAGGATGTCGACTGCGTCGACATCCGACCGCCGGATGACCTCCTCATACTCCCCGCAGATGGCGACATCGGGTCCGAGCAGTTTCCGTACATGCGCGACGGCATCCGGGCGCCGGGCCGTCACCGCCACCACCCGGCACCGATCTCCGGCCGCCAGCAGGCCGCGCACGTGCGCCTCCAGGATGGACCCGCTGCCCAGAATGCCGACCCTGATCTGTTTATTCGTCTTCATCGGTTTCTTTTCTCCGCATTCGCTAATTTCGCATCCGGCGAAGTTGATCGATCGAGGCTTCCGCGATGGATCCGTCCTGGAAGATAATCACATTGAAGGTGACGGGCGCCTGATGGGTGCGGCAGGCGCCGACAAACTCGCGCAGGGCTTCGTCCGTGAAGCGGGGCGGATGGGGCGGCTTGTCGTTCTTGACGTAGACCCAGGACTGATCGTCCAGGCAGAGCCAGCCATGCCATTGAAGGCCGTTTGACTGGAAACGACCCGCCGGGGGCCGGCTGAGGTCGAGCATCTCGCCCGCCCAGTAATCCTGATGTTTCGTGTAGAGATAAGTCTCGGCGATGCCGGCGTTGTAGGTGACCAGGCGTTCCTTGAATCCGGCCTTGGCCGCCAGGGTGAAGCGCTCCCAGGGGAACTGAAAGCCGGTCATATCGGCCGTCACGCTGTTATGGGGGCCCTTGGGGTCGAGCGAATAGGGACTGTCGAACCACCCGCCACGGATGAGGCTGCCGTACCGTTCGCCCATTTCCTGCACGATGGCGCACAGGTTGTCGACCAGCCGGGTTTTATCGGGCTCATGATAGCCCACGGCCTGTTCCCACGGGGGATCGTCGGCCGAATTGCAGGAATGGTTGTAATAGACGATCAGGGGCTTGCCGAGTTTGGCCAGGCCTTGAGCCAATTCGCCCAGCAGGTCGCGTTTGGCGGTGCGGCCTGGCAGGATCGCATCCAGCGCCGCGTTCGGGCACGGGAGCATCTGGAGCGCGTGGGTGGCCGTAAACAGAACGTAATCCGCGCCGCTCCGGGCGACATTCTCCAGAAAGGCGTCGAGCCGGAATGCGTCGACCGCTTCCGCGAAGGGCAGGGGCGGGCCTTGCCGCGGAACGGTTTGGGCGGTCCAGTGAACGCCCAGACCATAGGCGCATGCCGCCAGCCACTTGGTGGAAGCGCGATGGTAGCGCTGGGCGGCTTCCGCTTTGGCCATGACCCGCAGGTAGAGTTGTTCCACCTTGTGGCGGGCCCAGGGGGTTTTGCGCAGGAACGTCAGCGTGGACTTGATGCTGGGATCGACCTTGAAGCAGTTGATCCGGACGCAGGCGGCCATTTCCTCCCAGCCGAGTCGCGCGACCAGTTCGGTCAGCATCATTTCGAGCGTGATGCCGTGCAGGCGGTTTTTGGGTTGGGGCCGGATGGGGGCGGGGTTATCCAAAGGCGGCCTCCGTGCAGGCTTCCACATGAATGCGTATGGCGCGGAAGACCTGTGCGAGCGGAAGCTTCGATTTCATAAACAAATCGGGATTATCCTCCACGCTGATGCGGCCGGAATAACCGGCCCGGCGGAGGGCGGCGAGAAATCCGGGTAGATCGTAGCCGGGCCCGTTGTCCGAGCCGGTTTCGGGGAGAGTCGGGGTCGCCAGATGGATATGCGCGAGCCGGGCACCCGCCCGGACAAGGCTGTCGAAAGGATCGGACTCCCAGGCCATGTGGTAGAGGTCGGCCAGGAGGCGGAAGCGGGGATGATTGACCTGGTCCACGACGTCGATGCCTTCGTCCACACGATGGATGAAGTTGGTGGCCCGTTTCAGGAGCGGCTCCAGCGTGACGGTCATGTTGTAGCGGGCGGCGGTCTCGCCGGCCAACCGGGCGGCGGCGACGAACTGCGTATGGGCGGTTTCCACGGAAAAGCCGTCGGGCACCCGGCGCGCCTCGCCGCTGCCGAAAACCATGATGGAGGCGCCGGCCTGGGCGGCGCGCCGGAGCACGCGGTCCATGTGCGCGCCGACGGCCTTCAGGTTCACGTCCGGGCCCGTGACCTTGAGGGAGCCCGGCAGGAAGCAGTTGAAGGCCTCCACGGGCAGCGGGGTTGCGCGCAGTTTTTCGAGAACCGGCGCGAAAGCCGCGTCGTCCCGGTCAGGGAGCAGCACCGAGGTGCCCATTTCGGCAAACGCAAATCCGGCTTCATGTGCTTCAGCCAGGTGGTCGGGGGAGGTGTCGACGCCAATTCGCATAATTCGTTTCTCCGGATTAACTGTTGCGTTCCGCGGAACCGAGGCGCCGCCGGACCGCGTTGTAGCCCAGCAGGTGATCGGCCAGGAAGGTGATCATGTATTGCAGTGGCAGGCCGCCGACGGTTTTCCGACAGAGCCGGTCGCACTTGCGGCACAGGGAGAGCGTCTCGATCTGGGCGCCGTAGGCTCGGCGGAGCGCGCGGTAGGCGTCGCCGTTCCAGACCTCGCGGATGGAGGAGTTGTTCAGGTCGCCCATCTTGAGTTTGCCCCAGAAATCCTGGGGGCAGGGCGTGACGGTGCCGTTCCAGAGCACGACCATGGCATACCAGGGGAAGGTGCACTTGGATACGGTGCGGCGGGCGGCGGCGGCTTCGGGCAGCGTCTCCTCGGCCCACTCGTATTCGGCCTTCTCGACGACCTCGTCGGCGCCGGCGTCCAGGAACCGGCGGGTGAGGGCAGCGACGCGGGAGCGGGCTTCGGGGGTTTCCGGCCGGTTGTTGAAAACGATTTTTTCGACCACGACGTAGGGTTTGCGGAG
>CAZSUH010000187.1:0-3075 GCA_964609905.1 uncultured Verrucomicrobiota bacterium
GAAACTGACCGATTACCGGTTCGCGGACAAGAAAAGAGCGAACGCGGGCAAGGCCCGGCGGGCTCAGGCCTGATACTCGGCCGTGCCGGAGACGGCCATGATTTCGCCGGTATAGAGCCGGTGGTAGTTGGCGCCGCCGTAATTTTCCTCGATCGAGGGATCCAGAAAACGGGCGGGCGCCAGATCCTCGAAATAGATCTTCCGGCATTCCAGGATCAGTTCGGCCTGGTCGAAGCCCGGTGCCTTGACTTTCGAAGAGGCGATCGGCGTGAACCCGCAGGCGGCGGCTTTGTCCACCTCGCGGCCGGACTTGGAGCCGCAGAAACTCAGTTTTTCCTGGAGCGCCCTGGGAAAGGCGCACAGGGTGAAGTCGGGCTGGGCTTCCATGAACGAATAGGTGTGGCGGCTGGGGCGGACGGCCACGATCGCGACGGGCTTTCCCCACATCACGCCGAACCCGCCCCAACCCACGGTCATCATGTTGAAGCGGCCGGGCGCATTCAGTCCTGCGCAGAGCAGGAACCAGCGTTCGCCCCACAACTGAAACGGTTTGCTGGAAAAGGCGCCGGGCTCGATCGGATGACGATTCATTTGGGCGGCCTTTCGGGCGGCACGATCGCGCGTTTGATCAGGGTCAGGCCCAGCCAGATCAGGCCGACGATCAGGACCGCGATGCCGACCCCCTTGGTGGTCCTGGCATATTCGGGCAGAAACAGGTTTTTCGTGAGTCCCATCGAACCCAGCACCCCCATGCCCAGGCCGATTGCCGTGGTGGCGATCGCCAGGATCAGGTTAACCCGCACTTCCTTGGCGCGCATTTCCGTCATGCCGCATCTCCTTCGGTGAATCGGCGTCTATTCTTGACCGGGCCGGGCGGGAAGTCAAGATGGATTGATTTTACGAGGCTCGGCCGCTACACTGGAACGCGCATGAAAACAGGTTTTGAATTGACCGCGGCCGACGCGCTTGAGCGGCTTGCGGCGCGGGGGCCGGCGTTGGACGCGCTGTATGCCGAGGCCGACGCCCTGCGGCGCGAGCGCATGAGCGATGCGGTCTTTATCCGCGGGATCGTGGAGTTTTCCAATGTCTGCGGCAACGACTGCCTCTATTGCGGCATTCGCGCCTCCAACCGCAAGGTGCGGCGGTATACGTTGACGCCGGACGAGATTCTGGAGACCGCCCGGAAACTGCCCGCGTCGAAGCAAACCACCATCGTGCTTCAATCGGGCGAGAGGCCGGCGCTGGGCGACCGGGAACTGGGCGAACTGATCCGGCGGATCAAGCGGGAGTCGCCCCTGGCCGTCACGCTTTCGGTGGGCAACCGGCCGGAGGCGGTCTACCGGTATTGGCGCGAGTGCGGGCTGGACCGGTACCTGTTGCGGTTCGAGACGAGCGATCCGGCGTTGTTTGAGCGGATCCATCCGGACTGCACGCTGGCGGAACGGCTGGGTTGCCTGGAGGCGTTGCGCAAGCTGGGCGTGCAGGTGGGGAGCGGTTTCATGATCGGCATTCCGGGCGAAACCCGGGAGGTGCTGGCGGCCAACATCGTGCTGTGCCGGGATTTGGAATTGGACATGATCGGGATCGGCCCTTTCATCCCGCATCCGGACACGCCGCTGGGCGCGGAGACGAACGCGTATGCGAACGAGCCGGAGCTGTTTTTCAAGGCGGTGGCGGTGTTGCGGCTGTTCAATCCCGACGCGCACATTCCGGCCACCACGGCGTTCGACGCGGTCTTTCCGGGCACGGGTCGGAATCTGGCGCTTCAGCGGGGCGCGAACGTGTTCATGCCCAACAGCACGCCGGGGAAGTATCGGGGCGATTATCTGCTGTATCCCGGCAAGCCGTGCATCGACGAAACGTCCGACCAGTGCGCCGCCTGCGTGCTCATGCGGATTCGTTCCATGGGCCGCACCATCGGGGAAGGGCCGGGGCATTCCATTCGCGCCAAGCGCGCCAAAACGGGGCATTGACAGGAACCGTCCAGTTTAATAGGATTTGCCCTCTTTCTTTGACATAAAAAACCTGGCGGGATACCGAAGTGGTCAACCGGGGCAGACTGTAAATCTGCTGACTTTGTCTTCCTAGGTTCGAATCCTAGTCCCGCCACCATCCTTCGCACGGCGCTCCGAAGCGAAGCTTGCGCTTCGGATGGCAAGCCATTCTTTATAATGTCCTGCAACCGTTGAGGTTGCAGGGCTTTTCTCTTTGCCTTGCAACGAGTTATGACGATTGTGTCATCCCGCATCAGGCGGGCATGCCGGGGTATCCCCCCCGCGCTTCATGGAACGAAGGAATGGCCCATGCCAGTGCCCGCTTCACGATAGGATTCCCGCAGCAATTCCTCGATGCGGGGCCAGTCGGCATTCAACTTGCCGGAATCCCGCAGCGCGGCGGCCTGGGCCCGCAGCAAGCCGGCTTTTTGAAAAGCGGGATTTTGGCTTCCGTAGAGCACGGCATACAACTCGCCGATTCTGGCGCCCACCTGTTCCGGCGCGGATTGACCGGGTGTGCGCCGGGCGACCCACCAGGCCAGTTCGGCCCGGGCGGCCTGCTCGGGCTCGAAGGAGGCGTTCGAATAGTGTTTGATCCGGCGATAGGCTTCCGTCAGGCCCGGCAGAACCCGTTCGTCATATTTTTCGCGCGTGGCCTTGAATTTCATGGCCGCGTCGGCAAAGGCCTCGGCAACGGTTTTGGCCTCGGGCAGGGTCATGCCGAATTGCGTGCGCAACAGTTCGAGCAGATTGAGCGCGAGCTGTGTTTTCTCGCCCGTGTAATAGGCCTTCCACATGGCGGCTTCGGCGCGTCCGACGGTGTCGGCGTCAAACGGAGGCCGCGCGAATATCGAGCGGCAGCCCACAATGACCGCGCCGATCAGGACCGCGACCAGCAGCGTCATCAGGAATCGGAAACCGACTGAACGGGATCGCCACATAACCTCTATTTCCGGGAGGTGTTTATGTTTTTTCGCCACTGTAATGAAGCAGGGGTGAAACCGCAAGAGGAACATTTCGGTGGTGTGGGAGCGGACGGGTAGATCGTGACCCCCCCCTGTCCCGGTTGAGGGTGATAGGG
>CAZSUH010000188.1:0-3029 GCA_964609905.1 uncultured Verrucomicrobiota bacterium
CTCCTCCCATATCACTCAATAGGCATGGGCTTATGCGAACAGCGCAATCGGCTCTATCCTACCCCCGCGGACTTTACTCGCCTGCCGTTTTCGTGTACCTTTCGAAATGGAAGAACAAGGCGAGTTCCAACCAGGAAAACGGACCCGTCCGTGAGCCGCATGAATCATCGCACAGGATGAGCGCCGTGAACCCTTTCAGCTTTGATGCGCAACTGCTTCGGGAGATCCGGGCAAAATTCCATTACGTGGAAAAAGACGCCCGGGGAAGAAAACGGATTTTTTTCGAAAACGCGGGCGGGTCATTGCGTCTCAAGGCGGCGGTGGCGGCCAAAGCGGCCATGGAACGCATAGGCGAATGCCCGGAGCGCACCACGGATATTGCGGTTTGGCTTCAAGCCGTCAAAAACCAGGGGCTGCATGACCTGAAGCACGTGATTTTTGGCGGCGCCGATTCCGGCTCGATCGTAACGGAACTGACGCCTTCCCAAGTCATGTTCCGAATCACCCGGGCGATTATCGAAAACGTTCCGGGCCGGAACGTCGTGACCACCTCCCTGGAGCATCCCTCCGCCTATGATTCCGCCAGGTTCTACGCCCATAAAATGGGCATGGAGTTTCGCGTCGCCGCGGCCAATCCCGAAACCGGCGGCGTCGATACAGCCGAGATTCTGGATCGCATTGACAAAAACACGTGCCTGCTGAGCGTGATGAGCGCCTCGAACATCACCGGATACATCTTCAACCTCGCGGAAATCGTGGAGAAGGCGCGCGCGATAAAGCCGGATCTGTTTATCATAACCGATGCCGTTCAACATCTGCCCCATAGCGCGATGGATGCGCAAAAGCTCCAGGTGGACGGGATCACCTATGGCCCTTACAAGCATTTCGGCATTCGCGGGTGCGGGTATGGATATGTGTCGGAACGCGTCGCCAGGCTGCCCCACGACAAACTGGAAGCCAAGCCGGCCCGGGAATGGGAACTCGGGACTTACCCGCATCCCAACTTCGCGGCTCTATCCAGGATTGTGGACTACGTGTGCTGGTTGGGCGCCCATTTTACGGACGCCCCGGATCGCAAAACGCAATATGGGGCGGGGATGGAAAAGATTCACGCGCACGAGCGCTCGCTCCTGATTCGCATGCTGGATGGCGGCCATCCCTTTCCCGGACTCCGACAGATGGACGGTGTGAAGGTCTATGCCGATTCCCCGAATGATGTCGATCGCGACCTGATCGTCGCCTTTGGCATTCAAGGAATGGATTGCGCGGAGGCGGTGGCCGCATACGGCAAGAGAGGCATTACGGTCTTTGAACGGGTCCAGGCGAACCCCTATTCAAAACGCATCGTCGAGTCGTTGGGCCTGACCGAAGCCATCCGCGTCTCTCCGCTTCATTGCCATACCTTCGATGAGATCGATCGATTCTTACGCGTCACGCGGGATATCGTTCAAACCCGATTACCCTGAATGACGCCCCGGTACCAGCGCGCGCTGTCTTTCAGCGTCCGCTTATTCGTCTTGAAATCGACATGCGCCAGGCCAGCGCGGATGCGGAAGCCCGACGCCCATTCCAGATTATCCATCAAACTCCAGACCATGTATCCCTTGAGATTCACGCCGTCGGCGATGGCTTGTCGCGCGGCGAGAAAATGCGAACGCAGGTAATCGATGCGGTATTGATCGTGAACGGCGTCCTCCACCCGGCTTTCGTCGCAGCCGAGCGCGTTGTTCTCCGTGACGTAAAAATCATAATTGCCGTAGCGGTTGCGCGCCCAGAGGAGCGTTTCACGCAAGCCTTCCGGCAGCACCGCCCAGCCGATCGGCATGAGCGGCTCTCCGCGCTTGCCCCGTTCCGGCACGGCCTTTTTCGCGAAACTCGACTGCATGCTGTCCGTCCTGGTGTTGCCCTCGTCCCAGGCCGCGACGCCGCGGCTTTGCAGGAAGGGAACCGACGGATCGTGGGTCACGCGCCATTGACTGTAATAGTTCACGCCGACGAGATCCACCGGTTGGTGGATGAGCGGCAGGTCTTTTTCAAAACCAGGCGGCATGTGGCCTTTGACCATCTCGAGGAACCGGGGCGGATACTCTCCCAGCATGATGGGATCGCAGAAACGGCGCGAGAAGGCGCGATTGCGCCGCGCCGCCGCGTGATCCTCCGGCGTGTCACGGTCGGGCAGGTTCGTGCCCAGCGCGAAGGCGACGCCGATCTTGCCGGCGGCGTCGATGCTGCGCAGCGCCTGCACCGCCCGCCCATGGCCGCGCATCAGGTTATGCCCGGCCGCCAGCATGGCGTCCCAGTCTTGAAGCCCGGGCGCGTGACATCCACTGCGGTAGCCGCAGTTGGTAAACACGGCCGGCTCATTCAAGGTCAGCCAACACTTCACCCGATCCGAGTAGTGCTTGAACGTCAGCGCGGCATACTCGCCGAACCACCCGGCATGGTCGCGATTCACGCATCCCCCCCGGTCCTGCAGCGCTTGCGGATAATCCCAGTGGAACAGCGTCACCATGGGCGTAATTCCGTGCGCCAGCAGTTCATCGATCAAGCGGCTGTAAAAATCCAGGCCGGCCTGGTTCACCCGTCCGACCCCGTCCGGCAGAAGACGGCCCCATGCGATGCTGAACCGGTAGGCTTTTAATCCGAGTTCGGCCATCAAGGCCACATCGTCGCGCCAGAGCCTGTAATGATCGCAGGCGATATCTCCCGTTTCCCCGCGTTCGGTCTTGCCCGGCGTGTGGGTGAACCGATGCCAGATGCTTTCGCCCGCGCCGTCGGCCAGCGGAGAGCCTTCGATCTGGTACGAGGCCGAGGCTGTTCCCCAAAGGAACCCTTGGGGAAACTCCTCGCGCGCGGACGGCGATCCGGTATTATTCTTTTTCATCTGTCATTCCTTTTTCCAACGGACTTATCGCGTTACCCTCTACACTTTTCCCGGCAAGGTCGCTTCACGCTCCGGGCCGTGAAAGTCATACCACTCCTCGCCCAACGGCAACTCCATCCACTGGCGCCGGCTGTCGGCGGCATAG
>CAZSUH010000189.1:0-2902 GCA_964609905.1 uncultured Verrucomicrobiota bacterium
TGTTCCGGGGACGCAACTTTTTCGCGCCCTGGACGATCGGCGGCCTGTCCATGGAGATGGGCGGCGAGTTCCAGCTGCTGTACGGGTACGAGAACCTGTGGACGTACGATTTGGATGCGGGAACGTGGAGCCTGACCGCCAACAAAATGGAGCAGCGTCCCCTCATGGGCGGGCCGGGGTTCGACAATCCCAGCAACTGTTACGCCTGGGTGATGGACACCTTCCAGAACGACCTGTACGTGGGCACCTTCGATATCACGTTTCCCGAGGACGCCGAGACCTGTGCGGACGAGGCGCTCAATCCCGCCTCGGGCGCGGGCGGCGACCTGTTCCGGCTGACCTCGTCGCGCGCGAAGCGGTTCGAGCCGGTCAGTGTGAACGGGCTGGGCAACATCGCCAACTATGGCCTGCGCACCATTCTTTCCACGCCCCAAGCGCTGTATATCGGCACCGCCAATCCGCGCAATCTGCTGGCCGATCCGGGGGACGACCTGCCCGACGGGGGCTGGGAACTGCTGGCTTTCGACCGGCGCCGGGCGACCCGCTGGGATCTGGACGGCGACTTCAAAGCCGATTTCCAAGTCCTCCAGGCGGGCGGCGGATTGAGGGCGTGGCTCTCGAAAACCGACGTCTGGGCGGGCCGACCGTCCGCCGCCGGCTGGCTTTCCGCGGCGGCCGATTACGACAGCGACGGACTGGCCGATTTCGGCGTGTTTCAGCCGGGCACGGGCTCCTGGATCGTCTGGCTCTCGTCCCGCGGACGGACCAGGAAAAAACCGGTCAAGGCGTTGGCCGGCGCGAAACACGTGCCCGTTCCGGCCGATTTCGACGGGGACGGCAAAGCCGATTATGCGGTGTGGAATCGCTCCAGTTCGGCGCTTGCCTGGCAGGAAAGCAAGAGCGGTAAAACGAAGACCGTGACGCCGCCTCTCACACCGGCGCGGCCAGCCGTGGGGGATTATACGGGAAGCGGGCGGGTCCAGGCGGTCTGGTATGCGCCCGTCGCCCGGCGCTGGTGCGTCCGGCCCCGTTCAGGCAAGCCGGTCCAGGTTCTGACGCTATGGCCGCGCATCAAGAACGGTGTTCCCGTGTCGGCCGATTATTCCGGGGACGGAAAGACCGATTTCGCTCTTTATGATCCCGCGACCGGTGTCATTCACGTGTGGGACGCCGTGTCGAAGGATCATTCCAAAAGCGCGCCTTGGCGGAAAACCTGGCTGCCGGCGCCCGCCGATTACGATGGGGACGGGAAAACGGATTTTGCCTGGTATAAGGCCAAGTCCCGGTTGTTGCATATCGTGTATGCCGACGGCGATCCCGCTCCGGAGACGATCGATCTCTCCGCGGATGTGCCGGTGGGGGCCCGGCCGGTGATGACTCCCGCGCCGGCGGTGTTTCTGACGCCGTAGAGGATGGACCAGGGAGTCGCGTTTGACCGAAACCGTTCAGTTTAATCCCGCGGTCTGTGTCTGTTGCCGGTTGTCCGGCGAGTCTTGCCGCGTGCCTTATGTCTCCGGTGTGCTGGCCGGCGTGGAACAGGCCGATGACGGCGCTTTTACCGTTCGGCTTGGCGTGGGTGGCGGACTTGAAAAACGGATCACGATTCACGCGGCGGCCGCCACCGCCGGTCAGACCGCCATCCTGACGCGTGAAGCAGACGGCCCGGTCATTCGGCCCCTGCGGGCGGCCTTTTTCCACCTCGCGGAGGAGGCGGGCGCCTGGCGGTTCACGCCGAACAGCCTTCTGGTGCTCGAGCCGGACTGGCTCTTCAGCGTCAGCGATGCCACGCAGTTCGAATTCTGCGACCGGCAGCGGCTGGTTTCCTTTTTCACCGCCGACTCACCCAGCCTGCCGCTGATCCGCGGTACGCTGGTGCATCAACTGTTCCCCCTGCTGTGGCGGGGCTGCGGAGACGCGGAACTGGAGGCGGCGTTGAACCGCGGCCTGGAAGAGCAGGCGCTCAAGATGGGGTTGGCCGGCCTGGATCCGGCCCGGGTCGCCGACGATGCGCGCGCGCACCTGGCGCGGCTCCAGCGCTGGGCGGGTGGATTGAAAAAACAGTCCAACCTGGTTTCCGAAACGTTCCGCCTGGCCCCGGGCTGGGGCTTGAAAGGCCGGATCGACGCCGTGTGGGAGCGCGCCGGGCAGGGACCGGTGATCCTCGGGGAGCTGAAGACCGGCCGATCCCGGGGCCGCCGGGCGGCGCGCGCCGAAACGGCGAACGGCGAGGCTGAACTCGGCCATATCTTCCAATTGGTGAGTTATGCGGCCATGCTGATGGGACGCGGCGAAGTGTCCGCGGATCCCCTTCACGCCTGCCTGTTGTATAGCGGCAATCCGGATGAAGGCGGCCGGCTGGACATTGTGCGCAAGGTGGAGCTGACCATGGGGAATCTGCGGGACACGGTGGATATCCGCAACCGGCTGGTGCGGCTGGAAATGGGAGACCCGCCCCGGTTCAAGGATCATCCGGCCGCCTGCGCGAAATGTCGGTGCGCCGCCGATTGCGAAGGCGTCGCCCGCCTGGCCGGCCACGAAGACACGCGGCCAGGCCGGAAACGGGGGCCGGCCGCGGAGAAGGCGGATGCCGCCTGTTTCCAGCACTACGAGCGCCTGATCCGGGCTGAGCTGGGAGCGGTGAGCGACGAGATGGCCCGGTTGTGGACCAGCGAACCGGCCGCGCGTGTGGCGGCAGGCCGCGCGCTGCGGCTGAGTCGCGAGGAGCGAGTGGAGACGCTCGAAACCGGCGAGGGCCGGCGCGCGGTGCGGCGTTACCGGGTGGAGGGCGAAAACCACAGCGAGTTCCGGGCGGGCGATTCGGTTCTGTTGTCGGATTCGGCCGGACCGGTTCGAGGCCGCTGCGCGCTGGGCACGGTGGCGGAACTCGGGCCGGATCATGTGG
>CAZSUH010000190.1:0-2884 GCA_964609905.1 uncultured Verrucomicrobiota bacterium
GTAAGCCCCCTGTGAACCCGGTAGACAGCGAGCGGGGACGAACGCGGAGCGGGATGATTTTCAGTTCTTGCCGGTCTGCCGGGCGCGCAACCAGGCGGCCGGCAGGAGTTCATGCAGTCGGTTGACCGGGTGGCTCATGATGCGGTTATAGATATCGTGGAGATAGTCGTAGGGGTTGGCGCCGACGGCCTTGGCGCTTTGCAGGAAGGTCATGGCCATGGCACAGGCCTTGCCACCGCGCGGGCTTCCTACGAACAGAAAGTTTTTGCGACCGACTGCAAGAGGACGGATGGCGTTTTCGGCCGTGTTGTTGTCGATCTCCAACCGTCCGTCGGTCGTATACCGATAGAGCGCTTTGCGCTGGTTGAGGGCATAGCCCATGGCTTTGGCCAGGAGCGACGAGGGTAGGATGACACGCTCGGCGGCGATTTCGCCGATCCGCTCATAGAGTTTATCGAGCACGGGGACCGACTCGGCCTGCCGGACCTCCAGTCGCAGTTCCGGTTTTTCTCCCCGGATGCGAGCCTCGATCGCATACAGCGAGCGGATGCGAAGCAGGATGTCCGTGCAGGGCAAGCGGGCCGAATCGAGCGCTTCGTCCCACTTTCGTCTTGCATGGGTCCAACAGCCGACCTCGATGATTAGATCCGAGGCGGCGAACAGATGATCGTAGCCGGAATAGGCGTCGGCGTGAACAAAGCCGGAGTATTTGGAGAGGATTTGGGCGGGGCGCTCCTTGCGCCGGTCCACGGTGAAATCAAAATACCGATAGGGCGGTCCGCACCCGCCCACATAGACCCAGAGGCGGCCTTCCTTTGTCTTGCCGCGGCCCTCTTCGAGCATGTCCACGGGCGTGTCATCCGTAAATATCACGGGGCGGGCCAGGATGTTGGCGCGAAAGGCGTGGTAGAGCGGCTCGCAGGCCAGGATCGGCTCGATTGCCCAGGCGTTCAGCGTCGACTCGGCCACCTCAATGCCCTCGCGAAGGAATATCCCCCGTTGCCGATATAGGGGGAGATGGTCCACGAATTTCTTCACCGCCACCATGGCCAGCACGCTGGTGTCGGCCTTGCACTTCTCGATGGGGCTATCCGGCATCGGCTGCACATAGACGCCGGCCTCCTCGCTCTGGCGATCCGGGTGCACGTAGACGGGGCGAATGAACCGCCGCGCGAACCACTGGCCCGGCTTCCACGCCAGCTTCTCGGAGATCTCGTCGCGAAGCTTCACCAGGGCCTCGCCCGTCCGCGGATCGCGCTTGCGCTCCTCGGGCAGGTCCAGCACCTCGTCGACCCGCTCGATGTGCTCGGGGATCTTCAGCCGGCCGTGGGGCCGCGCCTTGCGCCGCACGGTGGCCTTGACCGGAACCGTCGGCGGCTCCTCGGCGGGCAGGTCGCTTTCGCCTTGCTTCAAAATGTCATCCAGGAACAACTGATCGGGATGGTACTTCTCGCTGCGCGGCCCGTACAGCCGTCGTTGCAACCCGGCGATCTGCTGGCGCAACTCTTCCACCGTCCGGTCCAACGCCTCGTTCTGCCGAGCCAGCTCCCCGATCTGCTCATCCTTGAACGTCAACTCGGCGATGGCTTGCTCCAGCGTCACGGCTCAGCGACCCCCTTCGCCGTCTCCGTCCACGACCTTCAGCGACCGGCGCGCGCCCTCAGTCCGGCGCTTGTCGTCCACGTGGTTGCGAACGATCTGTTCGTTGATCCGCGAGAGGTCCTTGAGCACCCGCTTGATCCGCTTGTGCTCGCCGTTCCATTCCCGGACCTGGTCCCACAGTTCCTTGGGCACGTAAAGCGCCACGCTTCGCCCCGCCACCTTCTTGCACAGGATCATGGCCTGGTGCTTGACTTCGCCCTGAGCGCACGGGCAGCTCGGGCTGCCGCACTTACGAGGGACCATAGCGATCGACCCCTCGATCAGGGGCCCCGCCTGCCGCAACTGCCGCACCAGCACCGCCTGTTGCGCTTCGAGTTCTTGAGTGGGCGTTCTTTTCATAATATGGACTATAGGCTAATAGCCCATATTAAGCAACAAAGAAATGCTTTTTTAACTTTTTCTTTTTCGGGGCTCATCCCGTGCGATTCAGGGGCTCGCCCACCCGGTAGCGCCGCTCCACCCGCAGCGGCGTAATGCCCTCCAGCAGCATCGAAAGCTCCGCGCTGGTCAACTCCACCGCCTCCCCCTCCCGGCCCGCCGGCATCCGAAACGTCCCTCGCTCCAGGCGCTTGTACCACAGGGCCAGGCCGCCCGAATCCCAATACAGGATCTTCACCCGATCCCGCCGCTGGTTGAGGAAAATGAACAACGCGCCGGAAAACAGGCTCTCGGAGAAATGGGCGTCCACCATCCCCGAGAGCCCCTCGAAGCCTTTGCGCATGTCGGCCCGCCCGCGATACAGAAACAGCCGCGTGCCGCCCGTGACCGGAATCATGCCCCGGCGGCCTCGGCGGCCGTTGGCCGGCCCGCCTCGCACAGGCAGCCCAGGGCCGCCTTCAGAAGCTCGCGGTCGAACCCGCGCTGGAGCACGATGCTGATCCGCTCGTCTATCCGGATGCTGACGCCCGCGCCGCCGCCCCCAGTCGGGGCCACCAACTCCATGAATCCCGTTTGGTCAGCCGCCGATTCCGCATCCCGTTGCTTCAACTGCCGCCGCCAGGCATGGAACAGGCTTTCCTTCAACCCTTTCTGCCGGCAAAACTCCCGCACGCTCTGCCCGCTGCCGTCCGCCTCCGTTATCGCGCTCCGCCAAAACTGTTCCTTGACCGGATCCCGCTTCATGCCATCCTCCTGCTTTTTCGCGCATGGATTATCCACACGCACGGTCAGGAGTGTCGCACGGCCAAGGGAACGGCGCTATGCGGGTTCACAGGGGGCTTAC
>CAZSUH010000191.1:0-2768 GCA_964609905.1 uncultured Verrucomicrobiota bacterium
GGCGGATCGCCGGATTCGACGTCGTGGAACTGGCGCCGCTGGCCGGCAGTCCGGTCTCGGACTTCACCGCGGCGCAATTAACCTATGTGCTGATGGGGTTATGTGACAAGGTCAGATCATCCAAAAGAAAGGGCAGGCGGTCATGAAACGGTTGAAAGTCGGCGCATTCCTATCCTCGTTCCGGCTCGATCTGAAAAGCGCGTTGAAACAGGCCCAGGCGATCGGTCTCTCGGGCATCGAGTTCTCCAGTCTGGAAAACGAAGTCGATGTGGAAAAAATCGACGAGAAGCAGGCCAGGGAGCTCAAGAAAATGTTCGCTGATCACAACCTCGTGATCAGTTCCGTGTGCGGGGATATCGGCGGATTCGGGCTGTCGGACGAAGCCGAAGGCATGCGGCGGGTGGAGCGCACCAAGCGGATTATGGAGAAGACCCGGCTGCTGGGGTCGACGATCGTGCAGACGCATATCGGGCATATCCCCGAGGATTTCGGCACGGTCCAGGTGAAGATCATGCGCAAGTGCCTGGAGGAAATCGGGAAGTTCGGGGAGAAGGTGGGCGTGGCGCTGGCCAGCGAAACCGGTCCGGAGCCGGCCGCTACCCTGAAGCGGTTTCTCGACACGATCAAGATCCCGACCGTGCGAGTCAACTACGATCCCGCCAACCTGGCGATGAACGGATTCGACTGCATCGGCGGCGTGCGGGATCTGAAGGACTACATCATCCATACCCACGCCAAGGACGGGCGGAAGGTGGCGGATGCCCAGGGCCACCAGGAGCAGCCGCTCGGTCAGGGAGACGTCAACTTCCCGCGCTATATCGCGGCCATGGATGCCATCGGCTACACCGGCTTCTATGTCATCGAGCGGGAGGTCGGCGAGCATCCCGACCGGGACATCACCGAGGCGAAGCGATTCCTCGACCAGTTTTAAGCGCCGAGCCCGGATCGAGCTGACGAAAGGCGGGGCTCTCCATGCCGGTTGCTCCTCATATTGTCTTGCCAACTCCTGCCCAGCAGCGCTGGCACGACTTGGAACTCGGCATGTTCTTCCATTTCGACATCCCGGTCTACAAGCCGGGCTGGGACTGGCGCAGTTGGCGTGATCTCCCGGATCCGAGCCTGTACCAGCCTCATCGGCTGGACACCGATCAGTGGATGGAGGCGGCCAAGGCCATGGGCGCGAAATACGCCGTGTTCGTGGCCAAGCACTGCAGCGGGTTCTGCCAATGGCAGACCGACCTGTATCCCTACGGTGTCAAGCAATCGCCCTGGCGGAACGGCAAGGGCGATGTGGTCGGGGATTTCGTGCGGTCCTGCCGGAAATACGGCATCCTGCCGGGTCTGTACGCGTCGGTCAGCGCCAACGGCTACCTGGGTTTCGATAACGGGCTCATCAACCAGGGCAAAGGCGGCGATCCGCAAAAACAGGCCGCCTACATGCACGTGTGCGAGCGGATGATCGAGGAACTGTGGAGCCGCTACGGCGACCTGTTCGAGGTCTGGTTCGACGGCGGCGCCATTCCGGTGGAGCAGGGCGGACCGGACCTGGTGCCGCTGATGCAGAAATACCAGCCGAACGCCATCGCGTTTCAAGGACCGGCCGGAGCGCCCAACCTGATCCGCTGGGTGGGCAACGAGCGCGGCATTGCGCCCTATCCGTGCTGGAGCACCACGGACGAAGGAACCGGGGACGACGGTGTGAACGAGGCGGTCTACGCGGGCAAACCGGACGGCCGGTTCTGGATTCCGGGCGAGTGCGACGTGCCTGTCCGGAAAGACGAATGGTTCTGGGCGCCCGACCGCGAGCACCGGCTCTATTCGCTCGATGACCTGATGACCATGTACGTGGAGTCGGTCGGCCGGAACTGCAACCTGCTCCTGAACGCCAATCCCGGCCCCGACGGGTTGGTGCCGGAGGCCGATTTCCAGCGCTATGTCGAATTCGGGAAAGCCATCCGGCGTCGTTTCCCCGCGCCGGAATTCGCCACGGCGGGCAGAGGGAACACGGTGGAACTGGCGTTGCCGGGGCCCCGGCGGATCGACCGCGTGATCCTCATGGAGGACATTGCTTTCGGGGAGCGGGCGCTGGAATACGGGGTGGAAAGCCTGGACTCTTCAGCTCAATGGAAGCCGCTGGCCGCCGGCACCTGCATCGGGCATAAGCGGATTCACGTGGTCGAACCGGTTGAAACGGCGCGTTTGCGGCTTCGGATTACGAAAGCCAAGGCCGAGCCGGTTATTCGACAGTTGGCGGCGTATGCCGTGAGCGGGTAACCGATTGGAGTGCGGCGGCTTGACGCCGCTTTCTCTGAAAGTAGTCCAGTTTTTCGGCGGTGTTCAGAAAATGCGCTTTCTGATAGGTGTCGCATGTGACCATGAAAGCGCCCAGTTTCGTAAAAGGAAAAATCGTTACCTTTTCCGGTTTCCGTAATTATGCTTAAGTATGACTTAAGGTTTTTCCCATCAATCTTGAGGTGATTAAACTGTTGGGAATCGAGATAAACAGAAAAAGGGGAAACTCAAAATGAGGCGATTGGAACTGTAGGGGCGGCGCTTGTCGCCGCCCGTGTGTCTCGCGCCAACCAGACGCATGACGGCGTGATGCGGGCGGCCGCAAGGGCCGCCCCTACAGCCAGACCCGATCAAATCAAAAATGATTTTCCCAACCAGGTGCCCTTGCGTATCGCCGCGAGGCGCGGCTCACGCAAGGCACCAACGTTGGCCGATAAAAGGAACAAATTAGAGTGGGTGGTCATTCCGAGCGGAGC
>CAZSUH010000192.1:0-2584 GCA_964609905.1 uncultured Verrucomicrobiota bacterium
CGGCAT
The DNA here is from genome assembly GCA_964609905.1 of uncultured Verrucomicrobiota bacterium. Taxonomy (GTDB): domain Bacteria; phylum Verrucomicrobiota; class Kiritimatiellia; order CAIKKV01; family CAIKKV01; genus CAZSUH01. Next base: position 7 of record CAZSUH010000192.1, read on the forward strand.
CGGGCGCCTCCATGGGCCAGACGCCCATGGTGGGCTTCACGATGGTCATCGGCGTCTCGAGGCTTTCGAGATCCTCGGCTTCATGGGAAAGACCGGCAAGATTGGAGTCGGTGGAATATTTTTTCTTGCCGCCTACGGGCGCGGGGATGCCGTGCCGGACGAGATAGTCGGCCATCTGGGAGCGGCCGGGGAATTCCTTGAGCAGTCCGGCATCGCGCCACGGGGCATAGATTTTCATTGTGGGGGCGAGCACGTTGGTGTAGCGCTCGAACCGCATCTGGTCGTTTCCGCGCCCGGTGGCGCCGTGCGCCAGAACCGTGCAACCGCGCTTTTTCATTTCGGGAATCAAGCCCTTGACAGTTACCGCGCGGGCGATGCCCGTGGAGTTCCAGTAGCCGCCGTCGTACATGGCCTGGGCCTCCAGTACCTCGAAGCAGGCCTCGGCCATGGGGGCCTTGAGATCCACGATCGCCGTATCCACTCCGCAGGGCGCCATGCGTTTACGGATGTCCTGGATGTCGGTCTCGTCCGGCTGCCCGAGGTCGGCCGAAAAGGCCATGACCGGAATGCCGGAGTCGATCATTTTTTTGCAGATGGTCCGGCTATCCAGCCCGCCGGAGACGCACGCGCCCACTTTTTCGTTTTTCAGTTCGGTGAGATTCATGGTGTTGCTCCCCTTCAGGCATCCTCGTCTTTCGGCCGTTCGATGCCATGCCATTCGGCAATGGCGTCCTCGATGATTTCGAGGGCTTCCTCGATATCCGCGTCCTTGACATTCAAGGGGGGGAGGAATCGGACGACTTTTTCCGCGGTGGCCAGCGCGATGAGGCCCATACCGAGCAGGCTTTCGACCAGGGTTTTGGCGGATTTGTCGAGGACCAGGCCGATCATGAGTCCGGCGCCGCGCACGCTCTTCACGTGCTCGTAAGTGCCGACCATGGCTTCGAGCCCGGCTTTGAACCGGGCGCCGGCTTCGGCGGCGCGGGCCACCAGGTGCTCGTCCTCGATGGTCTGCAGCATGGCGAGGGCGGCGGCGGCGGCCACGGGATTGCCGCCAAAGGTGCTGGCATGCTTCCCGGGCTTGAAGACGCCGGCGGCGCGCGGGCCGGCCACGATGGCGCCGATGGGCAGGCCGCCGCCCAGGGCCTTGGCCAGCGAGAAGGCGTCCGGGTTGACGCCCGCGGCCTGGAATCCGAACCAGTGGCCGGTGCGGCCGAGGCCGCACTGCACTTCGTCGCAGAGCAGGAGAATGTCATGCTCGTCGCACAGCGCGCGGAGTCCCTGCAGGAAAGCGGGATCGGCGGGGATGACGCCGCCTTCGCCTTGCACGGCCTCGACGAGAATGGCGGCGGTTTTGTCCGTCACGAGCGCGCGCACGGCGTCGAGGTTGTTGAACGGGGCATGAACGAAGCCGGCGGGCATGGGTTCGAAGCCGGCCTGATACTTGGTCTGGCCGGTGGCGGCCAGGGAGGCGAGGGTGCGGCCGTGGAAGGAGTTGGCCATGGAAATGATCTCGAAACGGCCTTTGGGGTTGCCGTGGAGGCGGGCCAGTTTGATGAGCGATTCGTTGGCCTCGGCCCCGGAGTTGCAGAAGAAGCACTTGCCGTCGAATCCCGAGAGGGCGCCGAGTTTTTCGGCGAGGCGCGCCTGGGGTTCGGTGTAAAAGAAGTTGGAGACGTGCATGAGCGTGCCGGCCTGCTCGCGGATGGCGTCCACGACGCGGGGGTGGCAATGCCCCACGTTGAGGACCGAAATGCCGGCGGCAAAATCCAGGTACACGCGGCCTTCCGCATCCCAGACGCGGGTGCCTTTTCCCTTCACGAGCGCGAGGCTCTGGGAATAGGTGGACATCACGTGCTGGGAATAGAGTTTGGCGATTTGCTCGGTCTTAGTCATTTTGAACGATCTCCGTGCCGACTCCGGCGTCTGTGTAGATTTCAAGCAACAGCGAATGGGGCAGCCGCCCGTCGATGAGGTGGACCTTGCGGACGCCCGACTGCAGGGCGTTCACGGCGCTTCGGATTTTGGGCAGCATGCCGCCGTCGATGATGCCCTCTTTGACCAGTTTGCCCACGTCCCCCACGCGCAGGGTGGAAATGATGGAGTTCTCGTCCTGGGGATTGCGCAGGAGCCCGGGCACGTCGGACAGGAACACGAGTTTGCGCGCCTTCAAGGCCTGGGCCACGGCGGCGGCCGCGTCATCGGCGTTCAGGTTGTAAAGCCGGCCGTCCTCCCCGCGCCCGAGGGGGGTGACAACGGGGATTTCCGCGGCCTGGAAACAGGCATCCAGCGGCGCGGTGTCCACGCGGCGAATGTCGCCGACGAAGCCCCAGTCGAACGTTTCGCCGGTCTTCGGATCCGTTTCGACGCGTTTGACGACCTGGAAAACGGTTTCGCCGGGAATCCCGCGGGCGCGGGCCCCCTTTTCCTTTAACCGGTTGACGAGTTCGGGATTGATGACCGTCTGGATGACTTCGTGAACGATGGCGATTGTGGCTGCATCGGTGACCCGGAGGCCTTTGACGAACTGGGCCTGGAGGCCGGCGTCTTTCATGCGCCGGGAGATGGCTTTGCCGCC
>CAZSUH010000193.1:0-2571 GCA_964609905.1 uncultured Verrucomicrobiota bacterium
TGGCGTACGCCAAGACGCGGCAGGATGTGGAGTGGGCGACTCAGGCGTTCGGGCGGAAGCCGTTTATCTGGCAAAACCGGGCCTGCCCCCACTACGAGTGCAGCTATATCACGGATTGCATGCCCTGGACGGAATGGCATGGCGATGGATTCTTTGACCATGTCGCCGGTTTCATGATGAACACGCATGTCTTGAAACGGGGCGCCGCCATCGCGACATGCGCGGACGCGCTCTGGAACCTGAAAACGTACAATGCCAAGGACTCGGTCCGTCGCGCGGTGGGCATGCTGTATGGCGAAAAAATGTACGACATTCTCGATCCGGGCGCGAGCGCGCTTGGATCGCTCGACAAATACTGGGGCTACAACACGTTCACCGTCACGCCGGCGTTCATCGCCGATCTGCCGGAAATCGAGCGACAGGTTCGGATTGCGCGCGACAGTTACGACAAAGCCGTGGCCTACAACCCCACGGCCATGACCCGGTATCCGGGTGAGTATCTCCAGTTCCTCCAGGCGTTTGAACGGCAGATTCAACGGGTGAAAACCGAATCGGCCGCGAAAAACCGGCCTGGCGACAAAACCGCGAAGTGACGGGATCCGGGAAAGCAGGCATGAAAGACGAGAATCAGAGAACGAGGCATACCATTCAACATCAGGCTCCGCCCCGGATTTGGAAGGATGGCTTTCCGGTCGGCAACGGTTTCTTCGGAGCCATGGTCTGGGGCGACGGCGCGCCCTTGTGTTTCACCCTGGATTGCGCCGACTTGTGGGATTCGCGCACCGACGATTCCTTCTGGACACGGCCGGAGGCGAACTACGCCTCCCTGTGCCGTTTGGTCCGCGAGGGGCGCTATCAGGAGGCTCGGTCCATTTTTGGCGGAGACGGCGGCACGGCCAAGCCGTTAACCCCCACCAAGATCAGCATTGGGCGGATGGAACTCCCGGTCGGAAAGGCGCTGGAGTATTCCGGCCGATTGGATGTGGAGCGCGCCCGGGTGGAAGGCGTGATGCAAACCGCGCAGGCGACGGTGTCGTGGACGGTTTTTGCGCATAAGACCCGGAACGTCTTGTGTCTGCGAACGAGCGGCACACCGACAGACACCGAATGGAACCTGAAGCCGCTGGCGGAGATTTGCCCGAAAATGGCCGGGTTGAATCACCCGGCCTCCCGTCAAAGGCGGGACGGTAATCTCGGCGTGTGGGCCCAGGCGATTCCGGATGGGCCGTGTTATGCCGTTGCCTGGAGCGTGCGGGGACCGGACTTCTTCGCAACCGTCGAAACCGCCTCGGATGTGGAGACGGCCGACCGCAAGGCGACGGCAACCTGGCGGGCGGCCGTTCAGGCCGGATTCGATCGGTTATGGGAGGAACACGAGGAAGCGTGGCGCGCCTTCTGGGCCGTCTCCGCCGTCCACCTGCCGGAACCCGACATGGAATTCATGTGGTATTACGGGATTTACCTGCTCGCTTCATCGGCGCGGCGCGGCGCCATGCCCCCGGGACTGCAAGGGGTATGGGCGATGGATGGAGTCATTCCCCCGTGGAACGGCGATTATCATCTGGACATGAACGTACAGGAGACATTTTGGCCGGCCTATGCGTCCGGGCATCTGGACTTGGCCGATTGCTGGTGCGATTACCTGTTCGATTGCATCGCGCCGGCGCGGAACTTTACCCGGAAGATGTTCGGCACGGCGGGGTCGTTCTGGCCCTGTGCCGTGATGGGGAAATATAAGATCCCGCCGGGCAGTTGGTATGGCGAGTGGTACGCGTTGTTCCTGTCCTGGAGCCACACCGGTTGGCTGGCCTGGATGGTCTGGCTCCGCTGGCGTTACAGCTTGGACCGGGACTGGCTGGCCCGGACGGGATACCCGATTCTGTCCGATATGTTCACGTTCTATCGCGACAACCTGGTCGAGGAGACCGACGGACGGCTTCACGTTCCCCTCTCCACAAGTCCGGAGTATCACGGCCACTGCGCGCGGGAGACGTTCTGCAAGGATCCGAATGTGGACCTGGCCCTGATCCGCCGCTGTTGCGATTGGCTCATGGAAATGGAACAGGCGTTGGGTATCGCCACCCTGACGCCGGCGGCGCGGCGGATCAAGGAGCGGCTGGCTCCGTATGCCGTGACGGAGAAAAACGAACTTTGCCTGTGGCCGGGGAAACCGCTGGATGAATCGCACCGCCACCCCAGTTCGTTGATGGCGGTGCATCCAGCGATGGACCTGACGATCGACGGGGATGAGCGGGACCGTGCGATTATCGATGCCAGCGTCAAACAGTTTCTTTCCGTCGGCCAATACGAATGGGCCGGCCACACCTATGCGCAACTGATCAGCATGGCGGCCGTGCTGGGAAGAGCCGGATGGGCGTATGACAGCCTTGCCCAGTACGTGCGTCACTGGACCATGCCGAACGGGCTGCACTGCAACTCCGATCTGAGCTTTTCCGGCATGACCGGGTATGCATGGCCCCGCGGGCGGCTCGATGCCCCCTTTACCATGGAGGCCAACTGCGGCGTCAGCGCGGGCATCTGCGACATGCTCGTGCAGGGGTGGGGCGACAC
>CAZSUH010000194.1:0-2519 GCA_964609905.1 uncultured Verrucomicrobiota bacterium
TCAGAACGCCGGTCCCAGTCAGATTTCCGGCCGTCATCCAAATGGAACCGCCCGATCCCGCGCGATCGTTGCCGCTTCCGATCGACTGACTTTCCGCCGCTATCCAGCCGTCCACCGAGGCGCTTCCCGCCACCGTGAGCCGAATGGCGCCCCCACCGGGCCGACCATAGCTGACCCCGCCGCTGCCGCAGTTCGTCGGGGCAAACAGATTCCCGTAACAGGGAGCGTAGCCGGGAACGACGGCGTCCGTGCGGTAGATGCCGACGCCGCCATGGGAAGCCGCGCCGTAAGTCGCCACTCCTTTCCCGGGACCCTGCCCGGCGGCAAACCCCTTCGCCATGACGTCAAGCCTGGCCCCGGGGCCCAGACGAAAATTCCCGCCGATGGACACCGACAGGCGAGAGTTTTCCGACGCGCTGTTGGCCGAATGAGTCCACACGCCGTTGCTGATCACGCAGTCGCCCAGGATCGTGAAGTTGGTGAAGGCCCCCTTGCCGGGATAAAAGGTGGACACCGTCACCGTGCCTGTGTACCCGACCTGGGTCCAGGACTGGACAGGAATATCCAGGTCCCACGTCATGTTTTTGTTGGTCGTGCCGTTCAACAGGACGGCATCGCCCGCGATCGGCGCTTCCCCCTCCACCCAGTTGGCCGCCGTACTCGCGTTGTTGTTCGCGCCACCCCCGCCCCAGGTCCGCGTTACCAGCCCGTAATCGACGAGATCCATCGTCGCGTTCGTCCCGGTCCCGAGCGCATAGGGCCCCGGCAGCAGCGTCACCTCGACCGTTTCCACCCCTTCCACAACATGATCGAAACCAGGCGCCACCTCCATCGTGGCGGACGTCTCGCCCGCGGGAATCGTCACCGTGCCGCTCAGCGCCGTATAATCGGCTCCCGGCGCCGCCGTGCCGCCGACCGCATAGGCCACTGTGCACGCTTCGTTCGCCGCCGCACTGGCGCGAAAAACGGTGAACGTGCCCGGCACAAGGCCGTCCTCGGAAGCGTAGGACGTTTTCTCGATCCACACCTCGCCCGTGATAAAAAAGGAAGCCGGTGACGCCCATGCCCACCCCGACTCGTTCGAGGCGGCGAAGCGATAGTAATAGGTGGTGTCGGGGGAAAGGCCGGTCGCCTGAACCGTAAAATCACCCGCCGCCTGGGGAGCGGCCCAGACATTTGTCCGCGCCCAGTCCGCCCTGTTCGCGCCGCTGTCCGTGGCTCCCGAAAAAACAAATACCGCCGTGGCGGAGGTGCCGGTCGAACCGAGCGTTCCGCTCAACCAGGCGGCGGTGGATGTCACGTTCGTGGCCGGCCCGGTGTTTGAGACGAGCGGAAGATTCTGATATTCCGGCTCCGCCTGCACGGCAAATATTCCGTTTGACGCCATGTTGAAGTAGGACGCCCAGGCCCAGTTGGCGGAACGGGCGACCGCGGACACACGGACTTCGTCGAGATATCCGGGGAAATAGCCCTGATCGAAAGAGTAACGACTTCCCAAGGAAACGTCCCCGCCAATGGACTTGGGTGTATAGGTCACGGTGGAACCATATTTCAGACCATCCAGGTAGAGCATTGCGCTTCCGGAACTCTGGCACACCACCACGAGATGGTGCCAGACATTCAGGCTCGGCGTGTTGCCGAAATCAAGCCAACTTGTATCGGAAAACAGACTGATTTTCCCGACCTTACCGCTGCCCCAACCCAGCAGGAATCGGCCGGACTCAACATCGAGAAAAAACTGGTTGGCTGCCGTGCTGCTGCCGTTGATCCACATCGAAAAGGTATGCGCGGTCCCGGAGTTCGTCAGGCCGGTGACGTTGATGTAATCCGAGACGAACTTCTGGCCTTTGCCCACCACGGCATTCGTTTCAAACGGCAGCCCCGCGGCCTTCTTGGCGCCGACGACGCCGTTCGTCGTGGAGTCGGCGATGTGCGCGCCATCCGCCCCATCGTTCATATGCCAGACCGCGCGATACGCATCCTCCCACACCGCCCCATTGGTCGTGCAGGGGGGCGCTTCCACTCCCGCCTTCCCCCACAGGGCATAGAGGGTGGTATCGGCCGTCAGTTCCGGCACCTTCACCCAGACATACGAAACGCCGTCGGTATTCCACGTGTCCACCTCGAAATCGAGCGGGGTCGTCTTGTCGGCCGCGGCGAACCGCAGGTCCCCATAGGGCGGCGATTGAAAATCGGCATAATCGAACCCCACGCCGGCCGGGGTATTGCTCAACACCACCAGGGCGGGGAAGTTGGTCAGCGTTTCCGCCCCTTCATACCCGCTAAAGGTAATCGGCATCCGCTTTTGCCAATCGCCCAGGTCCTCCTCCGCGAGGGCCAGGCTCGCGGTCAGGGCCAGGAGCCCGAGCGTCCCAATCCACCCCAGCCCGCGCCGGGTTCTCAAACTGCCATTGCGTTTCGTCGTCATCTTTTTCTCCTATTTCACCAGAATCAGCGCGCCCGGCGGCAGGCGGGACCCGGCACCTGTATTAAAACATCAACCCAAAGATAAAGTTTTA
>CAZSUH010000195.1:0-2503 GCA_964609905.1 uncultured Verrucomicrobiota bacterium
CGATGATGTCGACGGCATACACATCCGGATGCATGCACCAGATCGGGACGAATGCGCCGCCAAACCCAAGCCCGGCAAGGGCGACTTTCAGTTTTCCGTTACGCATCTGTTTCCACCCACTGTCGCAACAAGGCGCGATCCTTCTTCAACCCGCTGCCAGCAACTCGGCCAGCGCCGAGACCGACTCCGCCACATACGGCCGGAGATGTCCGGCCAAAACGGAATCGGCGGCAAGGCCGATCACCTGCAGGCCCGCGCCGTGGGCGGACTTCACGCCGTTCAGGGAATCCTCCACCGCCAGCGCCTCTGCCGGGACCACGCCGAGGCGCCGCGCCGCCTCCCGGTACACCGCCGGATCGGGCTTGCTCGGGCCCACCTGCTCCGAACTCAGGCGCACGGAAAAATACCGGTCCCACCCCAGCCCCCCGATCGCGTCATCGATCAAGGCCTCCGACGAGGTGCTCACCAGGGCCAGCGGCCAGCGCGCGCTCCATTGCCTCAATAAAGCCTCCGCCTCCGGCATGGGCGCGACTCCGCGCCGGAATCCGGCCCGGATCTCCTCCTCCAAGGCATGCACGAGCGCCTGGGGTTCGCCCTTGAATTCCGGAAAATGCCGCAAGGCGGCCTTGACGCCGGCCGCGTTATCCAGTCCCAGCGTCTCCCCATAATGGGCGTTCGTCAGGCGAAGCCCAAACCGGTCGAACGCCGTCCGGGTGGCTTTCAACCACGCGGCGTCGGAATTCACCAGCGTGCCGTCCATATCGAAACAGACCGCGCGCACCCGGCTCCAGTCCACGCTCACAACTCCTCCCGGCTCACGGCCTCCACCGGCAGCCGCGCCGGCATCCCCAGAACCGTGGCGCGCGGCCCCACCCTGCGGCCCGTGCGGATGGACTCATAGACGAACGCCTTGCCCTCCACCACGGCCTGCTCCAGATCCCGCCCCAGCGCCAGCGACGCCGCAATGGCCGCGCTCAGCGTGCAACCCGTGCCATGGAGCGAAAGCGGTTCCGCCACCACCGGGGTGGAGAGCGCCAGCATGCGACCGCGGATGCACAAGAAATCGGAGCTTGGCTTGTCGGGATCGTGCCCGCCTTTCAGCAGCACCGCGCACCCGTATCGCGCCTCCAATTCCCGAGCTGCGTCGATCGCCGCCGCGCGGGATGTCACGGACCGGCCCGTCAACACTTCGGCCTCCGGCCGGTTGGGCGTCAGAAGCGTGGCCAGCGGAACCAACCGTCGTTTCAGCGTCTCCACGGCGCGATCCTCCAGCAGCCGCGCCCCGCTGGTGGCCACCATCACGGGATCCACCACTTTGGGAATGGCCGGCTGGGCCGCCAACCGGGCGGCCGCCGCCTCGATCAGGTCCGGCGTGGCCAGCATTCCGGTCTTGACCGCGCCGACCGTGTAACAGGCAAAAATGGCGTCCAGTTGTTTCCCGAGAAATTCCGCTTCTGCCGACAGGATGCCCGTCACCCCGAGCGGATTCTGGGCGGTCAGCGCGGCGATCGCCGTGCAACCATGCACGCCGAAGCCGTGAAAAGCGCGCAGGTCGGCCTGAACGCCGGCATTGCCGCCGCTGTCGCTGCCGGCGATGGTCAGCGCCACCGCCTGGTGAAGGGCCGACGGGGTTTCGCTCATCGGGCGCTCCTTGGCGCGGTCTTTCGGACATGGGCCAGGAACACCAGCAGCGGTCCGCCCTTGAAGCGCAGCTCGAAACTCCGCGACGCGGCCATATTGAGCGTGGCCTGCCACCAGCGCGTCAGGCGCAGCCGCTTGAGCGGATAGGTCAGCCTCGCCGAAGTGATCGTCGTGCGGGGATCGAAGGAAAAGATGGAAACGGGTTGGCCGGGCCGGCAGCGGACGCGGCCGGATTTCAGCAGGGGCAGGAACAGTCCATGATCCGTCACCAGGCGCACGCGCGCCTCGCGCGCAAAATCCGCCAGCAGGGACAGGTTGCCGAGCGCATGATCCTCGCGCAGGCCCGTGGCGCCCAGGATCGTCAGGTCGCGCCAGCCCTGGCGCAGGCAATACCGGAACGCCTTGGCCAGGTCGTTGTCGTCCTGGCCGGGATCGCGAACCAGCCGGTCGGCGTAGAGCCGTTTCAGCGCGGCTGGGAGGCTGTCCAAGTCGCCCACCACCGCCGCCGGCTCCAACCCGGCGGCCCGCAGCTTGCGCGTTGCGCCGTCGCAGCAGACGATGCGCCGGGCCCGGCGAAGGGCCGCCAGGGGCTCGGGGTGGACGGGGAAAACGCCGTCCGCCAGAATGACGGTTTCCGGTTTCATACCGACCTGTTCCTGAAAAAAACGCCGGCGGAACCTTCCCAGCTCCGCCGGCGCGATCATGCGAATCCGTCCACGCGGTCCGCTCAGGCCTGGGGTTTCCCCTTGTTGGCCTCGGCGTCCTTTTCGCGCATGGCTTCACGGCGACTGAGCTTGATGCGGCCCCGGTCATCCACGCCGATGCACTTGACCCACATCTGGTCGCCGATCTTGCAGATGTC
>CAZSUH010000196.1:0-2471 GCA_964609905.1 uncultured Verrucomicrobiota bacterium
GCCGGGAACTCCAGGTGCCGGAAGGTGGGCGTCGCGGAATCGAACACCAGCGCCAGATGGGTGGGCTTCTGTTCGTCGATGATCTGGAGCAGGCTGGAGGCCAAGCCATACAGGGCGGAGGTGTTGAGCCCGGTGGTGGTGATGCGGGGATTTTTGAGGAATACGAAATGGCCCCTGTACAGGAGCGGCATCACATCCACGATGAACAGACGGTTGGAGGTGGTCATGCCGCCAGATTGCACGAAGCGGGCGCTCTTTTCAATGCCGGAGTTTGTCCGGCGGCAGGCCGTACGGATGCAATCTTTCGCTTGTGCGGGCGGGCTGACGGGCTATCATTCCTCCCTGATCGCGGTCCGAAGCAAAAAACGAAGAGGTGCCATGACAACGTGCGAACGCTACGAGAGATTGAATCCGTCACAACTCGCCGCCGCCGTCCGGAAACGGCCGATCGCGTGGCTGCCGCTCGGTCCGCTGGAATGGCATGGCGAGGCCATCGCCTTCGGCTGCGATCCGATGAACGCCACGGCGGTCGTGGAGAAGGCGTGGCGGAAAACGGGCGGCGTGCTGTTGCCGACGCTCTTCGCCGGCATCGGATCCGTGGACAAGCATGGCCGGCTGGCCGGGCATCTTGAACAATTCGCCCTTCACGCGGCGGCCGGCCAGGATTGGCCCGGTTCGGTCTATTCCCGACCGTTCTCCTTCGAACTGCTCATTCAAGATATTCTCTTCTTCCTCGAATGCGCGGGGTTCCGGCTGTGCATCCTGCATAGCGGGCACGGCGACGGCTGGCACAATGCCGCCATCGAGCGGATTGAAGACCGCTGGCGCGGCCGGCCAATGAAGGTGGTCTACTGGGCTCATTACGCGAAAAGCCTGAAGCCTTTTCCAAAGGCCTGGACCCGGGAAATCGACTCGACCGGCGTGCCGTGGACCGTGCCTTCCGGCCATCATGGCGATTTCAACGAAGCCAGCCTGGTGGGCGCGATCGATCCGCGGCTGGTGGATAAGCGGCGGTTCGGCAGGCACAAACGCGACCGGGCCTGCGGCATCAAACCCGAGAACGCGCCGTTCATCGATTTCGCCAAGGGAAAGAAAATCCTGGAATTCGACGCCCGGCGGATGGCCGCCGCCGTGAACAGCCTCTACCAGGCGCTCCCGAAAGAGGCCGCGCCGGACCTGCGGAGCCACTTGAGGAATCGGGTTCGGATATTCAAGGGCGCGCGGCCCCTGAATCCGCCCGTGGGCGCCTGGAAACGGTCTCCGCCGATGCCCGGCGTGTTGGCCAGGGCGCCCTTCCGGAAACCGTCCCGAAAGGCGGGTTGGCAGGACACCCCCGCGTCCCGTTATTACTTCGCGGACGGCGCGGCCGGATGGGAAATCCCGTTGCGGGAGGTAGCCGGAAAGCCGGACGGTCTGGTCTACATCGGCAACCGGTTCACGGTGGCGAAGGGCGGCCAGTGGGCGATTCTCCTGGGGTATGAGGGCAACGTCAAGGTATTCGTGGATGGCAAGGCCGTCTTTTATGAACCCCGGCGCCATGACCCGAGCAAACCCCTGGTCCGTTGTTACCGGTTTCACCGGCGCGCGTACCGATCCCTGATTTTCGTCACCCTCGATCCGGGCCTGCATGAGGTCACGATCGCCCTCGATGCCCGACAGGGGATCGGCAGCGGCCTGACGTTCCGGTTCCTGCCAACCGCCGCCTTGTCGGAGATGCTGGAGGCCTGGGAACAATTGTGAGCGGAGGCGGGCGCAAGAGGCCCGCCTGCCGCCGGCTCGCGCCATTAACTGTTAACCGCCAGGCCCAGCACCTGCCCGACCGGCTCGCGGATCACCAGATCCGCGGCATCGTCCAGCCAGGTTTCGCCCTGGTTGAGCACCACCACTTTGCACGTCTCCCGCCGCTCGCGCGGCAGTTCCGCCGCCGGATGTACCACCAGGGATGTGCCGCACACCACCAGCAGGTCGGCGGCAAAGATCCGGTTCCGCGCCGCCCGGAACACCGCCTCCGGCAGCCGTTCGCCGTAAAACACGACTTCCGGCTTGAACACGCCCCCGCACCCGTGCCTGGGCACCTCCCCCGCCTCGATCCGCGGCCACAACGTTGCCGTGTCCGTCACCGCGCCGCACGCCTGACAGACGCTGTCGCTCAACGTTCCGTGCACCGGCAGCACCACCGGATTTCCCGCCTCCTGGTGCAGGGTGTCGATGTTCTGCGTCACCACGGTCACGTTGCGCCGCGGATCTCCCGCCAGTCGGGTAATGGCTAAATGCCCGGCATGCGGCCGGGCGTCGCGGAAGGCGGCCCGGTAGCGCCGGGCAAACCCGTAAAACACCTCGGGACGCGCGCGGAAAACCTCGATGTCGAACACCTCCTCGTTCATCCCCGAGGCGTACAATCCCCGGGCGGACCTGAAATCGGGAATCCCGCTTTCGGTGGACATCCCCGCGCCGGTCAGGAACACGATGTC
>CAZSUH010000197.1:0-2461 GCA_964609905.1 uncultured Verrucomicrobiota bacterium
TGGTGCCGGAGCGGGGGCAGCCGAGGATGAAGAAGGGGGGCTTGACGGACATGGGTCAGGCGGCGGTTTGATGGGATCCGAACATGTGAACGATCCATCGATGGGCGGCGATGGGGAAGTGGGACCGGCGGCCGACGGAACGGCAGGCGGTGAAGCGCCGTTCGCGCAGGAGCCTGGGGATTTCTTCGTGAGCGTTGTCGGGCGTGAACTCGGCGTCCAGGAGGGAGCCGTAGCTTCCGGCGAGCGCCTCCTCGCCGGCGACGGGGAAAGGGTCGGTACCGGCGACGACCGGCACGCCGAGCCGGCGGGCCTGGCGGAAGAGGGAAGGTGCCGGGAAGAACGCGGGACGAATGGAGGAGTCGCAGAGCATCAGCCCCTGGGGGGCGAGCGAAGCGATCGCCTTGCGGATGATGGCGTGGCGGGATCCGCCCCATTTGCCGGGTGCCCAGGGAATAACGGGGATGCCGCCGGTTTCGAGGACGCGGTCAGCGGCTTCGGGGAAGGGGAGGGCATCGGGCACATCCCGGTCGTTGACCAGGGAGAGAATTTCGAGCCCCTCGGATGTGGCGATCTGGCGGCCGGCGAAGAGGAGCAGGCGATCGTTCTTGAGGGTCTTGATTTCGATGGCGTTGGGGCCCCGGGGGGCGACGGAAAAGCCGCGGATACGGAAGAGGCCCCGGTGCCAGTCCTGGAACATGCAATAGCGGCGGCGTTCGGCGAGAAAGGCGGCCTTGACGACCGGTGTTCCGTCGCGCGGGGGGCCGGCGATGCGGTTCAGGTTGTCGAAAAGGTCGTTCAACAGGGCCTCGAGCGGGTAGACCTTGTAGATGTGCAGGTGAAAATCGGCCACCAACCGCGTCATGGTGTTCCTTTACCGTTGCAAAAGCAGCCACAGAATAGTGGAGAACGGCGGCGGTTGCAACAGCGGAAACGGCGGCTCCGCCGCGCGCTCAGCCCGCAAAAAAGCTCCAATCCGAATCGCCGACAAAATTGTCGATCCAATTGACTTTAATCGACAAAGATGTATAAGTATGGACAGCTTTCAACAGGCGAGTGCGACAAAAATGTAGTTCTAGCGTTCTCCGCCGCAACGGGTTGCATGGAGGCGTGACAAGGCGCCGGCGGAGGTGGTATAAAAATTGCTTTTACGGTTGAACGGCAATGTTCAACCGAAGGATAAACATGGCAAGCGATGAACCCCGAGAGTCCTGCGGCATATTCGGCCTGTATGGGCGAGACGGCGCGGCATCCCTGATTTACCAGGGGTTGTTCTCGCTTCAGCACCGCGGCCAGGAGGGAGCGGGGATTGTGGCGGCGGACGGCGTCGCGGTGCGGTCGGTCAAGGGCATGGGCCTGTTGAACGATGTGGTGACGAAAACGTCGTTGGAATCCCTGAAAGGGAGCCTGGGAATTGGGCATGTGCGGTATTCGACGACGGGCTCCTCGCGCATTCAGAACGTGCAGCCGCTGGTGGCGGAGTGTGTGGACGGCTTGTGGGCGGTGGCGCACAACGGGAACCTGACGAACGCGGGCAAGTTGCGCCGGATGTACCAGGAGGCGGGTTCTATTTTCCAGACGAGCACGGACAGCGAAGTGCTGCTCCACCTGCTGGCGGATCCGCTTTTCCGCAACCGGCCGAAGCGCGTGTCGCGCGCCCTCGCGGAGTTGAAAGGCGCCTTTTCCTTTCTCCTCCTGACGCCGAAATCGATCCTGGCGGCGCGGGATCCTTGGGGATTCCGACCGCTGGCCATGGGGCGGATGGGCGACGCCTGGCTGTTCGCGAGCGAGACCTGCGCGATCGCGCAGGTGGGCGGCGTTTGCGAGCGGGACGTCCAGCCTGGCGAGGTGGTGATCGTGGACGAAACGGGGCTGCGGTCGCACACCTTCTGCGAGGCCTGTCCGCGCCGGGCCCAGTGCGTCTTCGAGCTGGTCTATTTCGCGCGGCCGGACAGCCGGGTGTTCGGTTGCAGCGTGCACGAGACGCGGATGCATTACGGCCGGCGGCTGGCCGGAGAGCACCCCGTGGCGGCTGACGTCGTTGTCGCCGTGCCGGACAGCGGCAACTCGGCCGCGCTCGGTTTTTCGCGCGGCAGCGGCATTCCGCTCGACTACGGCTTCATCCGCAACCACTACGTGGGCCGCACCTTCATCATGCCCGAGGCGGGCGCGCGGGGCGAGAGCGTGGACCTGAAGCTGGCCGTGCTGACGGAAGTGGTCCGCGGCAAGCGGGTGGTGGTGGTGGACGACTCGATCGTGCGCGGCACCACGGCCAGGCGGCGGGTGGAGATGCTGAAAGCCGCGGGCGCGAAGGAGGTCCACATGCGCATCTCCTGCCCCCCCGTGGCTCACCCCTGCTTTTTCGGCATCGATTTCCCGACGCGCGCCGAGCTGATCGCCGGGAAGAAATCCGTGGAGGAGATCCGCGCCTTTCTCGGCGCGACGTCGCTGGGCTACCTCAGCG
>CAZSUH010000198.1:0-2416 GCA_964609905.1 uncultured Verrucomicrobiota bacterium
GCAGGGTCAGCAGGATGCAGACCGCCTTCTGCTCGTACCACGACAGGATCAGGGTCAGCGGCAGCTCGTTGACCGTGCAGTTGAACGCCTTGGCCAGCGCCACGGCCACCGTGATCGCGGAATAGGCGTCGTTGCACTGGCCCATGTCCAGCAACCGGGGCAGCCCGCCCAGCGTTCCGATGTCCAGATGGTTGAACCGGTACTTCCCGCAGGCCAGCGTCAGGACGATCGTGTTCGTCGGCGTCTTCTCCACGAACTCCGTGTAATAGTTGCGGCCCGGCTTGGCGCCGTCGCAGCCGCCCACCAGGAAGATGTGCTTCAGGGCGCCGCTCTTGACCGCGTCGATCACCGTGCCCGCCACTCCCATCACCGTGTTGCGCGCAAAGCCCGTGCTCAGCGGCTTGCCCGGAACCGTCTCCTTCCAGCCGCCCAGATCGAGCGCCCTTCGGATGACCGGCCCGAAATCCTTGACGCCGGTCGGATTTTCCGGAATGTGCGCCACGCCGGGGAAGCCGACCATCGCCGTGGTAAACAGCCGGTCGCCGTAGGCCTTGGGCGGCATCAGGCAGTTGGTCGTGTAGAGCACCGCGCCGGGCAGGTCCGCGAACTCCTTCTGCTGGTTCTGCCAGGCCGTGCCGTAGTTGCCCTTCAGGTGCGGATACTTCCGCAGCTCCGGGTAGCCGTGCGCGGGCAACATCTCGCCGTGGGTGTAGATATTGATCCCCTTCCCCGCGGTCTGGTCGAGAAGCTGCTTGAGGTCCAGCAGGTCATGGCCGGTCACCACGATGAACGGCCCCTTTTCGCGGGTGGTCGACACCGTCGCCGGCGCGGGATGGCCGTAGGTCTCCGTGTTCGCCTTGTCCAGCGCAGCCATGCAGTCGAGGTTGACCAACCCGCACTCCTTCACGAGAGCCAGCCAGCCCGGGATGTCATGATCTTTTACGATCTCGCGAAGCCCCTTGTAGAAAAACGCGTTGACCTTGGGATCCGTGACGCCCAGCACACGCGCGTGCCAGGCATACGCGGCCATGCCGCGCATGCCGAACAGGACGAGCGAGCGGAGGGAAATGACGTCGGGGTTCCCGCCCCGGAACAGGGTGTCGGACGCCGGCTCGGAGGCCTTGCCCAGCCGGGCGGCCGCGGCCCGCGCCTCGCGGGTCAGGGCATCGATCCGGGCGCCGTCGAAATTGACGTTGGTAATGGTGGCGAACAGGGCCTGCATGACCAGGTCGTCGGTCGCGGCGTCCGGGGTTTTGCCTTCCGCCGCGCGGGCCAGGCCGATCAGGGCCGAGGTCAACTCGTCCTGCTTGACGGCGACATCGGCGGGCTTGCCGCACACGCCGGCCTTCATGGCGCAACCCTTGCCGCCGGCCGTCTGCTCGCACTGGAAACAAAACATTCCGCTCATGGTCTCTCTCCTATTGGGTTTTCGTGGTTTTTTTCGCGAAGCCGGACCAATCGGTCGCGGCCGACAGGGATGCCAGGGTGGTTTTGGAAAGGGTGACGCGCAGGCCCTTGTTAACGCGGGCGATTTCGCGGCCGAGCGGGCAGCAGCGCGCGGGGCAGACGCGGGGGGCGAGCAGGCAGCGTTCGCCGTCGAGCGCGCCGTCGAGCGCCTCGTACACCTGCAGGAGGGTGATCGAGCCGGGATCGCGGGCGAGCCGCGCGCCGCCCCGGGGGCCGCGGACGGACTCCACGAGTCCGGCGCGCGCGAGGGTCTGCATGACCTTGGCGAAGTGGGCCGGCGAGAAGCCGAACTGGCGGCAGATCCCGGGGGAGCGGCACAGCCGCGGGTGCTGGGCGGCGAGCCAGAGGCAGGTGTGGATGCCGATCGACGCGGCTTCCGAGATTTGAACGAGTCCCGACACGGACACCTCCTTTTCTTAATGTGGTATCAGAATACCAGATAATGAACGGCCGTCAACTTTTTTAAGTTTTTCACGATTCGGACTCAGCGGAGCAAGATAAGCGCACCGGCCATCCCATAGCTCTTCGAAGCCTGCGCGGTGCCGCCGTAGGCGCCAAGGTTGATGACGCCGCCATTCGGCCGCGGCTCCAGGCCAACGGAGTCGGCCGGATCGCCGGCGTCGATGCAGGGGCTCGTCATGGCGTCACGCACCCACGAAGACGTCTCCGGGTCCCAGCGGCCACCCCTGCTCCTGAGATGCGCGTCCGTCGCGCTCGCAAACAGCGGGTCGTTCGTGATCACGTTCGAGAGGACGGCTTCGCCGGTGACCGCGGGTTCGTTGGTTCCGGGCAGGGCGCAATAATCGACCAGCAGCGTGCCGCCGGCCCGGTAGATCTCGCTCCCCGTATAGCCGGCGGAAACGGAATTCGTCCACAGGATCGAATTCCTCAGCGCCAACGTACCCCCGCTGAGATAGATGGCGCCGCCATTCCCGTTGCTGTTGATATT
>CAZSUH010000199.1:0-2256 GCA_964609905.1 uncultured Verrucomicrobiota bacterium
TTCGAAGCCAAGACCCACCTCTCGGAGTTGCTTGAAAAAGTGCGTCGGGGGAAAACATTTTTTATTACCAAGCATGGCCGGCCGATGGCGGAATTGCGGCCGGTATCCCTGGCGGGGCGCCGGCCCCGTTTCGGCGCGGATCGGAACAAGTTGACGATTCGAGCGGATTTTGACGCGCCCATTCCGGACCTGAAGGACTACACGGAATGAAACTGCTTTTGGACACCCACGCCTTCCTCTGGTTTATGGCGGGAGACGACCGGCTGAGCCGGAAGGCTCGTGTCGCGATGGAGAGCGAAGACGCGGAGCTGTTTCTGAGCGCCGCGAGCGTGTGGGAGATGGCGATCAAGGCGAGTCTGGGCCGTTTGACGCTCTCGATGTCGGTTGCGGACTATGTGGTCGAAAAAATCGACGATGGCTTTCGGATGTTGCCGATCGAATGGGCGCATACCGCCGCGGTGCAGGAGCTGGCGTTCCACCATCGCGACCCATTCGACCGGCTGCTGATCGCACAGGCGGCCGCGGAGAAAATACCGATCGTCACGGGCGACCGTATTTTTAGCGCCTATGGGGTCCATGTCGTTTGGTGACGGTTCGGCTATTGAAATGAATGATAATAAGGGAAACGTATTCCTGGTCACCCGCCGCGGAGTGCGGGGGTGCGGCGCTTCCGGGTTTGTGTGGGGATTTTGCCTTGAAGTAGGCCGGGCGCACTACGAACGACTTGGTTTGTAGTGACGCCGTAAGGCGTTGGTCGGAGCGACAAGGCAAGATCGACAAGGTTCCCCCCCCTCACCCCGGCACGATCAGATTGACCAGGCGGCCGGGCACGACAATGACCTTCTTGACGGATTTGCCCGCGATCCATTTTTGAATTACCGGATCGGCCAGGGCCGTTTTTTCCAGCTCGGCGGCCGGGGCCTTGGCGGACGCCGTGAACCGGCTCCGCACTTTGCCGTTGACCTGCACCGCATATTCGAACGCGTCCAGGATCAACCGCGCCGGATCGTAAGCCGGCCACGCTTCGTACGCCAGCGTGCGCTCATGCCCCAACCGCTCCCACAACTCCTCCGCGAGGTGCGGCGCAAAGGGGGAGAGCAACAGCACCACCGTTTCCATGGCCGATTTCGGCCGCGTTTCCCACCGCGAGGCCTCGTTCAGGAAGGTCATCATCGCGGCGATCGCCGTGTTGAAACTCATGGCCTCGATGTCCTCGGTCACCTTTTTGATCAGCCCGTGCAGGGTCCGAAGCTGATCCGCCGAGGCGGGCGTCTCCACAATCTCCCGGCATAACCCGTTGGACTCCTCGTCCACGATCAGGCGCCACATCCGGTTGAGGAAGCGGAAGGAGCCCTCCACGCCGTCCATGCTCCACGGCTTGGCCTGGGTCAGGGGCCCCATGAACATCTCGTAAATCCGCAGGGTGTCGGCCCCGTATTCCGTGACGATCGAATCCGGATTGATCACATTGCCCCGGCTTTTGCTCATCTTGTAGGCGCGCGCGGAAACCCGCACATCCGGGTGGTCCGCCATCACGAACGACTCCCCCTCCTTGCGCACCTGTTCCGGCGTCAACCGGACCGCCTTCAGCGCCTCGCCCGTCCGGGCATCCGTTTCCTGGTCGGTCACGCATTCGGCGCTGACCCGTTCCCCCCCGGCATTCAGGTAGGTGTTATATTCGATCTCGCCGAGGATCAGCCCCTGGTTGATCAGCTTCTTGAACGGCTCGAGGGTGGGGACCACGCCCAGGTCGAACAGGACCTTGTGCCAGAAGCGGGCATAGAGCAGGTGGAGCACGGCATGCTCGGCGCCGCCCACGTAGAGGTCCACCGGCAGCCAGTAGGCCGCCTTGGCGGGATCGCAGGCGGCGTTCCTGTTCTGGGGATCGATGAAGCGGAGATAGTACCAGCAGGAGCCGGCCCATTGCGGCATGGTGTTGGTCTCGCGCCTGGCCGGCCCGCCGCAGGCGGGGCAGCGGGTGTTGACCCAGTCCGTCGCTTTAACCAGCGGGGGCTCGGCCTCGCCGGTGGGCGAGAAGTCCTTCATCTCCGGGAGGGTGAGCGGAAGATCCTTCTCGTCCAGCGGGACCACGCCGCAGGCGGGGCAGTGGACGAGCGGGAACGGTTCGCCCCAATAGCGCTGGCGGCTGAACAGCCAGTCGCGCAGGCGGTAGTTGACTTTGGCCTCGCCGAGCTTTTTCGCCACCAGCCAGTCCGTGATGCGCCGCTTGGCTTCCGGCACGGGCAGGCCGTTCAG
>CAZSUH010000200.1:0-2119 GCA_964609905.1 uncultured Verrucomicrobiota bacterium
GAGAGGAATTCGACGAAGGCGTAGCCCTTGCCGTCGCGCTGGATTTCGAGCGCCTTGCGCACGGCCTTCCTGGCCTGCATGATGCGTTGGGTGTCCGCCAGCGAGCACCGTTCGATGTAGACGGGCGCTTTGAGTTGGTTGAGCGTTTCGCACACGTGGAGGGGGTAGCCCTCGCGGGTGGCGGAACGGCCGGCCGGGGACGTGGCGGTTTTCTGGCCAAGCAGGCTGGTGGGGGCCATCTGGCCGCCGGTCATGCCGTAGGTGGCGTTGTTGACGAAGAAGGTGGCCATGTGCTCGCCGCGGCTTGCGGCCTGGAAGGTGCAGTTGAAACCGATGGCGCCGAGATCGCCGTCGCCCTGGTAGGAGACGATCACGGCCTGGGGAAGCGTGCGGTTCAAGGCGGTGCCGATGGCCTGGGCGCGGCCGTGCGCCGCGCCGATGTTGCCGGCGTCCCAGTAGTAGTAGCCGAACACGGCGCAGCCGATGGGATTGATGATCACGGTGCGGTCCTGGAGCTCCAGTTCCACGAGGGCTTCGCAGATCAGCTTGTGGAGGATGCCGTGGCCGCAGCCGGCGCAGTAGATGGTGTCCCGCGTGGGCTCCCCGCAGCGGTCGAAGGTGTCGTAGAAACCGACGGCTTTTTTAATGGGCATGGCAAATCCTTGGGCGGTCAACTCCGGAGCGCCAGCACGCGGTCGACGACCTGGTCGACGGTGACCAGCATGCCGCCCATGCGGTTGACGAGGGGGATCGATTCGGCGGGGAGTCCGAGTTGGAAGGCGAGATCGTCGCGGAACTGGCCGCAGCTCAGTTCCACCGCCACGAGTGGCTTGCCGGAGGCGTTGCGGCGGAGCGCCTCGAGGGGGAATGGGTAGAGCGTGATCGGCCGGAAGAGCCCGGCGCGGACGCCCTGGTCGCGGAGCGCGTCCACGGCCGAGCGCGCGATGCGGCTGGAAATGCCGTAGGCAGCGAGGAGGATGTCGGCGTCGTCGGCGCGATACGTTTCGGCCTGCGCCTCGTGTTGCAGGGCCGCATACTTGGCCTGGAGCGCGATGTTGCGCTCTTCCAGCGTGGCGGCGTTGAGGTAGATCGAGGTGATGAGGTTGGCGCGGGTTTCGGCGGTGCCCTGCACGGCCCAGGCGCGGGTGTCGGGCCGGGGCGATTCCGAGGCGGGCAGGCGGAGCGTTTCCATCATCTGGCCCAGCACGGCATCGGCCAGGACGATGACGGGATTGCGGTGGCGGAAGGCCAGTTCGAAGGCCTTGATGGTCAGGTCGCACATCTCCTGGACGTTGCCGGGCGCGAGGACGAGGGAGTGGTAGTTGCCGTGGCCGCCGCCCTTGACCGCCTGGTTATAGTCGGCCTGTTCGGGGTAGATGTTGCCGAGTCCGGGCCCGGCCCGCTGGATATTGACGATCACGCCAGGCAGCTCGGCGCCGGCCATGTAGGAGAAGGTTTCCTGCATGAGGCTGATGCCGGGGCCGGACGAGGCCGTCATGGCGAGTTTGCCGGCGGCGGCCGCGCCGTAGACCATGTTGATGGAGGCGGTTTCGCATTCGGCCTGGAGGAACTCCCGGCCCACGGCGGGAAACCAGGCCGAAGCCGCATGCGCGATTTCGCTGGCGGGCGTGATGGGGTAGCCGAAAAAGGCGTCGCACCCGGCGTAGAGGGCGCCGATCACCACCGCTTCGTTTCCCTTGACGAACCTAGTCATGTGCGGGCGATCCTTGCTTCTTGCGGTCCGGCATATGCACCTCGACGGCATACGGTTCGGGGCAGGTGTAAAAGCAGAACCCGCAGCCGATGCACCCGGCGCCCGCGTATTCGGCGGGCTTGACCCCCCGCCGGTTCAGGCTGGACTTAAAGCGGAGGACCTTCTTGGGGCAGGCCGCGATGCAACGGCCGCACCCCTTGCAGGTGTCTTCGCTGATCACGGGCCGGGGCAGAACCGCCGGCTCCGCGGATGTTGATTTTGCCGACATGCGTTTCCTTTTGGCAGCGCGAAGCTAAACCTAAATTATCGCCTTTTCAGGGCATTGAGGTCAATGGAAATTGCTCGGTTCGCGTAATCGGTCAGTTTCGGGGGGGTGGTTAGCGGCTGACCCATTCAAGCAAGGAG
>CAZSUH010000201.1:0-2092 GCA_964609905.1 uncultured Verrucomicrobiota bacterium
ACGGCCGAGATTGCCTATCAGGAGCCGATCGGGAACGCCACCAACCGGCTGCGCTACACGAAGCGCGTGACCGGCCGGGCGGGTTCGCCGGACATCCTGCTGAAGCAGACCGTCCTGAACACGGGCGCGGCCCCGGCCCGGTTCACCCTGACCCTGCACGCCCGAACTGGCGTGGCGGGGTATGACAAGGGCGATTACCTGGTTGTGCCCGGCTCGCGCGCCACCGTCTTCTACATGACCCATCCCGAACTCGCCGCGCGGGGTATTGTTCCGGGAAAAGAGACGGCTTGGCCGATCCCGGAGGCCCTGGAGTTCGCGCCCTCCACGAACGTGCGGCATGTCTTCGTCTTCACGCCCGCAAGCTGGGGCGCGGCGGGGGATGACAAGACCGGGGAGGCCCTGCTGTTCAAGGGGGGCCGGGTCGCGGCGCCGGGCGGCAAACGGACCTTCAAGATGGCCCTGTTCATGACCAATCACGGCTATCTGCTCGAACCGGGTCTGACCTCGTGCATCGACGCGACCGCCGACACCTGGTCGGACCCCGCCCACACGATTCGCCTCGAACCGGGCCAGGCGTGCGAATCGACACTGACGCTCACTCCTCTGTCCGGCGTTCGCCGGGCGGATTGGAACAAAAAACGATAGGGAGAACCACATGGATACGGGTCACTGCTATTTCGATTGTTTCGCCACCGTCGGGCCCCGGCAGAAGATGGAAGCCGGCGAGCGCTTTTCACTGGAACACCTGCTTGAGAGCATGGACCGCTGCGGCATCGATGGCGCGCTGACGGCTTCCACGCTGGGGGTTTATTATGATCCGATGTGGGCCAACCGGCGACTGTCGGCCGACTTGGCGCCCCATGCCGGCCGGTTGTTCCCGTTGTGGACGGCCATTCCCCACCAGACGGGCGAATTTCCCGCGCCCGCCGCGTTCGTGGCCGAAGCCCGGAAGGCCGGCGTCCGCGCCGTGCGCCTGTATCCGAAAACCCAGGCCTACAGCACGCACCCCTCGACGCTCGGGCCGCTGATGAAAGCCCTGGCCCAGGCGCGGTTGCCGGTGTTCGTTCACCGGGATCAATTCGTGGGGGACAACGCGGGGGACGGCTACGAGAAACTGGGCGCATTTTTAGGAACGTATCGGGCCAACCGGTTCGTGGTCCTGGGCCTGTCGTGGGGCGAGTTCCGGCTCGTCTGGTCGCTGCTGGATCGCCATTCCAACTGGCTCATGGAGTTCTCGAGCTTTCAGGCCAACATGGGCCCCGAAACGTTGGTCAAGCGCTTCGGCGCCGGCCGGTTTCTCTTCGGCACGGACGCGCCCTCGAAAAGTCCCGGCGCGGCGCGCGCGTTTTTCGACTGGACGGGGCTGACACCCGCGCAAGTGAACCGGATTACGCACGGAAATCTGTGCGAACTGCTGGGGCTGCGGCGCCCGCCGGCCGTCGTCAAGAAACCGGCCGACGACATCGTGGCCGCGGCGT
This sequence comes from uncultured Verrucomicrobiota bacterium, assembly GCA_964609905.1. Taxonomy (GTDB): domain Bacteria; phylum Verrucomicrobiota; class Kiritimatiellia; order CAIKKV01; family CAIKKV01; genus CAZSUH01. Next base: position 1,479 of record CAZSUH010000201.1, read on the forward strand.
GGGCGGGCAAGCCGCTCGATCACATCGAGGTGCTGGACTCGCATGCGCACATCAACCACGAGGGCTGCAACGGCGTGGGTGCCCACACGCAATTGCGGAGCGGGCCGTCTGATATGAAAGCGCTGTTCCGGTCGATGGGGATCCGCCGGACCGCGGTTTCGGCGTGGCTCGGCATCTTTCCGCCCGCGCCGCGGTTGGGCAACGACGTCACCGCCGACGCGCTCCGGACCGAGCCCGATTTCATCATCGGGTATGCCTGCATGGATCCCGTGCAGATGACCCCGGACGAGATGCGCGCCGAGATCAAGCTGCGGTACGGGAAACAGGGCTTTCTCGGGCTCAAGCCGTACGTCATGACCTCCGCGCCTTTCGACGACAAGCGGTATGACTACTGGTATCGCTACGGCAGCAACCGGCGGCTGTTCGCCCTGTTCCACCGCAACGCGGCGGCCGCGGCGCGCGTGGCCGCGAAGTTTCCCGGCTTGACCGTGATCCTCGCGCACAGCGGCGGCTCCATCGCCACGGCCAACGAGCATGCCGCGGCGGCCTTGACCAGCCCCAACATCGTCTGCGAGATCACGCTGACGCCGGTCACCAACGGCGCCATCGAACTG
>CAZSUH010000202.1:0-2067 GCA_964609905.1 uncultured Verrucomicrobiota bacterium
CGCTTGCCCACGTCGGGCCAATCGTTAATCGTGCAAAGCCGGATTTTTTGAGTGGTCGGATCCATCAACTGGATCAGTGTCACGATCCCCCACAGCGTGCCTTGCAAATCATGCCCCTGAATGACGGCCCCGTCCCGGCTTACCCGCAGCGCGTATCCTTCGGGCCTCGGCGGCGCTTCCAATGTCCCCATGTCGATTTCGATCGAAAAGGCGCCGGCGTCGCCGACCGCCATGCCATACCGGGCCAACTTGTTCGTCAACAAAGCCAGCCGCGCATCGTCGGCCTTCAAACCCGGTCCGACCGTGAGCTTCACCGTCCGAACCGGCGCAAATGCATCCTCATACCGGGCGTCTTGTGCCGCCGGGAACGCGCGACTGTCCGTATAAACGGGCAAGCCCAGCGAATCCAGGCGGGTGCCTTTCAATCGGCTCAAGGCCGCCTTGGCAAACTCGGCCGGCCTCGGCCCGTGGCGGCTTTGCGTGTTCAGATGCAGGGTGTCCAGCGTTTCCAGAAAAGCGATCGCCCCCGCCCGGTCGCCCTTCACGAACGCGCCCTCCGCCAGGCCGACATAGGCATTCCCAATCTGTTCCGGCGTGAGGGCCTTGCCCTCCAGCGCCGTCTTGAGTTCCGCCATGCCCTGGTCCGGATGGCCGCTCAGAATCTCGGCATAGCCCAGGTCAATTCGCGCGCCCGCGTCTTTCGGGTCGAGCGCCAGGATCTCATGCGAATACGTCGAATAATCTTTTTTGAGCTGTTCGTATTCCGATTCCGCGCACAGATTGTAATAATAGTGGTGATACTGAAAGTTCATCCGGGGCGGGAGACAAAACAGATCCCGCAGATCCCGCAGGACGACTAACCGTTGCGGCGGGGTGAGCGCCGGACTCTTCAGCGCCTGCTGTCCGTATTTCTGGGTTTGATAAAGATCGATCCGATTCGCATAAAAGCGCATCAGCGCCATGACGGCTTCGAGCTTGGCGGGTTCCGTGTCCGGCGCCTTTTCAGCCACTTCCATCAGAAGCGCAAGACCCGTCGCGGGATCCTTGGCCGTCAGAAGCGACACCCCGTTTTTTCGCTGCTCCTTCCAGTTCACGGCGGAGTCGGCCAACGGCACGCCCTGACCATGCGCTCCGGTCGCCAGCCAGAAGCCGATCCCTACGCCGATGACACAACTCCACCGCGCGAAAGCCGGCAAACCGCCCTTCCCGCTGCTCGTTTTCGCAACTTTCATTCCTCTGCGATCCCTTCGTTCATTTCACGATGATCAAGCTGCCCGGCGGCATCCCTTTCCAGACGATCGCGCCGTAATTCGTCACGCTTCCCAGCCCAGGTTCATGCTGGCGCGCATTCACGAACAACGTGTTGGAGCCCAGATCCAACCATGCGTTTGCCGTATCCAGCCAGATATCGCCAACCGTGAAGTCGTTCGTCATCCGCAGGGTGGCCCCGTCGGCCACACGGAACACCGCCCGATCCGCCTCCCCCGCCACGCCGTTCGTCGCGGACGGCACATCCGTAAATCCGGAGACCGAATTGTTCTTCACCGTCACGGTGCCGCGGCCCGCCCGATCGGCCGCGGTCTGCCAATACACCGTTCCCGCGCCGCAGCCGGAACCACCCCCTCCAAACGCGGTCACAGGACCGGTCAAGCCCTGGAAATCCGCGCCCGCATCGGTCACCACCAGGGCAATCCGGCCACCGCCCCCGCCCGCACGACTCCCATACCCGCCATTCGCCCGGATGGTCCCTGCGCCTGACATCGCTCCGCCGAGCAACAGGATGCTTCCGCCGGAACCCGCGCTCGCTGAAGCCTTGGCACCATCGGCAACGATCAACCCGTTAAGGCAAAGCGCCCCGTTCAGAGCCAGCTTAATGAACCCGCCCCCCGCGCTCCCGCTGGTGGCGCTTCCTCCGCCACTACCCAGATTGGTCGGCGCCACGATGGACCCGTAACAGGGCCAAACGGGGCCAGCGCCATACCATATCGCGCCAAATCCACCATAGCTGGCGCTGCAGCTTTCGCCGCCAGTTGATCCCGGGCCTTTTGCAGCCGCATATCCTTTGCC
>CAZSUH010000203.1:0-2066 GCA_964609905.1 uncultured Verrucomicrobiota bacterium
CGCCTGGGGCGCGAACTTCATGAACATGTTCGGCTTCACGCTGTTCAACCGCGACATCATGCTGGCGGAGCTGAGGAAACGGACCGGCCGGGACATCCGCATGGGCCGCCTGAACTGGCAGGCCGATTCGTTCCACATTTACGGCAAGGACCTGCCGACCGCCCGCCAGCGCCTGTTCAACCGGATCCCGACGACGGCGTTCGAGGACCGGACCTATGTGTTCGGCGACGAGACGATCCAGGCGATTTACAACGAGGCCGAAGCGGGGGTGCGGGAGAAGATCCGCACGCACGACGAGGAATACACGCTCCGCCAGAAACATTGAACCGGGAGACGCCCATGAAAATCCTCGTCACGGCGGGCCCCACGCGGGAAGCCATCGATCCGGTCCGGTTCCTCAGTAACCGCTCCTCCGGCCGCATGGGGTATGCGGTGGCGCAGGCCGCGTTGGAGCGGGGGCACGAGGTGGTGCTGATTAGCGGGCCCGTCTCGATCCCGGCTCCGGCCTGCGCCCGGCTGGTTCCGGTGATCAGCGCGGCGGATATGCAGGCGGCCCTTGATTCGCACCTGGAGTGGTGTGACGCGCTGGTGATGTGCGCGGCCGTGGCCGATTGGAAGCCCGCGCGGATCTGCCCCCTCAAGATCAAGAAGACAGGAGCGCCGCCGGTGCTGCGCCTGGTCCGCACACCGGACCTGCTGGCTTCGATCGGGCCCCGGAAAGGGGAACGCATTGTCGTGGGGTTCGCGGCGGAAACGGGCGCGGATTACGCGAAGGAGGCGGCGCGGAAGCGGCGGGACAAGCATTGTGACCTGGTGGTGGGCAACGACGTGACCGCGCCGGGCGCGGGATTCGAGGTGGAAACCAACCAGGTGTCCTTCGTCACCGCCGACGGCGTGGAACGGCTGCCCCTGATGAGCAAGCTCGATGTTGGACGCCGCATCATGGACTGGATCGAGCGGCAGGCGGCGTTGCGGTAGGACGAGGCCGGTTTCATTTCAGCTCGGCGGGGTGAATTCGCCCCCGGCCGCAAGCCAGTTGTTGATGAATGTGTAACCCTGCATCAGGTAGTCCTTGCAGAAAAGGGCGAAATCCAGGCCGAACGCGGCCAGGAGGGCCAGCACGATGGCGCGGAGCCAGAACGAGTCCGATTCGGTGAGCAGGTAATAGAGCGAATAGCCCGGGACCACCAGGCAGAACAGGCCGGTGAGAAAGTCCGTGGTGAACGCCTCGATGACGATGACGAGGTGGAAAAATAAAATGGCCAGCGCCCCGCCTGTCTGGAGCAGGTTCAGATCGTCTTCCGCCAGGAAATGGGTGTAGCCCTTGAAAAAGCGCAGGTAGACGAGAGCGGCCCCGAGGAAGACGAAGAGCATGGCGGCCTTGAGCGCGGGTATAAACGTTTCATGCCGAACACGGCGTTTCCGCTTCCGGCCGTGAATCGAGGTGACCACCTCCATGAGTTCCACGTCCGGCTGGTCGGCTTTTTCCTTGCGAAGGGCCGCCGCCTCCGCCTTGGCCTGGCGGACGTGTTGCGGAAGCAATTGCTCCGCGGTGTTCGCCCGGCTCGGCTCGGGCATGGTCATGGGCGCCTTGCAGGCCGGACAGGCAAGGTTGTCGGGTTTCGCATATTCCGAGAGTTTTAGCGTGGCGTGGCACGAGGGGCAGGTGAGGACGATGTCGGCCATGGGGCGGCTCCGGCGTTACTCGTTCATGACGGCTTCAAGGTCTTTCTGTTCCTTGGCGGAGACGGCTTCGATGGTGGCCTTGGCCCTTTTCCCCGCCTCGATCTTGTCGCGCTGGGTGAACACATCCACGGCGGCGCTGCCGAAGGACGGGGCGGGTTGCGCGACGGCATTCGTGGGGGCTGGGCCGGACGGAGCCGGAGGTTGCGGGTTTCCACAGCCGGCCAGTAAGGTCGATGCAAGCAACACCATCCACTTATTCATGGGACACCTCCAATTAAAAGCATACCGCAAATCCCGGGAAAGGCAAGAATTGCCGAGGTCGCGCGAGCCGATTGCGCTGTTCGCGCAAGCGCATGTCTATTGAGTGATTTTGGAGGCTG
>CAZSUH010000204.1:0-1957 GCA_964609905.1 uncultured Verrucomicrobiota bacterium
ACATACAAGTCCAGATCCCCGTCGTTATCGATGTCCGCGAGTTGACATACCGAAACCTGGCCGCTATCCCCCAGCCCCGCCTCCTTGGTCACGTTCCGAAATCCGCATTTGCCGTCGCCCAGAAACAGAGCCGGCACATTGCTCTTGTTCGCCATCTCGGGCATCCAGGACACGAACAGGTCCAGGTTCCCGTCGTTGTTCACATCGCCAAACGCGCTCCCGATGCCGTACGGCAAGTTGACGCCCGCCTTCTCCGCCATCTCGGTGAATTTCCAGTTGCCGTCGTTGCGGTAAAACTGGTTGTAACAGGGATCCGCCGTCGCAATCTTGCACTGGGTGGCGAAGATTTCCATGCGCCCGTCCCCGTTCACGTCCGCCATGGCCACATTTTTCGAGTACCCGCCGTAGGTCATGCCGCAGGCGTCGGTCACGTTCTCGAACTGGATTTTCGCTCGTTTCCGCGCCGACCGTTTCCAGGGCTCCCTCAGCTTCGCCTCCTGGGTCAGCCACCGCATGGCATTCGTCAGAATCGCGGCCTCGGCCGAACCCGGCGCCACCGCCTTGCGCTCGTTCCAGTTGGTGCCGCTCGAATACCCGGGAAACGTGCCGATCGCAACGGCCCGGCCGTCCCCGTGCCGGCCGGCCACCACCACGTCACGACCCTTCTCATCCCGCACCAGCGCGGTTCCTTTCCGGCCCGCTTTCAGAACGGCGTATTCGCCAAAGGTCGTTTTGAACTCGTTGGTCACGCCGCGGGAGATCGGATGGCGGGCGTCCGCCATGGCGAAACGGCCGGAGTCGGCCATGCCGGAAAACTCCCAGATGTCGGGCAGCACCGAGCCGGGCCCGTAGCCGCAGGAATGGCATAGGACCATCAGCCCGCCGCCGTTGCTCACATAGTCGGCCAGCATGTCCGGATTCGGCCACGCGCGGGGTCCGCACATCACCGCGGCCCGGCACAGGCCCAGTTCCCGCTCGTCCAGGTAATCGAGCTGAATAACCCGCCAGCCGCTCTTCTCCAGAATCTTGGCGATCGAGCCGATCGCTCCGCGATAGCCGCGGGAGCGGCGGAACAGTCCGATCGTCCGATCCCGAACCTCCTGGCGCACGCGCAACGCCTCGGCCATGTCCGCCGGGGTCCCGAATTCCTTTTCTGGTTTGACGCCGCCATACAGTTCGATCTCGGCCAGGCTCATGGCGGTCGGACGGGAGGCGAACCCGCCCCCCGCCGGCTGCCAGATCCGGAACCGGGTGGAGGTCACGGCGTCAAACGTATGGACCGACCGGACCACCGGCTTGCTGTTTTTCCCCTCCACGATCGTGACAAAGCCGGTCGCGCCCGCAGTCGGCTGCCAGGCCTGAATCGCGTAGGCTTGCGAGGAGGCCGGCTGGCCGTCCTGGACACCCCAGAAAATCGCCACGGTCCGCACCGGCACGTTCGAGGCGAACGACAGCTCAACCCAACGCGGAACGTCCCGGTCTTCCGTCGACAGCCAGGACTCCTGCCAGCGAATCGGCTCGCGCACGCCATCGCACAGCATCTTGTTCTCAATCTCGTAACCGTTCGAGTCGGTCTTGACCTGGGCGGGGCTCAAAATCCGCGCCGGTTCGGCCGCCATAATTCCATGTGCAGCCACTATCGACGCCATCACCCGGATAATCCATCTCGTCGTCATGTTCGACTCCTCGCGGTTGGGAAAAGACGTGCCAGACTCATTTCATAAACTTATATAACGGAAAAGTCACCCGTTTTCGTACACGCGTATGACTATTTATCCAGCGCCGCATGCGCCCATGCCAGCGCCGCTTCCACCCGGGCGCTCAGGGCCGCCTCAATCGGGTTCAACGGACACAGCACCGATTCGTGCGCGCCCTGCTTCAGAATCTCGTCCGTCGGCAGATACCCGACGCTGTCGTTGGCCAGCGATAGAAGCGCCCCCACGCGGCGCTCGGAATG
>CAZSUH010000205.1:0-1889 GCA_964609905.1 uncultured Verrucomicrobiota bacterium
GTCTGTTCGGTCCGCGGGTCCCAGCCGTGGGATCTGGCCGATGCGCTGGCGGAGCAGAACCTGGGGAAGAGCTTGAAAGTGCTGGACCGGCTGCTGGACCAGAAGGTCTATCCCACGGCGATCATGTCCATCCTGGAGGGCCGGTTCCGCGAGTTCCTGGTCTATCGCGAGGGCATGGAGCGGGGCTGGCTGCGGCCCGCCTCCGGGTATGGGCAGGGCTCGCCCTGGGCGGCGATGCCGGAGGATGCGGCGGCGCTGGCGGCACGGATCCTGGGAAAGGACCCCCGCACGCTGCCCGGCTTTGTGGCGGGGATCCGGGTCAAGCAGGCGCGGGCATTTTCGAAAGCGGAGATTCTCCGCATTCAGCGGTTGATGCTGGAGACGCACCGCCGGTTGCTGACCACCGGCACCGATCCGCGGCGGCTGCTGGAGTTGATGCTGATCAAGTTGTTGCGCCGGGCGCCCAAGGCGCCGGTCCGGCCGGCTGTTTGAAGGAAGATCACGGAGCCGGTTCCGGCACAATGGCGCCATGTTCCCGAAGGGTGGCGCGCAGTGCCTCGAGGGGCATCTCGCGCATATCCTTCCCGGATTGAGCGGACCAGGCCGCCATGACGCCGGCCGCCTGGCCCATGGCCATGCAGGGCGCCTGGACGCGCAGGGCGGAGTTGGCGAGCCGGTCACTGGAGAGCGTGCGGCCGGCTACCACGATTCCCGTGAGTTCGAGCGGGAGCAGCGCGCCGCGGGGAATCGTGGGCACAACCCCCTCGGCCAGCGGTCTGTAATCGAGACCGGTTCCGGTTGTCTGGTGAAGGTCGATCGGGTAAAAGGCGTTGCAGACGGCATCGGGCCATATTTTGCCGGATTGATAATCCGCGAGCGTGATCGTCACGTCGCCTTTGATGGTGACGGATTCCCGCACGCCACATTCGGCGGCGCAGGATTCGATGCGGAGCCCCGCCAGGCCGGGTTGTTCTTTAAGAAAGCGGAACAGCTTGAGGAATCCGAGCCGGGCCTCCACTTCGAGACGGGTGCGGCCCTCGCTCAAATGGCCGTCGAAGACGGGCACGTGGTTGCTGTTCGAGCCCTGGTTTTGGAGCCAGCCCGACAGCATTCCCGGGCCCGCCACCCAGCCGGCGGCGAGGGGGTCCAGGAGCCCCTGTTCAACGACGGTCGCGAACCGGCGTTCGAGTTCCGGGAGATCGAGTGCGGCGGGATCGTAGCCGCTCACCCGGTACACCAGGGTGCCGGGTTGAACCGCTTCGGGCACCCGGAGCAGGCCGCCGGCCATGGCGACGGCGTTGGCATCGCCGGTGGCGTCCACCACGACGGAGGCTTCCACCAGCCGGATGCCGTCCTTGGTGCAGAGGGGGACGCTCCAACCGCCGTCGGGCAGGGGAATGACTTCAGCGGGCATGGCGTGCAGGAGCGGCTGGACACCGGCCTCGACCACGGCTTCGAAGCAGAGGGCGGCGAAAAGGTTGCCGTCGAGCCGCACCTGTTGTTCCCAATGTTTGCGGTCCGGCAGGGAAAAGTCGGGCAGCGTCATGTTGGACAGATGCGCGCACTCTTGGACCAGGTTCCACCCGATGCCGGCGATGATCGGTTTGCCCCAGGCATGGAAGAGACCGGGGAAAGCCACGCCGCCGGCGGTCATGGTGCCGCCGAGCAGGGCGTTCTTCTCCACCAGGAGCGTGCGGGCGCCCAGTCGGGCGGCCTGGATGGAGGCGACGACGCCCGCGGTGCCGCCGCCGAGGACGAGGACGTCCCACCGCGGGTTCGATTTTTTCGCCGGCATCTTGACTTTCCTCCGGGTCCGTGTATGCTGTTCCATCTATTTTGTCGAAGCCAACGTAGCTCAGCTGGTAGAGCAGCGCATTCGTAATGCGCAG
>CAZSUH010000206.1:0-1821 GCA_964609905.1 uncultured Verrucomicrobiota bacterium
CCCACCATGGGCGTCTGGCCCATGGCGGCGCCCGAGGCCGTCGAATCGGTGACGATCCGCTTTGAAAAGGCCCGAACGGTCCAGATTAACGGACTGGACATGGATCCCATCGCCGCCATGCAGGCCGCCAACCAGATCGGGGGCCGGAACGGCGTAGGCATGAAACACGCGCTCGAAAACCGGATTGTGGGCACCAAGAGCCGAGGCGTTTACGAGGCGCCGGGCATGGAACTTCTGGGAACGGCCCTGCGCTATCTCTACCAGGCCGTTATGGACCGCCGTTCCACCCTGCTCTTTCAACAGCTCTCCAAACTGATTGCGGACCAGATTTACGACGGCCGCTACTTCGATCCCGTCACCCAGGCCGCCCGGGCCGCCATCGGGATATTCGCCCAACACGCCTCCGGCACGGTTACGGTAGGCCTGTATAAGGGCAACATCCTCTTCCAGTCCCTGACCGGCTGCAAAGCCTCGCTGTACAACGAGGCCGACTCCTCCATGGAAGCCAGCGCGGGGTTGAATCCGGTCAGTTCGCAGGGCTTTGCCGAAATCCAGAGCGTGGAAGCCCTCGCCCTGGCTCGGGCCGGGCAAATCCGTTAAATGCGGCGGCGCCCATTGATTGGAGTCGCCGCGACCAGCCTCATCGGCACACTGGCCGGCTTGGCTATCCGTCCTTCCCCGGTCGGGCTGTTCGCCGCAGACGCGTTTTTATTGATAGTCCTGCTGGTTGCTCTTTTTTCACCAGGCCGCACCCCGCTGAAAATGGGTCTTGTGTCGGCGGGAATCCTGGCGTTGGCAGGCGGACTGGCCGCTCTGGCGGCCACACTGGCCGCTTCGCCTATTTCACCGGCGGACGTGCGACTGTGGCTCCCGCGCGATCCGCACGCCCGCGTGGAGGCGGTGGGAATCGTTACGGGCGATCCGGTTCCCGTGCAAAAAAACGGACCTTTTTCGCTCCGTTTCCCGATGCGTGTCGAGTCGATCCGGGCGGACACGTCCGCGCCGCCCCGTACCGTCCGAGGAAACCTGATGGTCACCTGGGTCAAGCCCCGGGCCGTGCCGCCCCCCGCCTACGGCGAGCGCTGGTCCGTTCATGGTATCGTCGCCGGAATCGATCCGGCAGCGATTCGGTCCGGCCCGTATGGCGCTCGTTTCCTGGAGCGCGAGCGGGGCAACTCTTTCCGCCAGTTCTGCGAACGCCGGCGCCGCGGCGCGTCGCAAATCCTTTCCGCCGGCATCGCCGATCACCCGGATGAAGCCGGCCTTTTGCAGGCGTTGCTGGTCGGAACCCGGATCCGTCTGCCCGCTTCGATCAAACAGGATTTCATGACCACCGGCACATTTCATGTCATTGCCATCTCTGGGCTTCATGTGGGAATGGTGTCATGGCTGCTCGCTTCCCTGCTTCGCGTGACGGGCATTGGCCGGCCCTGGTGGTTTCCCATCCTCGCGCCCCTGCTGGTGATTTACACCATGGGCACCGGCGCGTCGGCCAGCGCCCTGCGAGCCTGCATCATGGCGTGTCTCTTTTTCGGGGCCACCCTCGCGGGCCGCCGCCCGGACGGCGGCTCCGCGCTAGCGGCGGCGGCGTTGCTGATCGTGGGTCTGGATCCTTTCCAGGCGCTCGACCGCGGCTTTATCCTGTCGTTCTGCCTGGTCGGCGGTCTGCTGCTCGTCGCGCCCCTGTTGAACCGGACCGTGCCCGCATTTCTGAAGCCCGATCCGTTTCAGGTGGACGAGTTGACCCCGGCCTGGAGGCGGGTCGGAGGCCAGATGCTCCGGGGAATCTGGGCCACGATGGCCCTTTCCGCGGCCGCCTGG
>CAZSUH010000207.1:0-1682 GCA_964609905.1 uncultured Verrucomicrobiota bacterium
CCCGGATTATTCACGAAAGAGCCTGTTGAAGGCAATTTGATTCTTTTGACGTGGCCGTTTCAGCACAGGACCAGTTCCGGGTCAAAATCACGGGTCACTTCTGTTTCAGAGACAGCCGAAAATCAGTCAAAATGCCGACGCAAGACAGACCCCGGCCTTGCGGGGTTTGAAAAACGTGTTTTTCTGTCGGTCGTTCAGCCCTTGGGCACGGCGCCGATTGCCAGCGCGCAGGACATCCAGTCTTCAGCCCAGGGGAAGTGCCCCGTGAACTCCAGCAACACCCGGCGCACGGAGCTTTTGATGCGGACCGCGATTTTCAACAGTCGAATACGAAGCGTTCCCATGGTGGCCCGTTGCAGGTCCACCGTCGCCGCATGTTCGGAAACGGTCATCATCAGCGCATAAGCCGCCAACGTCATGATGATCCGGAACTGGTTGGCCAGGAACGAACAGCAACTGGTGCGGTCCATGGCCAGATCGTCCTTGAGGCTTTTGAGCGTATTTTCCATGTCGCTGTGGCCATAATAAAAATCGAACGTGCCTGCCGCTCCTACATTCATGGGCAACCGATGGACAACGAAGCGGGCATTATCACGGATGTCGCCCATCTCGGCGACCACCTCAGCCTTGAAGCTCACGAAGCGAGGCGTTTCCCAGGTTCCGGCACGGTGGAGCCACAGACCATATTCCCGCTTGGTGCTTCCGGTTCGTTCCACAGACGCCCGCACCCGCGCCATGGCGGGCTGCACCACTTTCTTGAGTTTGCTGTTGCTGCTCAGGGAAATGGCGTACCGAATGCCTTCGGCCTCAAGCCAATCGAGCAGACCGGGGACGGCATAAGCGGCATCGGCACGGAAGTAGAGCTTGGTATGCGGGAAAAACTCCCGCACCGCCCGGAGTGCTCGGCGAAGCAACCCCGGCACCCCGACCATGGCCGAGGCATTCCCGGGCCGCAGTAAAGCGGCTAGCGGATATTTGCGCAGTTCGTTGTCGAAGCTGATGGTCAGCACCACAGGCAAATAGCACCACGCGTCGTAATACCCGTTGAAAAGCGTCAACTGTTGCCGGCCATGGGTGGGATCGCAGGTCGGGTCCAGATCGATGATGAGGCGCCGCGGACGGCGGGACCCTCCGCGTTGTTGCCGTTGGTAGTTCAGAACGTTGCGGGCGAAAGCCTGGCCGAGCCGCAGCAGGGAACGGGCGTTCAGGTCGTTTTCAAAGCGTGAGATCGTGGGCTGCGAGCCCAGGGTTGCGGCTGAGCCGGGGTCGCGATCGCAAAGCAGTTTCAACATGCCGTCATCTTTAAGCCGGGCCGCATCGTTGCCGTCGGGATAACCCAAAGCGATCGAGTAAATCCGCTGAGCCATCAAGTCCGTCAAAGGATGTTCCACCTTACCGGGCATCCGGGAGTCCGAGAGCATGGCACTCATCTCGCCGATCAAACCCATTCGCCGGTCGGCCGCTTTGAGCAGAATCGAGCCGCCGTCCGTGCTCAGTTTTTCGTCGGAAAAACAGGCTTCAACGGCTTTTTCAAAAACATCTTGGAAAAGAACACCCTGTTGAGCTATCATGGCTGTGGAAAAGTCCTTTCGTGTTATCGCAAGTAACTGCATCTTAACAAGATGCGAAGGACTTTTCCACTTCTATTTTAGGTACAAGTCAGTTTTCGTGAATAATCCGGG
>CAZSUH010000208.1:0-1636 GCA_964609905.1 uncultured Verrucomicrobiota bacterium
TGGGCTCGGGCCGGGGCAGCAACTGCCAGTCGCTGATCGACGCGATCGCGGCGGGCCGGCTGAACGCCCGAATCGCCTGCGTGATCGCCGACGTGCCGGATGCTTTCATTTTGGAGCGCGCCCGGAAGCACGGGATCCCTGCTTTCTACATCGACCCGGCGCCGTTCAAGACGAAGCTGGAGGGGCCGGCCGAGACACGCGTGATCGAGACGCTCCGCGCTCACGGGGTTCAGGCGGTGGCGTTGGCGGGGTATATGCGGATTGTGAAAAAGGGCCTGCTGGAAGCGTTCCCGAACCGGGTGCTCAACATTCATCCCGCGCTGCTGCCCGCTTTCCCGGGCATGGAGGCCTGGAAACAGGCCCTGGCCTACGGGGCCAAGGTGACGGGCTGCACGGTTCATATCGTGGACGCCGGAACGGACACCGGGCCGATCATTCTCCAGAAGGCGGTGCCGGTGCAGGAGGACGACACGCCGGCAACCCTTCACGCCCGGATCCAGGAGCAGGAACACCGGGCCTATCCCGAGGCGCTGCGCCTGCTGGCCGAGGGGCGAATCCGGCTTGTCGGCCGCCGCGTGGCCATCGTTCCGGCCGCGGAAGATTGAAAAACGGGGCTGGACTTGCCGCGGCCGGTTTACTACTATATGCCCCCTTATCTTTCAAAGCGCAGACGTGGAGCCAGGTGACGCATGAGCAAATTGGTGCTGGGAATGCCAAAAGGGAGCCTTCAGGAGGCGACCTTTTCGATGATGGAGAAAGCCGGGTTTAAGATCAAAACCGGTTCACGCTCTTATTTTCCGGCCATTGACGATCCCGAGTTGGAAGGACGCCTGATTCGCGCCCAGGAGATCAGCCGCTACGTGGAACGCGGGACACTGGACGCCGGCATGACCGGCTATGACTGGATCGTGGAGAACGGCTCGGATGTGGTGGAGGTGGCCGACCTGATTTACGCCAAACAGGGCTTGCGCCCCGTCCGCTGGGTGGTGGCCGTGCCCAACGACTCGCCGATCCAGTCGGCCAAGGACCTGCAGGGCAAGCGGATTGCCACGGAGGCCGTGGGCCTGACCAGGGGCTACCTGAAAAAGCACGGCGTCCAGGCGGAGGTCGAGTTTTCCTGGGGCGCCACGGAAGTCAAGGCGCCCGAGCTGGTGGATGCGATCGTGGAACTGACCGAGACCGGCTCCTCGTTGCGGGCCAACAACCTGCGCATCGTGGATACGGTGCTGGAGTCCACGACCAAGCTGATCGCCAACAAGAAGGCTTGGGCCAATGCCTGGAAACGCAACAAGATCGAACAGTTGTCGTTGCTGCTGAAGGGGGCGCTCGCGGCCGAAACGCGCGTGCTGCTCAAGATGAACGCCGCGCAGAAGCGGGTCAAGGCGATCGCGAAAATCCTCCCGTCCCTGCACGCGCCGACCATTAATGCGCTGGGCAGCAAGGGGTGGGTGGCCATCGAGTCGGTGGTCGAGGGGAAGGTGGTCCGCGAGATCATTCCGGAGCTGAAGCGGGCCGGGGCCGAGGGGATCATCGAAATTTCGCTCAACAAAGTCATTCCGTAAGCATCAAGAGGAGGACCGTCTGTGGGTTCCATCAAGAAAAAACGCCGCGTCAAAATGTCCAAGCACAAATATCG